>JBBRWC010000034.1:0-33510 GCA_038246255.1 Planctomycetota bacterium
CAGCTCGACGACCTTCCTGTTTGTCTTCCTGCCGCTTTGCCTCGGGTTTTATTACCTGGCACCGCGCGGCCTGCGGAACACGGTGCTGCTGGCTTTCAGCCTCCTCTTCTACGCGTGGGGTGAGGCACTTTACACCGGCCTGATGCTAGTGTCGATCCTCGGCAACCACGTGGCCGGACATATCGTCGCGCGGGCAAACACGACGTCGACGCGCAAGGCCGCGCTCGTGATGGGCCTCGTGTTCAATCTCGGCCTGCTTGCGGTCTTCAAGTACCTGGGTTGGTTGGTCCGGAGCCTGTACGGCATCGGAACCGAGGTCGGATTGGACCTGCCCGCGCACTGGGGGAACTTCCAGATCCACCTGCCCATCGGGATCTCGTTCTTCACGTTCCAAGCGATCAGCTACCTGATCGACGTGTGGCGCAACCAAGCTGCGCCCCAGCGCCGGATCCAGGACTTCGCGCTCTACATCGCGCTGTTTCCGCAGTTGATCGCGGGCCCCATCGTGCGCTACTCGGACGTGGCCCGCCAACTGAACCGCCGCAAACACCGTTTGCACCTGTTTGCGAGCGGCATCCAGCGCTTTGTGCAGGGCCTCGCCAAAAAAGTCCTCGTGGCCAACGTGCTTGCCGTGCCGGTCGAGTTGGTGCTGAGGACCCCCGGCGACGAAGTCAGCACGGCCGCCGCGTGGTTCGCAATGCTGGCCTACGCAGGACAGCTCTACTTCGATTTTTCCGGCTATTCGGACATGGCAATCGGCCTGGGCCGCATGTTCGGTTTCCGCTTCAAAGAGAACTTCCTGCATCCCTATGAATCGCGGTCCATTCACGAGTTTTGGAGACGCTGGCACGTGTCCCTCAGCTCGTGGTTCCGCGACTACCTGTACATCCCGATGGGCGGCAGTCGCGTTGGGCGCGTGCGCACTTACCTGAACCTGTGGACGGTGTTCCTGTTGGTCGGGTTGTGGCACGGGGCGGCGTGGAACTACGTGCTGTTCGGGGCTTACCACGGCCTGTTGATCGTCATCGAGCGCGCCTTCCTCGGTCGCAGGTTGGGCGCGGTGTCGGGTCGGATCTACACCACGTTCGTCCTGGCGCTCGGGTGGCCCATCTTCAGCGCCGAAACTTTCGCGGGGTGTGTGGCGCTCCTGCACGCGATGTTGCCGTTCGGACGGCCGCTAGCGGGCACCCTCGAAATCGCCCCGTTGCTCTCACCCCTGATCGTCGTCACCTTCGCGGTCGCGGTGGTCGGCTCGACGCGCATTCCCCTGTTCGCGGCAGCGCGGGTCGCGACCCTTCTGCAAGGCCGCGGGCGTTCGGGGCCGTGGCGACCCGTGAGTGCGGCAGCGCTGCTGGTGCTCTTCGTCCTTTGCGTCGCTGAGCTCGCCAGCGGCTCCTACAACCCCTTCATCTACTTCCGCTTCTGATGCAACCGTCTTTGCGTCCCCCGGCCGCCTGGCGCCACCACCCGTTTGCTGCGCGGGTGCTCGTCGTGCTTTTTTGCACCGGCCTCCTGCTGCCCGGTGGACTCGCCCTGATCGGCGCCGGAGACCCGGACGCCGTGGCTTTCGAGTTCCGACGCCCTGCGCCGGCGCCGCAGTGGAATCGCAGCGTTGCGAGTTGGCGGGCCTTTCCGCGTGGATTCGAGTCCTACTTCGGCGACCGTTACGCGCTGCGTTCCGAGTTGCTGAGCCTGCGCGCCCGCTTGCACTGGAACCTCCTGGGATCGTCACCGTCGCCGCTCGTCGTGCGCGGCAAGGATGACTGGATCTTCCTGACGGCGAGCCACGCGCTGCCCAACGCGGCAGGCAAGGTCCCGATGACTTCTGCCGAGGTCGACAACTTCCTCGCCGCAGCCAAGCGCCGGCGCGGCCTTCTGGCGCAGCGCGGCATCCACTACCTGTTTGCGTTCGTCCCTGAAAAGAGTTCGGTGTATCCCGAATTCTTGCCGTGGAACCACGTGCGCAAGGGGCAGCGGCGGGTCGACCAGATCATGGAACGCGCCGCCGAGCTCGGCCTCGACTTTGTCCTCGACACAACCGACGCCGTGGTCGCAGCGAAGGACGTGGACGGTGTGCGCGAGGACGACTACACCTTTTTCCCGTTGGGGACACACTGGACCTCACGGGGCGCCGCCGCCGCGGGACGCGCCATCGCCGACCGCTGGGCCGCTGCGGGATTGCCGGCCCGATTGCCCGACCCCAGCGAACTGCGCTTCGACCACGTCCCGAACGGAATCAGTGACCTTTGGGACACACGCCTGTACCTCGTGGGAGCCGTCGGGCAGGAAACCTACGAGGGCATCTGGTCGAGGGGTCGCGCGGCAGAGCCGGGCGAAAGCATTGAGGCCGCGCGGGCCGCGATGTGGCGCAGGCCCGGCGCGCCGGCAAAGAAGTTGCTCGTGTTCCACGATTCGAACGGGCCCGCGGTGCAACCGACCCTCGCGACCGCGTTCCAAGAGTCGCGCTGGGAATGGCGGCGGTACGAGCAGCAATCGGTCGAGGAGTTCGAACCCGAGGCGGTGCTCGAGCTCTTCAGCGAGCGCCACCTCTTGATGTCGCTCCCGTACCAGGATGACCCCGCTGCCCAGCCGGACCTCGCGCGGTTGTTCGCGCAGGCCGAGCCCCCGGCGCTCACCGTGGAGCCTTCGGACTGGTCCGAGCGGCTCGAACCCGAGAATGGAGCGCGCTTGCTGCTCGACGCGCCCGGTTATCCGGGCCTGGCGGTTTTGGTGTTCGAAGGCCGCGAGGGTTACTTCCGCCTCCAGCTTCCCGAACTGGAAACCGGCCGGGACTGGATCCTGCGCCTTGATTGCGCGGCCCGCAGCGACGGCGCAGTGGGTGTGACGTACACATGGCGCAGCGCAGGGGATGTGTATCCGATCGAATCGAACCACGCCCAGCGGTTTTCGCTGGCGAGCGGAAACCAGTCGGTCTACATCCATCTTTCGCACCAGCGCGTCGGCACCGAGGTCGGACTGAGCACCGGCGGCACCCCGCGCGCCCTGCGGATTGACCGACTTGAGGCCCGCGCGCTCCCCCACCGTTAGAATGCCGCGGATGGCGGATTTCAGCGCAGTCCTGCGCATGCGGTGGGAACACCTGCTCTTCATGCATTGGCCGGTCGAGCCAAAGCGCCTGCGCGGGCTCGTCCCCCCGTGCCTCGAGCTCGACACTTTCGAGGGTTCGGCTTGGGTGGCGCTCGTCCCCTTCACGATGCGCGATGTGAGTCCCGTGTTTTTGCCCCGCGTGCC
Source organism: Planctomycetota bacterium (assembly GCA_038246255.1). GTDB lineage: Bacteria > Planctomycetota > UBA1135 > UBA1135 > RI-242. Next base: position 3,253 of record JBBRWC010000034.1, read on the forward strand.
CTGGCGCGGTGTGACCGATTTTCACGAGTGCAACGTGCGCACCTACGTCCGTTTAGGGGCTGAGCGCGGGGTGTACTTTTTTTCGCTCGACGCCGCGAGTCGCCTCGGTGTGTGGGGCGCTCGCACTCTTTTCCACCTCCCCTACTACAACGCTCGCATCGATCTCGATCGCACGGGCGACGATGTCCGGTACGGCGTCGAGCGTTTGGACGCTCCCGGGGCGTCGCTGCGCTGCCGCTGGCGCGCAGGGGCGCCTCTCGCGCGCGCCCAACCGGGTGAACTCGTGCACTTTCTGACCGAGCGCTACAGCTTCCTCACGGCCGACCGCAGCGGAGCGCCGCGTATCTGCCGCATCCGGCACGCACCCTGGTCATTGCGGAGCGCGGAACTGCTGGAACTCGACGACGGTCTCGTGCGTGCCGCGGGCATCACAGTGGGCGACCGGGCGCCGCTCCTGCACCACGCCGACCGCATCGACGTCGTCGCGGGCCAGCTCCGCGCGGTTTCCACCAGCCCTTGAAATCCGCGCGGCGGCCGGATGCGCGCGAGCCACGGGTTCACAGCACGATCAGAGCGAACCCAAACACCGGCTGACGCGAATCGCCCTCGATCAGTTCGCCCGTGGCGATCGCGATCGCCACCCCGCCGAACACGTAGTTGATGAGGGTCTCGCGTTCGGACAGGTCCACCGACAGGCGTGATGTCTGCGTGGGTCGCGGATCCAGCGGCGCTCGATCCGCGCCCGTGCCCGTAGCCGCGGGCAGTGGAGTCTGCCACGACGAGGTGTAGCGCCCCGGCCAGCGGAAGAAGCCACCCAAAGAACGCTTCGAGAGGTCGAACGAGAACTTCGGCAGTTCCCGCACCGACGCGCCCGGCGTCGGCGCCAAATACCCGCAGCGACGTTGCACGAGCGATTCGAGCCGGCCGCCGCTGCGGTGCATCCGCAGCGGCCTGCCGTCGCCGGTCAGTGCATACACCCCGTGGTAGCCGTCTCCGAAAAGGTCCGTGTAGGTCTTCGCGAGCGGGTTGAGGCCGGCGAGGTAACACAGCTCGTAGTGCACAACACCGACGAAAGTGCGAGCGCCCAACTTGAGTTGCGCTGCCGCGGCTCCCGTCGCAAACGCGTTTGCGCCCTCGCGGCGGTCCGTGGTGAGCGCAATCGGCTCGGCAACAAGGTGCAGCTCTTTGGATGCGATGAAAAGCTGCAATCCGCGGAGCGCATCGCCTTCGGATCGAACCTTCGGTCCGGCGGGGATCACTGCGCCCGCGAGCCGCTCGAAGTGCGCGGGCGAGCCGGGCACATCGGACGTCGCGCCCAGTTCGACCCACCCACGGCCTTCCACCCACATGACTGCGAAGTGCTCCGCGGCATAGGACTTCCCCTCGCGCCCGCGGTTGGCGTCGAACGCGAGAACAAGACGTTTTGGCTCCGCGGTGGAGCCCGCGGCCTGCTCGGCGTTGACCTCGCGGCCGGCAAAAACCACGAAGTCCGAGAGGTACTCGAGTACGGCGTCCGGGTCCCGTTCAAGGGGCCCCGCCGGTAGGGTGGGTGCACCCGCGCCGCCGGTGGACGCGGTTTCCCCATCCCGCGGCGCGTTTGCAGAAGCGCTGCCCACCCACCGAGCTCTCGGACCCGGATTCGCAGTCAGCGGCTCCACAGTGGATTCCGCTGCCGGCGGGCTCTGACATCCAAGGGTCAGGGGGCAGCCGAAGCCGAGCAAGGCACCAAGCGGCAGGAGGAGCGCCGTAGCCGGCGCGCGATGGGCGCGCGCACGCCCGGGAGGGTGACAGGTTTTCACCCCCCGATCTTCGGCGTTTAAGCGGCGGCGGATGCGCGGATTGGCCGCTCCCTCCCGATTTCGCGGGCGCACGCCGATCTGCGCCCGCGCGCTCGGGCTGATCGTTCCATGCGGGGGGCCTACTTCTTCGCGATGATGTAAGTCACCCACGCGGGGCAGTTGTCGCCCTTGCCGTTGCGTCGGAACACCCCGTTGCCGCTTTCACCGTCGGCGTCGGTGCCCTCCCACCAGCTCTCAACTTCGGCGAACCCCGCGTCGCGCAGGATGTCCACGACCTCCGGCAGCGTCCACAGGCGCCACTTGTAGTCGAAGACACTGCGCAGCTCGCTGCCGTCCTTGAAGCGGAAGTGGATGCGGCAATGGTAGGCGCCGGTGGCGGGCTCGTAGGACTTTTGGTCCCACACGTAAGTGAAGCCCCCTTCAACCTTGCGAACCTCTTCCATCTCGTCGAAGGCCTCTGGCCCGCCGTAGATGTCGAGCACGAAGACGCCGTCGTCCACGAGGTCCGCGCGCACGCGCCGGAAGTAGTCCAGCATCGTGTTGCGCTCCGTGAAAATCATCCACGAGAAGTTCGGCGCGGTGCGGATGTCGGGTTTCCTATGGCTGGGCTCGCGCACGTCCTTCAGGTGGAACGCGCAGCGCTCCCCGAGGTCGGGCACGTCATCAAAGTTGTGCGCAAGTCCCCACGACACCGGCTCGGGATCGATGTCGAAACCCTCCGCCGTGCGCGAGGCGCTCTTGCGCAGCCACGCCGACATCAGATAACCGGTGCCGCAGAAGTCTTCGCGCAGGTGGGTGGCTTCGCGCCCGCGCAGTTTCTTGAACACCCGCGCTAGGAAGGCGGCGTCGGTGTCCGGGGATTGGACGGCCAACTGGTACAGCGCCATCGGATCCGCGGTTTTCGCGGTGAGCGGCGCGCGTTTTGCCTTCGCCTCGCCCTTCGCCCCGCCTTGCGCCTTGCCCGGCTTTGCTTTGGCTTTTTTGGCCGGCTTCTTGGGCTTCTTGTCCTGCGCTGAGTCCGCCACGACTTCACCGTCGATCACGCGACGTTCCGGCGGGGTTCCGGCGGACGTTTTGGCGGACGGGGATCGATCGGTTTTCGGAGGTTGGGCGGTGCGTGCGGCCATGGGGGCGTTGCGTGGAGCGGGGGCGTCGGATCAGTGCGGCGCGACATCCTATCGACGGCCCCTTCCCAGCGCGAGCCACCGTCAGCGCGGGGTCGGTTTGCCCCCTTCCACCCACTGCGGCGCGAGTTCGCCCGTGGCCGCAAGGCGCGCGATCTCAAGGGCCGGCGCAAGGGCGCGCTCCATGTGCTCGTAATCGAGGGTTGACGCCGCATCGCTTTCGCGGTGGTAGTCGGTGTGCTTCCCAAAACTCGAGAGGGTTTGCGCGACGATGCCGAGCCGCGCGAAGGCGTAGTTGTCCGACCGTTCGAAAAACCGCTGTTCCGGCCGTGGGTCGGGATGCAGGTCGAATCCGCGCTCAATCAGGAGCGGGCCGAGGTTCGTGCGCTCGAACCCCGTCAGCCACAGCCGTCCCGGACCAAGCAAGGGGTCGGGGCGCCCCACCATCTCGAAGTTCAGATTGAGCACCGTGCGGTCGAGGGGAACCACGGGCTGGTCGAGGTAGTGGTAGGTCCCAAGCAAACCCAGCTCCTCGCCGGTGGCCAAGAGGACCAGCACGTCCCGTGCGGGCGGGGGCAGCGTGGCGAGCGCTTCGGCGATCTCAAGGACGGCGGCAACACCGCTCGCGTCGTCGTCGGCTCCGTCGAACACGAGGTCCGCGTCCGGACCGTCGTCGGGGCGCGGCTCGCGCGTTCCTAAGTGGTCGTAGTGCGCCGACAGGACGATGGCCTCGGAAAGTGCATTCCCCTCGGCGGGGGTCGCTGCGTGAAGCCGGGCCACGACGTTGCGGGCCACCACAGGCTCGATCGTGGCGTCGATCCGCACACGCACGCGCTCGAACTCCCCCGCGAGGACCCGCGCCAAAAGCTCGCGGTTGAGCGTGATGACGGCCGTGGGTGCGAGGCTCGAGCGGCGCTCAAGCCGCACGGGACGCGGGCCTTCCGCGAGCCGCGCTCCGCCGCTCGCAAGGATGGCGGGCGGCGCGGGCTGGTCCGCCAGGCGCGACGCCCATTGCCGCGCGCGGCCGTGGCTTTGGGCCGTCGCGACCAGGCTTTGACGATCGCCACCGAAGTCCGCGAGATCGGCGACGATCGCCAGCGGAAACTCGCCTTCGAGCGGCAGCGCCGATTCGACGCGGAAATCGCGCCCTTGCTCGAGGTCGATCGCAGTGCCGTCGGCGGCGATCAACTCAAGCCGCGAGCTTCCCCCAAGGCGCCGCTCCACGAGGTCGGCGTCCTGGAAGTAGGTGGGCTCGCCGTCGGGGCCGACGTCGCCCGCGGGCAAGAGGCCCGCCTCGCGCAGGCGCGCCGCGAGGTAATCCGCTGCGCGGTGCTCACCCGCGGTGCCGGTCTTGCGCCCCGCGCAGTGGTCGGCGAGGTACGTGACGTGCGCCGCGAGTTCGTCGGCTTCGATCGCGGCGCTCACCCGCGTGGCGGCGGGCAAAATCTCCGCGCGGCGCTCGGACGCCGATGTTGCCATCTCTTGCGCGCCCGCCAACGGTCCGCACAGGAGCCACAACAGGATGGCGGCGGGCCTCGACCCGCGAACCCGCCCTCCAGTGCGGCCCGCCGCTGCACGCGACCCTAGCCACGTCGCAGCCGACCACTTCACGTAGGATCGCGTCACGAGGGATCGCGTCACGTAGGATCGCGTCACATCGGATCCAGATGCCGGTCAACGGCGGCCAGCGCAGCGAAATGCTCGCGCACAGCCTCCTGGACGGCCTCGTTGACTTTCGCCGAACGAACAGGAATGCGCACCGCGCCCACGAGGTGACTGGGCACGGTCAAGCCGGCACCAGGGATGCGCTCCTCGACCCAGGCCGCGAAGGCCGGCGGGTCCTCGACCTTGAGGACGATCCAGGCGCCGAAGGACGGGATCAGTTCGGCGCCGGGGATGCTCGCGAGGCGGGCCGAGAAGCGTTCGTGTTCTTCCGTATGCACGAGGTGAAACACCTCCTTTGGGAGCGACCGCGAACCGGAAGAGGTCCAGTGCTTGGCCGCGAACGGGGCTTCAACGCCGTCTGGCGCGGAGCCGAAGGTCGTCCGGCGGGCGAAGGAGGCGTCCACAGGACGCTCCGTGGCCCGTCGGCAGCGCGAGCGGCGCGCGGGGGACGCGCAGCGCCGTCGCGCTCGGGTTTGTGGATCCTATCATAGGCCGATGTGGGGGTCCCTGGGAGGGCCCATCACCGCGCCGCCCCAACGATGCCACTCAAGACGTCCGCCATACGCGCCCGCGTGCGCGTGCCCTGCTCCACGTCGAATCTGGGTCCCGGGTTCGACCAGTTGGGACTCGCACTGTCGCTGTACCTCGATGCAACGGCGCGCCTCGAACTGGACGGTGCTCCCCCGCGCCTCGTAGCACCCGCGGGCTGGCCAGCGTGTGGGGACGACCTCGTGCTGCGAGCGATGCTTGACGTCGCGCCCGAACTGGACGGGCAGGGGCTCGTCCTCGAACTCGCGAGCGACATCCCGATCGCGCGGGGCCTCGGTTCAAGCGGTGCCGCGGTGGCCGCCGGCATGCTGCTCGCCGCTGCGCTGACGGGACGGCGCGAGAGCGACGCCCAGCGCATCGCGCGTGGCATCCGCCTCGAGGGCCACCCGGACAACGTCACCGCATCCTTGCTCGGCGGCCTCACGCTGTGTGTGCCCACAGAGCGCGGGCCGGTGTTCATCCAGCCCCCCGTCCACCCGTCCCTGGGCTTCGCGGCGGCCTGGCCCGACCAACCGTTTGCCACGGCAGCAGCGCGCGCGGCGCTCCCGCGGACGGTGCCCCTGGCGGATGCGGTGGAAAACGCGCGCCGGATACCGCTACTCGTCGAAGGACTGCGCTCGGGAGACGGTCTGTTGATCGAGTGTGGAGCGCTCGATCGGCTGCACGAGCCGTACCGCCTGCCGTTGCTCCCAGGATCACAGGAAGCCATCGCGGCGGCGCGCTCGGCCGGCGCCTATGCGGCAACGCTGTCGGGCAGCGGCAGCGCGATCGTTGCGATCGGCCCCAAGCGCCTCACCCTTGCCATCGCCGATGCGATGGCCGCCCCCCTCGCCGCCGCGCGCGGCCGGGCAAGCGCGCGCGCGCTCACGGTGGTGTTGGAACGCCCCGAAGTGACCGTCGGCTGAAGCACCGGGCGCATCCACTTCAGGGGCCGATCCACGCGCGCAGCTCACGCCACAGGACTTCCGCCGCCGTGCGATGGCCGCGCGCGTTGAAGTGCGAGTCCGCCAGCAAGTAAAGGCTCGCCTCGCCCCCCGCGGCCCCTTCCGCGCGGAACGCGGGCAAAAGGTCGACGCACGGCACACCGCGGCGCTCGCACCACGCGCGGATCGCACGCTGGGGTCGATCCCAGTCGGGATATTCCAGCGGCACCCCGGCGAGTTTGCAGGTGAGCGCGCGCTGGTGGTCCTCCACTTGAACCACGTCGGGTAGGATCGCAACGCCGAGCGCAACACCACGCGCCGCGCACCACTCCTGCACCCGATCGAGGCACATATCCATGGCCTCGTAGGCGATGCGGATATGGTCCGGTTGGCGCGCCTCAGGCACGTAAACTAACAAGCGCTCGCCCTGGCGCCGCGCAAACGTCTCTTCCTCGGTGCTGCGCCAACGCTCGAATGCCGCGCGCGCCGCGGGATCATCGCCACCCGCGGGAACGTCACGCGCCCCCTCCAAGGCCACGGCGGGCGCGCTGCGGTCCAAACGCTCCCAAAGCCGCCAAAGCTGACTGCGCGAGCGCATCAGGCGCAAACGCAGTTGCCAATCGGGGGCGCCGGCGGCCGAACGCTCGACGAGCTTGCCGGCAAACACCGCCGGACCCTCGAGCTCGAGGTTGTCGGTGAAATCGTTGCCGACAAATACCGCAAGCAACAACCGGTCCGGCGCTATTCGATCGCCAAACTTCAAAAGCCAGCGCGCTTGGCGTTCGGTGCCGTAACTCGGTGTGCCCCCGTTGACGAAGCGCGGCCCCTGAGCGAGGTCTTCGAGCACGGCGGGCAGCGCCTCCGCGGTGGCGACCCCCGCGCCGAACACGAACGAGTCACCGAGGACGAGCACGCGGTGTTCGCCCGGTGCCGACGCGTCGATGGCTGGGCCGCGCAAACCCAGCGCGTGGATCGCTCCGCCTTCGCGCCCAGCGACGAAGCGGTCGGGTGCAAGCCGAAAGCCCACATCGGGATCCGCGATCCATTCGAGTTCGGACGTGACCCGCACCTGACGCGCGCAGGCGCCAAGCAGGAGCTCCGCACCGACGAGCCCCGCCAGGAGGCCCAACGCCACCGCCGCGAGGCGGCGCCACCTCCCCATCAGACCCACGCGGTCGCCCGGAGTAAACGGCACGGCATGCGGCTTCAACGGGGCCGGCCGGCAGCGCCACCCGCACTCGTGCCACCGGAATAGGACGCGCGCGGCGATCCGGTTCGGCCCTGGGTGCCGCGCCCATGCCCGGCCGCGTAGGTCTGCGAGCCCACCGCGGCAGCGAGCTCCGCAAGGTCCGCTTGGCCAAACGCCTGCGCGAGCGCGGGCAGGGCCATCGGCGCCGCGGCAAAGGTGCGCACGCCGGTTCCGGCGACCAGGAGCGCGGTTTCGGGATCGTCGAGGGCGGGGCCAAAAACGCTCAGTGGCGCGCGCAGGGCGATGGAAGCGCGAACGGCGTGCTCGAGCGCGCCCAACACCGCCGGATGCGGCGCGCGGAAGTAGTCCGCGAGCTCCGGGACCTGACGGTCCGCGGCGAGGAGGTGGAGCATCAACGAGTCGAGGTTGATGGCAAGGAAGTCCGCCTGCTGCGCGAGGTCTCCGAGGGCGAAGAGCGCGGCGGGGACTTCGATGACCGCTCCCACCTCGATGGCTTCACGGGCGCCATCGGCGAGAACACCGCTGCGCTCCAGCGTCGCGCGCTCTTGTTCGAGCACGGCGCGGATGCGCGCGACCTCGGTGCCGTCGAGCACGAAGGGCACCGCGATACGCAGGCGGCGCTGGCCGGTGGCGAGGATCAATGCCTGGAGCTGGCGCCGCAAGATGTCTTCGCGCGCAAGGAGCAGTCGCACGCCCGCGCGGCCGAGGCGCGGATTGGGCTCGTGCGACGCGGAGGTTGCCGTCGGTGCAAGGTGCTGCGCGCCCAGGCCCGAATCGACCGAGAGCAGCCGGAACGTGACGCGGGCGCCGCGCGCCTGGGCGTGGACCGCGTCGTAGTGAGCGCGCAGCGCCGCAAGACTGGGGAGCTCGCCGTCCGCGAGGAAAAGAAGCTCGGTGCGGTACATGCCGATCTCGGCAACTCCGGTGCGCGCGGCTTGAATAACCTCCGGCAAGTTTCCGCACGCCGCGACGAGCCGGACCTCCGCGCCCCCGGCAGTCGGCAGCGCATCGAGGGGCAAACCGCGCAGTTGGTCGAGTTCCGCCGACGCGCCACCGGCCGTGACCGCTCCCGTGTACTGCTCGAGGATCTGGGCGTCGGGGCGAACACGCAGGATCCCCTCGCTTGCATCCAACAAAAGGGCATCCCCTTCCGCGACGCTGTCCAGCAATCCCTTGACGCCGATCAGCGTCGGAATCCCCATGGAGCGTGCGAAAACCGCGGCGTGCCCCGCGAGGCCCCCCTCCTCCACCACGATGCCCGCGACGTGTTCACCGTCGAGGTTGAACATGTCGACGATCGACAGTTCGCGCGCCACCAGCACATGGTGACCGTCCGCGCGCGGACCCTGCGCGCCGTCGGATTCGAGGTTGCGCAGGACGCGGATACCGACGTCGCGCAGGTCGACCGCACCCTGGCGCAGCCGCTCACTCTGCACCAACTTGAAGATGCGCTCGAAGTCGGCGACGACCTTCGCGACCGCGGCTTCGAGGCGCAAACCGTTTTCGAGGATCTGCTTTTCGACGTCGCTGACAAACGCTGAATCGCGCAGGTAAACAAGATGGGTGTCGAGCACACGCGCGTCGTCGCTCGACACCTTGCCGGCGAGGTGCCCGCGCAGGTCCTCGAGCTGGCGCCGGGAGCGGTCCAGCGCGGCCCGGAAGCGATTGAGTTCCCCGGCCGCGTCGTCGCGCCCAATGCGCTTGTCCGCCGCCCGCTCCAGGTCTCCGTCCTTGCGGTGCGCTGGACCGACGACGAGGCCCGGAGCCACGCTGACCCCGCGCAGGACGATCGCCGGACCCCGTTGGCCCGTTGCCGCGGAGGGTTCCCCGAGTTCTTGGGCGCTGCTCATCGCCGCAGCATAACGGGGCCCGGGCTGGGGGCATCGCTTGCTCCCTCGGGCGAGATCCCCGCGGCAGCCCTACGCCGCGAGCCATCGGCCAAGGGCGACAGCGCACAGTCCGAGGACCACCTGGCCGAGGACGTTGGCCCCGGCGAGCCCGATCGCGCCGCTGCGCAGCAGGGCCAGGGTCTCGTGGCCAAACGTCGAAAACGTCGTGAAGGATCCGAGCACTCCGACGCCGATCAGCAGGCGGCCGTCCTCCCACAATCGTGCGTCCCATCCCGCGTCGCGGCCGCGCTCCAGCGCTCCAAAGAGCAGGCCGATGCACAGACAACCCACGACGTTCACGACCATCGTCGCGGCGAATGGTCGCCACAGGAAGCGCTGCACGGCAACTTCGACAAGCAGGTGGCGCGCGATCGCCCCAACCGCGCCCCCGAGGGCCACCGCGACGATGGCATTCACAAGGCGCTCTTCATTGCAGGGATTCGAGCCGGATCTCGATCTCCACCGGATTTCCTTCGCGCAGCACTGCGACTCGCACCGCGTCGCCGACGGAGCGTCCCTCGAGCAAGTCGAGCAGGTCCTGTCCGCGGCGCACCCTCTGGCCGTCGAGGGCTACGATCACGTCCCCGAGTACCATCGAGCGGTCTTCGGCAATGCGCAGGGGTTGCAGTCCGGCACGGGCCGCAGGCGTGCCCTCGAGCACCGTCAGCACACCCGCGCCCACGACGCCAAATTGCACGAGTGCCGCGTCCGAGAGCAACTGGATCCCGATGCCAGCGCGCGGCGCGCGGCCCGTGCGCAGTAACCGGGGGACGACCCGATTGAGGGTGTCGACGGGCACAGCAAACCCGACACCAGAAGAGGTGCCTGTCGCGCTCGCGATGGCGGTGTTGATGCCGATCAAACGCCCCGCGCTGTCGAGCAGTGGGCCGCCGGAGTTGCCCGGATTGATCGCCGCGTCGGTTTGGATGACCCCTTCGATGCGCTGGCCACGCTCCGCGGAAATCGTGCGGTCGAGGCCGCTGATGATGCCAGTCGTCAGCGTGCGGTCGAGGCCGAAGGGATTGCCGATCGCAAACACCTTTTGGCCGACGGCGAGCTCCGCGGACGCTCCCAGCGGGATCGGGTAGAGCGCGCCCGCGGGGGCGTCGATCTTGAGCACCGCGAGGTCGACCTCCGGGGCGCTCCCGATCACCACTGCGCGCCACGCGTCACCGCCGTAAAGGCGCACGAGGCACGACGTCGCGTCGCGCACCACATGGTGGTTGGTGACGATGTGTCCCGCGTTGTCCCACACGATGCCCGAACCCGTCCCTTCCGCGCGCGACAGGGGGTCGAGGGCGAGGGGGCCCGCGCCGAACGTGCGCCGGCTGTCGGTCAGCGTCGAGATGTGGGCGACGCCCGGGGCGGCGGCGCGGAACAGCTCGATCGTGGCGCGCTCGTCCTCGGCCAGGTCGCCGCGCGCTTCGATCAGGCGCGGCACGGCGTTCGGCACGTGGGGTCCCGAACCGAAATAGCGCTCGCCGACGTAAACCGTCGCCACGACCGCGAGCAGGGCGACAAGCCCAATCCCCGCCAACAGGAACAGGCGCTCGGGGACTCCTTGCGCCGCGCGCTGACTCACCTTGGCAGGATCCATAGGATGGATGAGCCTAACCGCCGAAGGTCGGGGCGCCGCGCGCGTGAATCAGGTTGGGCCGAAGGTCCACTCCCGTGTGTGGGCTTGGTAGGCTCTTCGCCCCCATCCGCTTGCCCCCCGATACGTCGCTCACCGGCGCGCTGCCCCGCGCCAAACCTTCCGCCCTCCGCTCGCGCACCCCATGCCGCCCTTCGACGCTTTGCCCGCCGTGGAGCCGGACCCGATCCGGGTGCTCCTCGTCGAGGACAACCCGGGTGACCGCGAACTGCTCGCCACCCTTTTGGCCCAACGCGCGGCACCCCAATTCGATCTGCGCACTGTCGCGGGAGTGGGCGAAGCACAGGCGCTGCTCGAAGTCGAAGACATCGACGTCGTGCTGCTCGACCTCCACCTGCCCGACGCAAGTGGACTTGCGGGACTCGAGCGCATCGTCGCAACGTCCCCCAAGGTGCCGGTGGTCGTGCTGACCGGCGCCGACGACGCCGACCTCGCCGCGCGCGCGTTGTGGCGCGGAGCCCAGGACTACCTTTCGAAAAGCCGCGTCGAGCGCGAACCGCTCGTGCGCTCGATCCGCTACGCAATCCAGCGGCAGCGGGTGCGTGCAGAGCTCGAGGCAGTGTCGTCCCAACTGCGTGTGGCGAACGCGCGCCTTGCAAAGCTCGCGCTGATCGATCCGCTGACCGACCTTTTGAATCGCCGCGGCCTGCAACAGGTGCTGACACGCGAAGTCCAGTGGGCGCGGCGTGATGGGTCGGAGCTGATCGTGTTCCTGATCGACCTCGACGACTTCAAGCGCATCAACGACGGCCTCGGCCACGCCGTGGGTGACGTGGTGCTGCAGGAGATCGCGGGCGCCCTGCGTGAATGCCTGCGCGCAACCGACTACGTGGCGCGCATTGGCGGCGACGAGTTCTTGGTGTTGTTGCCCCAAACGCGACTCGCAGAAGGCCTGGTGGTCGCGGAGAAGGTGCGCCGCTCCGTCGCGGGTTCACTGGTTGCCCTGGGGGAGCGCTCCGTCGGCGTCACTGCGAGCGTCGGCGTCATCCGTGTGGAACACCAGACGGCATCCATCGACGAGCTCTTGCGCCAATGCCAGATGGAGCTTTGCACCAGCAAACGCGCGGGAAAAAACCGCGTGTCGAGCGGCGGAACGGCCATCCTCGAGCGGGGCGGCGAAAGCCACCGCGATGAACTCGAAGCCCTGTGGCGCCGCAGCGGGTTTCGCATGGTCAAACAACCTGTCGTGCGGCTGTCGAGCTCTGAAGTGGTCGGTTTCGAGTTTTTGGCGCGGGCGGACTCGGTCGACTTCGAGAACCCTGCGGACTTCTTCCGACTGAGTTACGAGGCCAACCTCCTGACGCTGATCGACCACCGCTGTTTCGAACTGGGTGTGCGCCGCGCGGCCGAGTTGCCCGAACACCTGGGCGCACACGTCAACCTGTTCCCGTCGACGATGATCGACGTGCCCGCGGAGCATCTTCTGGAGGCCATCCCGAGCTCGCTCGAACCCGCGCGCCTGTGCGTCGAAATCAGCGAAAGTCAAATCATCGGCGACCCTTCGTATTTGAGCACACCGGTGCGGGCCCTGCGCCGCCACGGCGTGCGGATAGCGATGGACGACGTGGGATTCGGGCGCAGTTCCCTTGAAAGCCTGATGCTGCTCGAGCCCGACGTCATCAAGATCGACCGTCGGCGTATCGTGGGAATCGCAGGCTGCCGCGACCAGCGCCGCTCCCTCGGCCGTCTCCTCAAGATCGCCTCCAGCCTCGAAGCCGGCGTGGTCGCGGAGGGCATCGAGGCGCAGGAGGACCTGCGCGTGCTGATCGACCTGGGCGTCGAGCTGGGGCAAGGTTACCTGCTCGGGCGCCCGGCTTGACCGTCCTTAGAAACCCCTTTTTTATTCCAGACCCGTGAACAACTCCCGCGCACACCCCCACTTCGACGACCGCGGCACCCTCGATTGGGAAACATCCCTGCACGCCGCGATGGCACGCGCCAAAGCCGACGGTCGGCTCATTTTCATCGAGTTTGGGCGCGAAGCATGCAGTCAGTGTCGATCCCTCGTTCAGAACGTGGTGCCGCGTCCACAGGTTGCCGCGCTACTGCGTCAGCACTTCGTGGCGATGGCATCGGACTGCGACGACCCGGAGCCCGAAGTTGAAGAGCTTGCGATGAAGCTCGAGGATGCGATGTCGCTGCCGTTCGTGATCTTCGCGGACGCGAGTGGACAGTTCCTTGAGGGCAGCTCGGGCGCCGTTTCCGCCGGCGACCTCCAGGCGACCCTTGAGCGCCTCGTGAAGGCCAACGTGGGCTGAGATTCAGAAGAACGACGGCGAGCGAAGCTGCGGTCAAAGGAGGGGCGAGAGCAAGCGCGCCGCCCGCACCGCGAGGCGGAAAGGGAGCTTGCGCTCGAAGTAATCGTCGGGTGATGCGAGGCGGGCGCGCGCAAAGTCGCCCTCGAGCATCGCCTCGACCTGCGCGGCGAAACCGACGTCGTGGACCCATGCGGTGATCTCGAAGTTGAGCCGCATGGAGCGGTTGTCGAAGTTTGCGGTACCGACCGCAGCAAAGTGGTCGTCGACGAGCACCACCTTTTGGTGCATATAGCCCGGCAGGTAACGCAGCAGCTTGACGCCGGCGCGGTCTAGATCCTTCAGGTAGGAGAACGACGCAAGGTGCACGAGGGGCTCGTCCGAATTCTCCGGCACAAGAATGCGCACGTCGACACCGCGCAGCGCCGCAAGCTGCAATGCCGCGAGCAGCTCAGGCTCGGGCGCAAAATACGGGCTGACAATCCATAGCCGCCGGCACGCGGAGCCGATGATCTCCAGCATCATCAGCGTGGCGGTGTTCAGCGTGTCCGCCGGGCCGCTGGGCACGATGAGCACCCCGCCCGACGGATCGTCGGCGACCTTGGGTGACCGGTTGAGTTCCAGGGTCTCGCCGCTCGACCAGAGCCAGTCCTCGGCAAAAGCAACCTGCGCGCCGAGCACCGCCGGACCACTCAATTCAAGGTGCGTGTCGCGCCAGGCTGGCATGTTGGCGCCGGTACCCAGATACTCGTCCGCGACGTTGTGGCCGCCGACAAACGCGCGCACGCCATCGACGACGACGAGCTTGCGGTGGTTGCGGAAGTTGAGCCGCGACGTGAGACGCCGGCCCCGGGACGTGTCGAACGCGCGGATAGCGACCCCCCGCTTGCGCAGGGCGCGCGGATATCGGCTCGGCAGCCAGTAACTTCCGATTTCGTCGTAGAGGACATGGACGCGCACGCCGGCCGCAGCGCGCTCGCTGAGCGCGTCGCCAAGACGACGGCCGAGGTTGTCGTCCTTCAGGATGTAGAACTCGACCAGCAAGTAGGACTTCGCCTTCGCGATCGCAGCGAGGATCGCTTCGAAGGTTTCGACTCCGTCGACGAGCAGTTGGACACGATTGCCCGAGGTGAATGGCATCCGGGCGAGGCGCTCGAGGACACGTGCGACGCGCGCTTGGCCCAGATCCTGCGGCGCGAACGCGAGGTCCTGCTGATTGAGCAAGGCCTTCACCTGGGCCGCCGCGTCGATGCGCTCGCGCCCGCGCTGGCGGCGCAAGAAGCGGTAACCATCGAAACGGCTGCGGCCAAAAAACCAATAGGATGGCACCGCGAAGTACGGCACGAACAGCAGCGAAAGCACCCAGGCCACTGCCCCCTGGGACGTCCGGGTTTCGAACAGGGCACGCACGACGCTCAACAGACCGAGGACGTGTGCCGCGATCAGAATCCAGATCCAATATTCCACGGGTAGGAGTCGGGGGCGCCCGGGGGCGCTCACCCGCCCTCGCGTTTTTTGGTTTCCCGCGCGACCAACTCGCGGCGCAACACCTTCGAGACGCTGGAGCGCGGCAACGCGTCGAGGAACTCGACTTCACGCGGCACCTTGTAGGGCGCGAGGTCCCGCGCGGCGAACACGCGGATCTCCTCGGCCGCGAGGCGCGCGCCCGGGCGCAACACCACAAACGATTTGACCATCTCGCGGCCCTTCTCGTCGGGCACCCCGACGGTCGCGGATTCGACGATGTCCGGGTGGCGTGTCAGCGTGTCGTCGACCTCATCCGGATACACCTTCAGGCCGCCGACGTTGATCATCTCCTTCGTGCGTCCGACGATGCGGAAATAACCGTCGGCGTCCACCGTCGCAAGGTCGCCGGTGTGCAGCCAACCGCCGTCCAAGCTCTTGTCCGTCTCGGCGGGCTGCTTCCAATAACCCTTCATCACCTGCGGCCCGCGGATGAGCAGTTCGCCCGGCTCCCCCACGGGTTGTACACGCGTGCGATCCCCGCGGCCCTGTTCGTCCAGCGCAACGACGAGGCAATCGGTGTCGGGGATCGGAAGGCCGATGGATCCCTTGCGGTTTTCGCCGCGCACCGGATTGACGTGGCTCACGGGCGACGTTTCCGTCAGACCAAAACCTTCGACGATGGTGCAGCCGGTGAGCGCTTCGAAGCGCTCGCGCACAGCGCTGGGCAAGGGCGCGGATCCGCTCACGACAACTTGCACACTTTTCAGGTCGCGCTCGCGGATGTCCGGTCGGCGCGCGATGCCGTCCAAGAGTGCGGGCACGGCGGGAAAAATCGTGACGCGCTCTTTTTCGATGGCGTCGACGAGCGATCCTAGGTCGCGAGGATTGGGTGCGAGCACGATCTTGGCGCCCATCCGGATCGGCCAGTTCATGCCCACGGTCATTCCGAACACGTGGAACAGGGGCAGGCAACTGAGGAACACCTGATCGTCGAAGTGGCCTTGCGTCCACGTGCTCGATCGCAGCCAGGGATCGATCTGCTGCACGTTGCACGAGAGGTTGCGGTGCGTCAGCATCGCGCCCTTCGACACGCCGGTCGTTCCGCCGGTGTACTGCAGCACCGCCACCTCGTTTATGTCGATGGGCACCCGCGGCAGCTCCGGCGCGCCCGATCCCAGGAAGTCGAGCCAGCGGGTGACGCCTTTCTCCTTCGGGATGGGTGCGCTGAGCGGCGGATCCTTGCGCGCGAGTAACAGCGGCGCGAGCCAGCGCTTCAGCGCACCGAGATGGTCAGCGATGCGCGCGACGATGAAGTGCTCCACCGACAGCCGGCTACGGAGATCGCGGATCTTCGAGCCGTAAAGAAAGTCCGCCACCACGGCGACTCGCACCTGTGCGTCGTTCCACTGGTGGAGCAGTTCGCGTGGGCTGTACAGGGGGTTCGTCAGCACAACACGGGCGCCGAGCATCATCGCGGCCTGGTAGGCGATGACGGTCTGCGGCAAGTTCGGCAACTGGATGCCCACGCTGACACCGGGGCCGACTCCACGCTCCGCAAAGCCACGCGCCGCGCGCGCGACGGCGCGGCCCAGCCACGCGTAGTCGAACTCTGCGCCCTGGAAGGCCAGAGCGGGATGGTCGGCCCGGTTCGCCACCGTGCGCCGCAGGGAATCGGCGAGGGTCAGGGGCTCGTACCGCAGCTCGGCCGGAACACCCGGATCGTAATGGCGGTGCCAGGGACGGCGGTCCCCTCCCGCGCCCTCGTCTTGCGATGAAGATTCCATGGTCCCGTGACGGGGCATCGTGCGGCCAGGAGATATTCCGGGCAACCCCGCGCGGAGCGGGCGATCGGGTGCGCGCGCTGCAGTCTCTTCCGGGGGACCGCAACCGTCGCGCCGTGCATCCGCCGCGCGGCTACAGTGGCGCCCCATGCACCCCTTCTGCCTGCGCGCCGCGCCCCTAGTGGCGATCACCGTCTTTTTTTGGAGCGCCCCCGCATTCACGCGCCCCAGCGCGGCCCTGCACCCGGTCGCGGACAAATGGGAAGTCGAGCTCCCGGGCGGAGCCCGCCTCCTGCTCGACCCACGCCCGGACACCAAACAGGGCGAGTTGGTTGTCGCGCTGCGCGCCGGTTGGCTCGAGCGCGACCCCGACCACGGGCGTGCCGCGCGCGCGCTCGCGCCGTGCACCGCGGACCTGGACCCCAACGCATTCGCGGCGGAAGCGGCGCGCCGGGGTGCACCACTCTCATTCGAAGTCGGCGGCGACCTCGCAGTGCTACGCGCGGGCGGCAATCCGGACGCGCTTCTGTGGATCATCGACGGAGTGACGGCCTGGCTCTTTGGAGCCCCGTACACCGCACCGGTCAACGTCCCGCCCGTCCCTGCGCTGGGCGGCATCGACGGACTGCGCCAGAGTTGGGGGCCGGCGTTGTGGGCCGGCAACACCCCGCTCGCGCACCCCGCGCCGCACGGCAGCGTGTCAGTGGAACAGCAGGTCGCACAGCACCGGCGGCGGCTGGGCCCGGACGCGCTGGTGATTGGGTTGCGCGGCCCGTTCCCCGCACAACCGACCGCCGACCGCATCACCGCCGGGTTGGCGCGCGCACCCGCGGCGAAGGTGCCATGGGAGTTCGCAGGTGATATGTGGCGCGGGATCGAAGGTCACGAGTTATGGCTCCAAGATGCCGACGGTGAGACCGGAGGCAAAGAGCGCGCGCAAGTAGCGCTCCTGTGGCCGGGCCCGAGCGCTGAGGATCCCCGTGAGCCCGCCGCCAGCCTGTGGCGTTATGCCGTCGCGGGGCCGCGCCTTGAAAAACTGGCGCGCCAGTACGGCGGTCGCACCCTGATCGACCGCGGGAGCGACGCACGCGCCCCGCGCACGCAGCCGTTCGAATTCGCGATGGAAGTCCCCGTTGCGCGCGCCGCCGACGCGGCGGCTGCAATGCTCTTTGCCGTAGGCGACGCTTTGGGCGAAGGAGCTCCGACGGAAGAAGAGATTGAGTTTTTCCGCGCCCAAGCACGCCAGATGACACAGATGGTGGCGCGCTTGCCGGACGGCGGGCTCGACCTTGCCGTGCGACACGCGGCGCTGGGGTATGCAACCGACCGGTTCGAGCGGCGACTCGCAGCGATCGCGGCCGTGGACGCCGCCGCCGCGCTGTTTGCTGCCAAGGAAATCGTGACACCGGACCGCGCGCGCATCGTCGTGCGCGGGGCAGGCAAAAAGCTCGCACATGCTTTCACCGCGGTGCCGTTGTCTGGCGAACCCGTGCAACGGTGGCTCGGCGCCCCGCCCTCGTCGGAGGACGGCGCCACCGCGGCAGATGCGCTCCTCGAACGTGTCGGCGGCCGCGCGGCGTGGGCGGCGCTGCGGCACCTGCGCACGGACACGCGGCTCGTCCTCGAGAACAATGGACGTCGGACCGTCGTCGAGACGACCCAGTGGCGCGCGTTCGACCGCTTCGTGCTGCGTGTCGACATGCACGCCGGCGAGCGTCGCTTCGCGACCGTGATCGGCGCAGGTCCGGCCATGCTCGGCGCGTGGGGCTGGCGCGACGTTCCGGATGCGATCGAGGTGCTGGAAGAGGCTGCGTTGCGACCCCTCGTCGAAGGTGAACGCCGCAGTCTGCCGCGGATCCTTGCGCGGCTCGCACGCGGCGAGTTGGGCACGCACCTGAATGTGGCGGGCCACCTCGTACTCGCCGACAGCCACGGTCCGATCGCTCGTGTGGAGCGCGACCTGGAGGGCTGGCCAGCGCAGATCCTATGGCTGGAGGGCGAAAATGCGCGCTCGGCGACCTACGGGGACTGGGCTCAAATCGCGGGCCTGTTTTTTGCCGCGCGTTACACCGTGCACGGCGACAGCGACCGCCAGTACGAAGTCACCCGTTTTACCCCGGAGCCCGAGGGCGAGATGGACCTCTTCGCACCGCCGTATTGATGCATTTTTTCCACAATCCCCGGGAATTTCCGCAACCCGCGCGGAGTTGAACGCGTCTTCCACGCAGCATGCCCCCTTCGCCCGAGCCCGAGTTTGCCCTCGACGCGCTGATCGCAGCGCGCCTGTCGCGGCGTGGCGCCATCGCGGGCGCGGGCGCCGCAGCATTGCTCGCGTCGCTCGGTCGCATCGGCGATGCGCACACGACGGAAAGCAGTCTCGATTTCGAGGAACTCGCGGCGCGCCTCGGTGTCGACCACGACATCGCCGCAGGGCACCGCGCGGACGTGCTCATCGCGTGGGGCGACCCGGTTCTCCCGGATGCGCCGCCGTTCACCCCGGACCGCCCGAGCGTCGCGGCCCAGGAGCGCCAGTTCGGTTACGGCAACGACTACCTTGCGTACTTTCCCCTTCCGCATCCCGATGGCGAAGCTGGAAGCGACCGCGGCCTGCTGTTTGTCAACCACGAAGCGACCGTTCCGGAGCTGATGTTCAAGACCTATCACTCGGGCGAGTCCACGCTCGCCGAGTGTGAGGTTCAGCTCGCCGCCCACGGCCTGTCGGTGGTCGAGGTCGCGCGCGAGGGCGGCCTCTGGAGCGTGCGTGCGGACAGCTCCTACAACCGCCGACTCCCCTCGAATCGAACCGTGTTCGAACTGCGCGGGCCCGCTGCCGGACACCCTCGGTTGTGCACCCGCGACGATCCCTCCGGCACCCGCGTCATCGGCACGCTCAACAACTGCGCCGGGGGCCGCACCCCGTGGGGCACGGCACTGTCGGGTGAAGAGAACGTGCACCACTATTTCCATCTCCCGCGTGCTCCGGATGCCGACGGGCAATGGGAGGACAGCGCCCCAGCGGTGTCCCCGCTCGTACGCGAACGCACCAACCACGCGCGACTGGGCATCGGACCCGCGCCCTACCCCTTCTTCCAACACATCCCGCGCTTTCACGTGGAGCGCGAGCCCCACGAGCCCAATCGGTTCGGATGGGTGGTGGAGCTCGACCCGTACGACCCCGAAGCGGTGCCCGTCAAGCGCACGGCGCTGGGGCGCTTTTGCCACGAAGGTGCAGAAACGACGCTGGACCCCGACGGGCGCGTTGTCGTCTACATGGGCGACGACGGACGTGGTGAATACGTCTATCGGTTCGTCAGCGCGAACAGTGCCCATCCCAAGGATCGCGCCGCCAACCGCAACCTGCTCGACGAAGGGACGCTTTTTGCCGCGCGATTTTTTGCCGACGGCACGCTGCGTTGGTTACCCCTCGTGTTCGGAGTGGGCCCGCTCACACCCGCGAACGGGTTCGAATCGCAGGCTGACGTGCTGATCGAAACCCGCCGTGCGGCCGATCTCGTCGGAGCGACGCGAATGGATCGGCCGGAGGACGTGGAAGCGAGCCCCACTACCGGCAGCGTGTTTGTGGTCCTGACCAACAACAGCCGGCGCGGCCGCGAAACAGGGCTCGACGTGGACGCGGCGAACCCACGGCGGGAGAACCGCACGGGACATATCCTCGAATTGCGCCCACCGCGGCGCGCGGACAAGCCGGACCATAGCGCCGACGTGTTTTCCTGGGACGTGTTCCTCCTTGGCGGGGACCCCGCGCGCGCGGACAGTGGCGCGCGGATTGGCGCCGGCACGTCCGCCGATGGCTGGCTGTCCTGCCCTGACAACATCGCCTTCGACCGGCGCGGGCGGCTTTGGATAGCGACCGACGGGCATGTGGATGCGAGCGGGCGGCCCGACGGGCTGTGGGCCTGCGACACCGACGGTGCGGGCCGCGCGGCCACGCGGCGCTTTTATGCCGTTCCGATGGGCGCCGAGCTTTGCGGTCCGTGCTTTACGCCCGATGGCACCACACTCTTCGTCGCCGTTCAGCATCCGGGCGAAGGCTCGACCTACGGCGCGCCGAGCACACGCTGGCCCGACTTCGATCCCGAACGCCCCCCGCGACCCGCGGTGGTGGCCCTGCAGCGGTTGGATGGAGGTCCTATCGGCGGATAAAACCGCCGGCGGGAACCGTGGCCTACGAAGTTGAAGGGGCGAGCGGTCGCACGACGGTGCACGCGCTCGAAATTGACTTGGCGGACGGTCAGCGTTCGCTCTGGCGCACGTTGACGTTGCGCACCGCGCGGCATCCCGACGAATCCGCCGAATACTTCGCGACGCGGCTCCTCGCGTGGGCGCTGTACTGGTCGCCGGACCTCAAAATGCGCGACGGGCCGTGCCACGGAAACGAACCCTGCATCTGGGAGGACGACCCGCTCGCGGGTCGGCCGCGGATCTGGATCGACGTGGGTCTGCCCGATCCCGAACGGCTGCGCCACGCGTTGTCCCGCTCCGACGAGGTCGCCCTCTTTGCATGCCCGGCAAACGAAACGATCCTCGCCCTTGTGCGCGCCAAACACTTCGCCGGCAAACGGGTCCCGCGGGTGTTCATCCTTCCCCAAGCGCTCGTCGAAGGCGCGGCCACCCACCTGGACCGCCGACTCGAGTGGTATTTGCAACGCGACGGCGACGAGCTGCTCCTCGCGCTGCCGGGCGGTTCGTTCGAGGGAACCCTCGTCGAGGTGCAGTTTGCGGGCCGCGTGCAGCGGTGAAACAGCGGATAGGACCGAGCCCGCGGTTTTGAGGCCGAAGGGTATGTGGCCGCATCTAAAATCAAACGAGTGCTGCCCCTCGCCCTGATCGTCCTCGACACGACCGAACCGTCCTTGATCCCCCGCCTGGGCGACTTCCCCGACTGGTTCCGCGCGGGGCTGGGGTTGTCCGACCGAGCGTTGTGGATGTGCGACGCACGCTCGGGTGGACCGCTGCCCCGCGCGGATTCGATCCGCGGTGCCATCCTGACGGGATCCGCGGCGATGGTGACGGACCGCGAGGCGTGGAGCGTCAACACTGCGAAGTGGCTGTGCGAGGTGATTCCACTCGGAGTGCCGGTGCTCGGCATCTGCTACGGACACCAGCTCCTCGCGGACGCGCTGGGAGGCCGGGTCGACTGGAATCCCAACGGACGCGAGATCGGAACGATCCGCGTGCAGCGTGCGCCGGATGCGGAGGGCGATCCCCTGTTTGGCGGGCTCCCCGAACAGTTCCTCGCCCAGTCGAGCCACAGCCAAAGTGTGGTGGAGCTGCCGCCGGGCGCGCGCATCGCTGCGGCGAACCCCCACGACCGCCACCAGGCGGTGGTGTTCACCCCGCGGGTCTTCGGCGTGCAGTTCCACCCGGAGTTCTCAGGGGGTGTGTCCCGCGGTTACATCGAAGCGCGCCGCGTGGCGCTGGCCGAGGAAGGCCTCGATCCGGACGCGCTCAGCGCCGCCTGCGACGACTCCCCCGAGTCAAACGCCCTGCTCGCGCGATTCGAAGCACTTTGTCGGACCTGACCCCACCCGTGCGCGGGGATCAGGCGCTCTTCGCACGCATTTGCCCTAGCACGCGGACGAGGGCAACGCCGACGAGGATGCTGCCGAGCAGCGCACCCAACCCGAGCCCCAGGTACATCCCATCGATCCGCGCATGGCCCATCGCTACCGCGATTTCGCCCCCCGCCCACGCCGCCGGCACGATGAATAGGAGCGAACGCACGGTCGAAAGTCCGAGCCCCACCCGCGACAGTCCGACCGCATCGAAGATCGGGCGCATCAGGAACATCGGCATCAGGCAAAGAAGCACGAGGGGCAACACGCGGTAACCGCGTACGGTGGCTTCGGCGGCCTCGGGCGAGGCTAGCAACCACCGCGCGACGGGCTCTCCGAACACCCAAATCAGGGGCCACACGAGGAGCGCGTACGCCAAAATCGCGAACAGCCCCTTCTTCAGCTCGCGCCCGAGCCCCGCGATGTCCCCCCGCGCACGCCTCCGGGCCGCAAGCGGCAGCGCGGCCACCCCCAATGCGATTGCGGGCATCGCCATCAGCCGCAGGCTCGCGTCCCAGATCGACCACGCGGGGATCGCCGCCGCGGCTTCGCTGGAGCGCGCCAAAATGCCATTCATGGCAAACCCCTCGGCGCTGAGCAGCACGTAGGTCAAACCCGATGGGATCGCGATCCCAAGGAGGGCGGCAATGGGGCGGCGCTCGTGCCCCGCAGCGTCTTGGTCCGACTGGCCCATGCGGCGCCGCTCGTGGCGGTCCGCCATCGTTTTGGCGTACAGGAAGCCCCCCAACCGGCCGAGCACCGTCGCGAACGCAAGGCCGGCGATGCCCCACCCGAACACCAGCATGAACAGGGTGTTGAGGGCGAGGTTGAGCAGCGAAGAAACGAGTCCCGACCACATCGTGGTGCGGGTGTCCTGGTGCGCCTTCACGATGGAATCGGGGAGGATCGACCAGAACATCGTGAACGCACAGCCGCCCACGAGGACCGTGGCGTAGAGCTTGAACTGGCGCGCGATGTCGGCTTCGAGCCCGACGTGCTCCGCACCAAACCAAATGCCGATCGCAACCGCGACGAAAAACGCGATCAGCGCCCAGACGATGCGCCGCGAGGCGCGCTTCCACTGTTCGACCAGCTCACCTTGGCCCGCGCCGATCGCGGCCGCGAGCTTCGCGGTGAGGCCGTTGGACGTGCCGACCCACAGCGCGATCAGGAGGAACTCAAAAGGCTGGGCGAGGCCGATGGCGGCCTGACTTGCGTCCTCGAGGCCGTCGAGCTGTGCGGCGTAGATGCGGTCGACCCACGTGAAAGCCGCGCGCAGCCAAAACGACAGCACGAGCGGCCATGCCAGCTCAAAGAGGCCCCGTTCGCGATCCGCGCTGATTCCCTGCCCAACCACGGCGGCGAAGGTTATCCGCGAGCCCGTCCGTGCCAGCGGGCTTACTCGCAAATGCCCGCGGCACACACCGTGGGGTGAGCGCAAATGGCTTGCGAGCGGCGGGTTGGCGGGCCGCGCTCCGTTCCCCGCCAACCCGGCTCAACCGCCAGCGCGTTTGGCGGCGATCCCGCGCGCGATCAGATCGGCAACCAGCGCATCGCGGTGCTCGCCGGCGAGTTCGATGGCGCCATCCTTGCGCACCGTGCCGCCCGTCCCGAAGCGGCGTTTCCACTCCTTTGCGAGCGCCAAGAGTTCCGCGGGGCTCAGCTTCAGCCCCGTCACCACTGTGACCCCCGCACCCTTGCGACCCGCGGTCTCGCGCCCGATCCGCACGTTGCCGGCGCCCGTCGACGCGGACCCGCTGATCAGGGAACGGCAACGGCAGCGATCCTTGGGCTCCCCGCAACGCGGGCAGACGTCGGCACCGCGGCTCGAATAAACGACATCCCCGTCGAAGTGGCGCGGCATGGGTGGTTCGAAAGTGCGCGGTGTGGCACCCGCGGCCACGAGTCTGCCAAAGAGCGGAAAAATCCGACCGCTCCAGCTGCCCCACGGGTGTAGACTGTGTAAACCAACGAGCTGCCGCTCGTCCCCCGCCATGAACCCGCTCCTCCCGATCGGCTTGATGGTCGCTGCTGTGCTCGTGCTCGTCGAATGCAAAGGTGAACTCGAGCTGTCCTTTGCGCTGCTCCAAGGTGTGCACGCCGACTCTCGGCTGCAACTCTACCCGGCGTTCCAGGCGCGTGTGCGCGTACTCGACCACACCGGCGTTGCTGCGCCTTCCGCCGCTCGGCTCCGTGACGTTCGAGCTGCCCCCGGAGCTCCATTCGCCGTTCCAGGGGGGCTCGACGTTGCGCTCGCCCGTCGAACTGCCGATTGACATCAACGCTTGGTTGAAGCTGCTCGAGCAGCACGATTCCTGACTCCGATCCCCCATGAAGAAGTTACTCTTCCCCCTTGCGGCATTGGTGATCGTGGTGCTTTTGGTCCTATTGCGCGACAGCGCTGGACCGCGGCCCGCGGCAATTGGGGTCGCCGTGGGTGACGCCGCAGGTGTTCGCAGCTCCGAAATCTCTCGCTCGGACGCGTGGCCAGCGTCGAATGTGCCAATGGACGCCGCGGGCGAAGCGGAATCCACCCGCAGCGCGGTGGCCGATGCACCCGCAGAAGCGAGATCTGAACCGCGCTACCTCGGCGGCATCTGGATCGAGGTTGTGTAGGGCGACGACGGCACGCCCGCGGCGGGTGCCGAGGTCGAGGCGTCGATCTTCGCCGTCGGAGATTTGGAAAGCGACATCCGTCAATGGGACGCCCAACGTCACGCCTGCGCGCGCAGACCGGCTCTACCGGCTGGAATGGTGCTCCCCTGGAATCGGGAGTTGGTGGGCGAACCCCGGATCGCGGACGCGCAGGGCCGCGTGCGCATATTCGATCTGGGGGCGGCGGCCGAACTGCGTGCCCGTGCCCAGCGGGACGGCATCGAATACCGAGGCCAGATTTCGCTTGCCACGCGCGAGATCTGTGGGGTGGACACCGTCCACCGCGTGGTGCTCCAACGGGCGTTTGAAGCGCTCGTGCTCGTGCTCGATGCGGCGGGCGCTCCAGCACCCGGAGTCCCCGTCGCGGCGCTGATTCTGAAGGATTTGACGATGACCGCGCTGTTGGACGGGCTGGGCTACGCCCCGACGCCGGGGCGCGGTGCCGATCTCCCCTCCTTCCTCGCCGGTGGGATTTCCGACGCAAACGGGCGGGCTGTGCTGCTCGACCCTTCAGACCGCGTGGCGCGCGCCCTCGCCGCGGGCGAAACCGTGGCGATCGAGGCATTCATCCTGGCGCACCCGCCGGTACGAGCGTCGCTCGATGCCGCGCCCACTCCGCAGGGGTACGTCCTGCGGCTCCCACCGCTTGGCTCCGTGTCGATCGAACTGCCCCAGGAGAACCACGCCGCGGTGCATGAATATGCCAACGTGGAGCTCGCCCTCGACAACACGCCCGCTGCGCAGGCGCCGCTCAAACGGACCTTGGACGGTGGCCGAGTGCGATTCGCGAACGTGGGTCTGGACATGCAGCTCACTGCAAAACTGCACGCCTTCAAGTCCCATGGCCCCTTCCCCTTCGCGGGGCCGAAAACGGCGGGCGAAGACGTACGCTTCGAAATCCCGTTGGCCCCCGGGCAACGGATCGTGCAATGGAAGGCCGATTGGATTTGGGGACAGAGGGTCCGGTTCCCGCCGACGCTCCCTTCCACGACGCGGGTGTCCTGGTGCTCGCGCCGCGGCCTGTCTTGGCCACCGGGCGCGTGGTCGACAGCGTGGGGGATCCGATTCCCTTGGCGGCCGTGGAGGTGGTGTCTGGAACGCAGCAACGCGCTCCGTCACACGCCGCCAATGCCCGCCTCCCACGCGCGCAGTCCAATGCGCTCGGAGAGTTTTTGATCGAAGGTGAGAGTCTCGGCGTCGATCCGCACCTCGTCGTCAGCGCGGCGGGCTTCGCAGCGGTCGAACCACGGCCGCTGGTTCCAGGTGAGCGCGGCATCGAATTGGTGCTGGGCACTGCGGGGGGTGTTAGTGTCGCGCTCCTGCTCCCTGATGGGCTGCGGGGAAACCTCGCCACCGCCCGCTTGGTGCGCGGCGGAGAACTCCCCCTTGATCTTCTACCGCCGCGCGGAACAGCGCAGCACGCTGCTCAACGGCTGCAACTGGAACGCAGCAACGTGGAGCCCGGGCCTTAGACCCTCGAGGTGCTTTGTGCGGCGGACGAGCTGCCCCTCGCCACGCTGAACGTCGAGGTCCCCGCGTGGGGGGCGATCGACCTGGGAGAAATCGATCTTTCCCAGCGTATGCCCACGCTTGAGATCCGCGCAGTGAAGCGGGACGGGTCACCCGCGAACGTGTCGGGTGTGCGCCGTGTGGACGGCGAAGGCTCAACCGAGCTGCCCAAGGGAAGCCAATCGCCGTTGATCGTGACGCGCCCACCCGACGGCGCGGAAATCGAGCTGAGCGCCGAAGGCTGCATGCCCCTGCGCGCAGTGGTCACCGGTCCGCTCCTCGAAGTGGTGTTCGAGGCGGTCACCCCTGCACGGCTCGTGTTGCCCCCCGGCCTGCGTGTGCCGACCCAACGCCTGCCAGTGGTGTTTTCCTTCGAGCGCCTAAGCGGCGACCCCGGCCAGAGCACCACCCCCCTCCTGACCATCGAAGCACGGTCCGAGTACAGTGCTCTCCTTGGTGCGCCGGGCCGTTTTCGCCTGAGCGCCATGGACGTCTCGAAACCCAGTGCGTTGCGGTTCGAACCCAAGGATCTGGGCAATTCGAAGTGCGCAACGTCGACCTCGAACAGGACCTCCCCGTGGAACTGCCCATCGACGCCGATGCCTGGTTGGAGTTGCTCGAGCACCAGGACACATAAGGCGTCGTGGCAGTCTTGCCGCACGCTCGCACTCTTTTTTCATGGCCCCAACGACCCATGAAATCACTCCTCCTGCTTGCGGCGTTGGTGGTTCTAGCGGTAACGCTGTTCGCGCTGCTGCGCGGAGGAGACACGCGGCGCTCCATCGCCGTTGTCGTTGACGCCATCGAGCTCGACACTGACGCCACAACCGGCGCCCGTGAGGGCACGGCTGCCTTCACAGCAAACCGCGGACGAAGGTGTGCTGCAACTCCCCCCCTTGGATCCGTGACGATCGGATTGCCAGACGGGCCCCATGCGCAGGTGCATGAGTACGCGGCGTTCGTGCTGACGTTTCAGGACGGCCATGTGCAATCCCCCTTCGGTCCGCTCCAGCGTTCCATGCACGCCGGCCGAGTGCGGTTCCCCAAGCGCACGCATGAACGAACGCGCAGGGCGAGTTTTTGATCGAGGGCGACCGCCCCGGCGACGATCTGCATCTCGTCGTGTTCGCGCGCGGGTTTGGGAAGCTCGACCCGCGGCCGCTCACGCCCGGTGAGCGCGACATCGCGGTTGTCCGAGCCGCTTTCGCCTGTCCGCCAACTTCCGATCGAAGGACGGCGACCTTTCGGCCACGGAACACCGCGATTGGGGCGCGTTCGCAATCCGCGCGATCGACCTCGAACGAAATCTGCCTGTGGAACTGCCGATCAACGCGGGGGGATGGGTCCGCTTCATCGAACACCACAGACAGCGCTGAAGCGCGCGCCAAAATGGCGCGGCCGAGTCGATCGCCGATCCCGCGCTTTACGCCAAGGCGGGCCAGAGGCCCGCGCACTCATTGGGCAGAGCCAAAAAAGAACGGCCGCGGGGAGCGCAGCGTTCAGTCCAGGCGGCCCAGTTCCTGGGTCAGGCGCGCGAACTCGCGTTCCAGTTCGCGGTTCTCAAAGCCGCGCAGCGCGGGGACTTCGAGGCGCACCAGGGCTTCGACCTGACGGCGGCCCTCGGAAAGCAGTTGGGCGACGCTCGAGGAGAGCTGCACCGTCGCGAGCGTGTTACGGGCGTCTCGCAGGCGCACGGCGAGCAGGGCATTTTGAGCTTCGACCGCGCGCGCCTGCTGTTCCAGGTACTCGCGGTACAGGCGGGTGGCGTGCAGTGTCAGTTGGTTCGAGTCGACGTTCTGCCGGGCCACGAGCGCGTCTCCGCCGCGCTTTTCGTTGCGGTAGGCCTCCTCGATGTTGAGCGCGGCGCGGCGCTCGAAATCGTCCAGGGCGACCTGGTGGCGCTCGCGAACATCGCGCACAAACTCCTTTTGCAGGCGGTCAAGCAATTCCAAAAGCACCACGTACGAGCCGTAATAACGCCGCGCGGCATCGAGGGATTCGCCGGACTGTTCCGTCAGGTCCTGCAACTGCACGGTGATGTTGCGCACGTTGTCGAACACGACGACAAGCTTCAGGAAACCGTCGCCGCTGACCGTCCCGAGGAGACTGCGCACGGCTTCGGGTGAAAGCTCGAGGCCGATGCCGACCAGCTCCTCGGAGAACTTCGCTTGCAGGCGCTCCGCCTCGACGCGCGAGTCGGCAATCTGACCCTCGAGTTCGCGCACACGCGCGTCCCACTCCTCGCGGCTGCGCGACAGGTAGCGCTCCACGCGCCCCTGTTCGTCCGTGGGCGGGGCGATCAGACGCGCCTCGCGCGCGCGCACGAGCTCGTCATCGAGCGCGCGGCGGCGCTGGTCGATCAAGCGCAGGGCTTGCCGTGTGCCGCTCGCCTCGCCCAGCTCGAGCGCCTCCAGGACATCGTCCAGGAGCGCGTCGATCTTCTCAGCGTTGCTCGACTGGTCTTCGCCGACCCAGCGGCTCTTCGGCAAGCTGTCGTGGCGCGCGCGGGCTTCGGCCGCCTCCTGCAGAGGCGCGAGCGCGCGCTGGAGCACCTCACGCTGGTCCTTACTGAGCGGCACGGGCGGCCCCTTCGGCCCCACCGGCATGGGTTCGGGCGCCGGGACCTGTGGGACGGCGCCCTTCGGCAACGCAGGCTCGTCGGGTCGCGGTGCCGGCGGCGCAGCCGGGCTCGGAGCCGCCGCCTCGGCGACGCTTGTTGCATCCCGTGTGACATCAACCTGAACATCCGAGCGGGGCTGCGGGCCCGGCGACGACGGTCCACACGCCAGCCCACAGCCCACGACGAGCGCCAGCGACATCCCATATCCATGCCACCCGCGCGCGAAGGCGCCCCGTTGCGTGCTCACCATGTCCTCTTCTCCGGTATCGCGCCCGGCGGGTTCAAGGGCAAAGCGCCTGCGCCACCGCGAACGGCCCCGCGGCACACCCACGCGGGCCAAAGGGGTGGCCGCACAACCCTTGCGCCCAGCCCCGACTGCCCCGCACAATCCCCGCCAGTGCATACACACGGGGGGGATCGGGGGGGGCAACACGCCGGGGCAGCTTCGTGAGCACTCCGAACATCTCCCACCGGCCGCCGCGTATACCGGTCACCGTCCTCGGCGCGACCGGAGCCGTCGGACAGCGTTTTGTGCGCCGCTTGGCGCGCCATCCGCACTTCGAGATTGCCCACCTCGCGGCTTCCGAGCGCAACGTAGGCCGTCCGTATGGCTCGGCCTGCGCCTGGCGCTTGGATAGCCCCGCGCATGGCGGGTTCAAAGACAAAGTCCTCGTGCCCGCCGCGCCCGAGCACGCGCTGTCGCAGGTCGTTTTCAGCGCCCTCGACACGGACGCGGCACGCGCGATCGAACCCTGGTTTGCCGCAGCGGGAGCGCTCGTGTTCTCCAACGCATCGGCGTTCCGGATGGATCCGCTCGTCCCGCTGCTCGTCCCGGAGGTCAACCCGGACCACCTCGAACTTTTGCCACACCAATCCACCGCGCGCGGCTGGACCGGGGGAATCCTCACGAACCCCAACTGCACGACAACCATTCTGGTGATGGCGCTCGCGCCGCTGCACGCGCGCTATGGCGTCGAAGCGTTTTCGATGGTGTCGTTGCAGGCCGTCAGCGGCGCGGGGTATCCCGGCGTGCCGAGTCTCGATATCCTCGGCAACGTCATTCCGCACATCGCGGGCGAAGAGGAAAAGGTCGAGCGGGAGAGCGCCAAACTCCTCGGCCGCTTTGCGCAAGGTGAAATCGAACCCGCCGCCTTCACCGCGACCGCCGCCTGCCACCGCGTGCCCGTTTTAGAAGGCCACACCCTCGCGGTCAATGTTCAACTGCGCGGTTCGCCGTCTCCGGAGGACGTGCGCGCGTGCCTTGCGGACTTCAACCCAGCGATCCGTGGCCTCGGTCTTGCGAGCGCACCCACACAAACCCTCGTGCTGCACGCCGCCGACGATCGCCCCCAAGTGCGCCTCGACGTCGAATCCGACGGAGGCATGGCCGTCCACATCGGCCGCATTCGCCGTTGCCCGCTGCTGGGCATCAAATTCAGCGTCCTCGGGCACAACACCGAACGTGGAGCCGCCGGCGGGTCCCTGCTGAACGCCGAACTCGCGCTCGCACGCGGTTGGATCGAACGATGAGCCTCGTGATGAAGTTCGGCGGCACATCCGTCGGCGACCCCGAGAGCTTGCG
>JBBRWC010000035.1:0-33398 GCA_038246255.1 Planctomycetota bacterium
CTTTCCTGACTCGACTCCCATGTCCAAGAAACTCTACGTCGGCAACCTCTCCTGGGACACCACTGAGGAGACCCTGCGCCTCGCTTTCGGCGAGGACGGCCGCACCGTCAGCAACGTCACGATCCTGACCGACCGCGAAACCGGCCGCCCGCGCGGCTTCGGCTTCGTCGAAATGGGCTCCGAAGAGGACGCCCGCACCGCCATCTCCGCCCTCGACGGCGCTGAGATCGACGGTCGCAACATCCGCGTCAACGAAGCCCAAGAGCGCGCTCCGCGCAGCGGCGGCTTCGGTGGTGGCAGCGGCGGCGGTGGCCGCGGCGGCTTCGGCGGTGGTGGTGGCGGCGGTCGCGGTGGCGATCGCGGCGGCCGCGGCGAGCGCTGGTAATCCGAGGCGTAATCCGCGGGACACCCGTCCCGCGGATTACGCCACAACATGCAGCGAGGCCCGTCCTCTCCATTCGGGGAGGGCGGGCCTCGCGCGTTGAGGCCGGCCGTTACTTTCAGCCGCTGCGTCCGAGCGCTACTTCCGGCCGGTAGGTGCGGACCATTACTTCCAACCGTTGAGGCCGACCCGCGTCAGCGCGGTCGCGCGGAACCGATGCTCTGCGCGAAAAGGATCGCGCCCACGGGAGTGGGCCGAACCCATCAGGGTCGCAGAGTTCGACCGCCGGTGTGAATCAGCGCCCGAAGTACTTGGTCCCGCGCTTCTCGCCGGTCTTGCGGATCTGACCGGAGGCGAGCATCTCGTTCACCGGTTTGCGCAGGACGTAGCTGTCGTGGTGGGTCGCTTCGACGAGTTGCTCCATCCGCATTCCGTCGTGGGCGTTGCTCAGCAGGGATTGGATGGCGCTTCGGAGAGCGTCGTAATCGACGTTCGAGCGGCCGCGCTTCTTGGTAGTGCGCTTGGCCGCGCGGGCGGGCTTAGCGGCCGCGGCGCCGGGCGTTGCCATCGGGGCGGCCGCGCGACGAGCGCCGCTACCGCCGCCACCGAGGGCGTCTTGGACCGCCGCCAGGGCCGATTGGCGAACCAGGTCGCCGATCTCCTTCAGGAAGCTGTCGATACGGTTGCGAATCTGGGTGTCGATGTCTTTGGCACTCATGGTGCAGGGTGGTCGGGGGTGAGGCGCCCGCGCTGACGGCGAGCGATTGAGGGTAGGACTGAGAATCGGGGCCGGGCCCGCGAACGCTTAGGAATAGAAAGCAAAAGTGTGGAATGCAAAGAAAACCACCCGCTTAGTCCGTAACCTATTCGAAAAGTGGCCCGATATCGGCAATACGCGCGGACGCGCAACAAGCGGTGTTGGGGTTGTCCGTTTGCGCCGACCGCGGAAACCGGCGGTCGCGGTGCGCGCACGCATTCACACATCCAAAAAGTTCCCGTCGGCGAAGAAGTGCCATGCAACCCCGTTCCCTGCGCCCAGCGTGGCTTCCCGCTTTGCTCGCGCCGCTTTTTGGCTGCGCATCCCACCCCGATCTGCCCACCGTACCTTCCGTGGATCTGCCGCGGTTCATGGGTTCGTGGTACGTGCTGACCCACGTGCCGGCGTCGTCCGAAAAGGACGCATTCAACGCCATCGAGCGCTACACGCTCGGGGAAGAAGGCCGAATCGAGACCACTTATGCGTTCCGCCAGGGCGCTTTCGACGCCGACTTTAAGGTCATGGACCCGGTGGGTTTCGTCGAGGACACGACCACCAACGCCACCTGGAGCATGCGTTTCGTTTGGCCGATCAAGGCCGAGTACCTGATCGTCCATCTCGAGCCGGACTACAGCGCGACGATCGTGGCCCGCACGAAGCGGGATTACGCGTGGATCATGGCGCGCGATCCGCAAGTCCCCGAAGAACGCCTCGCGGCTCTTGAGGCGCGCCTCGTGGCCATGGGTTATGAAGCTGCTGACCTGCGTCGGGTGCCCCAGCGCTGGCCGGATCCCGAGCACCCCCTGGATCCGGAGCGACCGGGCGAGGGTTCCGACCGGCCTGCGCCGGGCGACTGATCGGATCGGACGAACACGGCGATCTGCCCCGCGACAAAGGGATCCCGAGCCACTCCTGCTAGCCTGCAACGGCTTGGCCCGCGCATCCCGCGTGGTCCCACCCGAACAGCCCAAGGGGTCAGCCCCACTACCCAGAGCGAAGCACTATGGCGAAGAAGTCGAAGAAGTCCTCTTTGGTCAACAGCAACGAAGAAACCGTGGCCGCGATGTCGCACTTGCTGGCGGATAGCTACACGCTGTACCTCAAGACGCACAACTACCACTGGAACGTGACGGGCCCGATGTTCGCCACGCTGCACACGCTCTTCATGACGCAGTACACGGAGCTCGCGTTGGCTGTCGACGAGATCGCCGAGCGCATCCGGGCATTGGGTGCGTTCGCGCCGGGCAGCTACAGCGATTTCACCAAGCTCAGCACCGTCTCCGAAGCTAAGGGGCGTACGACGGCGATCGAAATGATCCAGCAGCTCACGGCAGACCAGAAAACCGTCGCGCTCTCCGCCCGGGCGGTCATCGATGCCGCGGAATCCGCGGACGATGCCGCGAGCGCCGACCTCGGCACACGCCGCATGGACGTTCACGAAAAGCACGCGTGGATGCTGCGCAGTCACCTGGAGTGACCGGGATTTCGTCGCCCGCATTCGCCGCGTCACGGGATGCGGTGAATAAACGGCGGCGGACTACTGCGACGTGCCCTGCGCGTCCGGCGTCCTTGAGCGCCCGAACACAAACCGTTGGTAGAGCAGCGACACCAGCGTCAGTGAAAGCGCGAGGCCGCCGAGGCTGGCCACCCGTGCCAACCCTTCCAGGTGGCCGAGGTCGAGCAGGAACACCTTGACGATCGTGGTGAAGAGGATCGCGAGGCTCGCCCAACGGGGCCCCGCAACCTTCCGTGCAAGACCAAGGACCAGCAGGGCGAGGCCGTAAGCCGCCCACGCGAGCGACAGCGCGAGGTCGAGCCGTGGATCGCGGACCTCGGGCATGCAAAGGTGCTTGCCCGTGCCAAGCACCGCGATGACTGCCAGGCTCAACCACACGAAGGCAACCAACGCGCCAAACGCGGCGGGCACGGCCCCCGTTCGCGACGTCGAGGCCTGTTTCTCGCCCGTCCCCGAGTCTGAGCCTGCGCCCCGTCCGGCGCGCGGCGACGCCAGCGACCATGCGAGGAAAAGCAACCCCGCAAGGGAGACGCCGTGGGCAAAGCTCATGACGCCCAGGGGGGCGGAGGGGTCGCGCTCCCAGTAACTGCCGGAAAGCGCCAAAAGCAGCACGCTGAGCCCCAGGAACATGCTGGTCGCGATCCCCGCCCCCGCACTCTCGGAAGCGCGGCCCAGGCGCCACACGAGCCCGAATCCAGCCGCGGTGAGCGCAAGGAACACCAACCCGTCCTCCACTGCGATCCAGCGTGCGAGTGCGCCCGCCACCAGCACGATGACCGCCATACCCTGCAGCGAACGCGCTGCGATGGGGGCACCCCGTTGTGTGGCTGCGAGCGCCGCGGGAACGATCGCCAGCGCGATCGCCAGCAGCGACTCCCCGTGTCGGTAGGACAAGAGCTTGGCCGTGTCGGCGGAGGCCGCGGCGGCGATGGGTCCGATCGCGGCGACCGCCCACCATCCAAGGGAATGGACGGCGCCACCCCGGCGAACCGCCAAGAACGGCGCCGCGGCGACCGCGCCTGCGACGAGCAACACCGCCGCGAAGTAGGCAACGCGCTCGCCCACCACGGCTCCGACGCCCGGGTGGAACCCCACATAACCGCCGACCGGCAAAACCGCGAGAGCGAAGATCGCTGCGGCCCCAGCCCCCAACGCAGCCTGGCGACCGCCGTGGAGCGCGACACTGGCCGCAAGGAAGAGGCCCACGGCGGTGAGTAAGCCCAGGTCGAAGCGCATCACCACGGGCGACGAACTGGCCTGCCAGGCGAGCAGCCCGAGCAGAGCGAGTGCCGTGGCTCCGCTCAACACGGACGCCGCACCCAATACCCGAAGGCCGTCGGCGGAACGCGCGCGGCGCGCAGCGACGAACCAAAACAATGTCGATGCCGCTATGGCCGCGCCCGAGCTCCACATCCCAGTGGTCATGCTGGTAAAGCTGGCCCGATTGGCACAGATCGATAGCGCCGCAAGGACCCCGAGCACGGCAAGCAATCCGGCGATCGTCGCGCGCCCGTTCCCAACCTCGTTCCGACTCGCGAGCACCACCCGGCGAACGGCGAGAACCATGCTCACCGCCACCGCGACGGCGGCGGCACCGGTGGGGACGACACGGTCCAAAAGTAGCGTCCAGATCAAGAGTCCGAGGGACACCGTGATGAGGACGAGGGAGCCGATGAACCTCCCCTCCAACGCTGCGTCGCCTCGGCCATCCCCCGAGCGGATGCGGCGGTTCAACTCGAGGAAAAGATGCACCACCAGCGCGAGGGTCGGCAGGGCGAGCGCGGCGAACTCGGGCTCGGGGAGCACCCCGCGGTTCGAGCGCACGACGGCGATCACCAGCACGCTCGCCGCGCAAGCCGCAGCAATGGGGAGAACCATCAATCCGGGTTGTGAACTTAGCCACGACGCCGCGGCCAGCAGGATCGCGGCGAAGGCAACAAACGGCCACAGCGGAGTCGCCATGTCCGCGAGCGGAAGGAAGCTCAGCGTGAATCCGAACGGCAGCAACAGCGCGACCCAACGTGTCGCGAGTGCGCCTTCCTCGCGGCGAGCGCTGCCGGACGCGGGGACCGCGACGGGCACAAAGGCGAACAGCAGTGCGAAAAGCGCGAACATGCCGAGCACGGGCATCAGTCGCTCGCCGTCGAAGTGGACGGAAAGCCACAGCCACTGGAATCCCGCCGTCGCAAGAAGCGCGAGAAGGCCGAGCCAACCGAGCGCCAACCGCCGACCGACGATCAACAGCGCGCTGTTGAGGACCAGCAGGTAACCAAAGAGCGCCACGGGGCGGTCCTCGCCGGTCGATAGGAGCAGCGGCGTGAGGAACCCGCCCACCAACGCAAAAACCGCAGCGGTCGTCGAACGGCGCCGGACGGCCGCGGAACACAACACCGCCGTGACGAGCGCCATCCCGCCGAAGGAGACCACCATTGGCCATAGCGCGTAGAGCTGGGCCGCGGCCCAGAGCGCGGCGAAGTTGGCGACCGCCCCCGCACCCATCAGCGCCTCGGGCACCGCCCGATATCCTTTCGGCCGCAGCCGATCTCCGATCCACGCAACCAAAGCGCCCCCGATGATCCCCGCACCGACGCGCATGCGCGGCGTGATCCAGCCCACTTCCATCGCGTGCCGGAAGAGCAAGATGCCGGCGAGCGCCGCCGCGACGCCGCCGAGCAGACCCGCCCCACGCACGCCCAACCACAGCTCCCAGGAGATGGGCGCGCTCTTATTCTCCGGCGCCGGCGCTGCCGCTGGGTTGGAGGTTGCGCCAAGGAGCTCGGCCAGGTTCCTGGGTCGGTCGGGATTCGCCGGCGGCGAGATTTCCTCCGCTTCGATGGGGCGACCCGCCGCGGGGGTGGCCCGGAATGCCGTGGGTATCGGTGCTGCCGCGGTTGCTGGAAGCCCGTCGACTTCACGGGGCGGGATCGGTGCGGGGGTCTGCGGAGCGACCGCGGTGCCAACCCCGGCGGGAGTGTCCTCCACCGCAGCGGTGGTCTTGTGACCCGTGGCCCGCGCGGTTGCGGCTTCGAGAAGTCGAATCCGCCGTTCCACCGCGCTCAACTGGCTGCGCGCGGCGAGCACGGCAATCAAGAGCCCGAAGGGCGCCCCGACAACCCACAGCGCAGCGAGCATCACCAGCACTTCCATAGCGCGCGCAGCCTAACGGCGCCGTCGGGTTGCGGCGAGGCCCCGTCGATTGAGAGCCCGCTTGGAGCCCGCCAGCACGGATGGGGCCAGGGTCAGGGACTTGCCCCGCAGCGGCGCGGAGCCTAAATAAAACACGATGTCGTACGCGCCCATTTCGGATTTTGGCGACAAACCCGCACTCGAGTACCCGCTGACCTGGAACTACCGATTGATCGGCGCGGTCGAGGAGCATCTGCGCGCGGCCCTGGTTGCCGTGCTGGGCAGTCGCGACCACCGGGTGAAGCCGGGCAATCGCAGCGCCAACGGACGTTACTGCTCGATCGAACTTGAGTTGACGGTGGAATCCGACGCCGACCGCCACGCGCTCTTCGAATTGCTGCGCGCCCAGTCGGCTGTCGTCTACGTGCTTTGACGTCCCGAGCGCGTGGGTGCGCGCGCTCGTACGGGGTCACACAAGGCCGTCGAGTCGGCCACCGCTGTACAACCGGACGGGTACAACCGGACGGGTGCAAGTCCCCGGGTGCAAGTCCCCGGCGGAAGTCCCGCGCGCGCCCGGCGACGAGGACGTGGCGCGGCGCAGCGCCTGCCGCAGGCGCTGTGGCGGGATCGCGCCGCACGCTGCTGACCAACGCTCCTTCGAAGCGGACGATCACGGCCACGCATTCTCCTCGTGGTACTCGGCCATCCGCTCGTCACGCGTTTCCCCAAGGTGCGGCGTGAATCCGCCGCGCCCGTGTACACATCCCCATCGGCGCAGGCGTAGGGCACAAACAGAACCTCGTCCAGCGGACCGAAGTGCCGGCGCACCGCCGCAGTGAAGTTCGCCAGCCGTTCGGGTGCACCGAAACCACCGCTGCCGCGCAGGAGCGCCATGCGCGGAATTTAGCCGCGGAACCTGGCGGGGGCGAGGCTGCCGGGACCAATCCGGGCTGAGTCCGTCACTTCGGATCTCTAAGTCGAAAATGTTCAGGCCCGAGCGGGGGTTCGGTCGATCGAGGACGAAGGTCCCCCACAATGGTCGCGCCCTACGTCCTATCGCGCAAGCAGCGCGCGAGCCCAGTCGTTCCTTGGCTCGTCGCCCTGCTCGGGGCGATTGCCAGCGCCCTCTTGTGGACCAGTGCGCGGGACCGGGTGGCCGCAGACCAGGCAGAGGTCATGGAAAACGCAGCGTACCGGGCGCGGGCGTTGCTCACGGAGCGCATCGAAGCTTCGCGCCAGCGGTTGACCAGTTGCCGCGCGTTCTTCGCGGGCAGTGTCCACGTCGACGCCGACGAGTTGGCGTCGTTCCTGCGCGAACTCGATGGCACGCGGTTCGCCGGTTCGGAGCGGCTCATTTGGTTGCCGGGGCCACACGCGCGCAGCCGGGACGACCTCTTCGTCCCCCAGCAGTTCAACGCGCCCGCGTACACACCGCAGCCCTACGCTGGAGCGCAGCGCCTCGCCGGTTCGATGGGCCTGACCCTCGCACGCGCCGAGGAAACGCGGGCTGCGGTACTGCACGTCGCCACCGAGCCCTACCAGCGTCCGCCGGACCTGCCGATCGCGGTCCTCGTCGAGCCCATCCACCGACCCAAGGCCGGAGCGTCCGGCGAAAGCGAACTCGTCGGATGGATTCTCGAGCCGCTCGAGATCGCGTCCGTGTTGCAGAGTTTGCAACAGCGCCTCGGCGCGCCGCTGACGCTCAACCTCGTATTTGACGGCAGTGCACCGCCACCCGACAGCAACGCAGGTCGCAGGTCCGCGTGGCGCAGCTACACGATGCACCTCGCCGGTCGCCCCGCGCGGCTCGACATCCAGCCGTCGCCCAACTGGCACCCGGATTTCGCCAGCCGTTTCCTGCCACACCTCGTTTTTGCGGGCGGGATCGCCCTGTCGTTCCTGGTCGCCGTGCTGCTCGGTTCACTGCGCAGCGTTTCGCGTCGCGCGCGCGAACTCGCGGTGCAGACGAACCGCTCGATGCACTCGGTCACGGCGGGCGTTCCCGGTGTCGTCTTCCGACTTCACCGCAGCCCAGGCGGCCGCCTTTCGTTCGAGTTCGTCAGCGAAGCGGTGCATGGCATCCTCGGAACCACGAGCTCAGCCTGCGTCGCCGATCCGCTCGTGTTCTTCCAGAGTATGGATGGCAAGGACTGTGCAGCCGCGCTCGCCGCGCTCGAACATTCGGCGCGCACCCTCGAGCCGTGGACGGCCGACGTGTGCGTGCGGCGCGCCAACGGAAGCCGCGGTTGGCTGCGGATCAGCGCGCTCACCCAGCGCTCTTCAGACCTGGGCGCAACTTGGAACGGTATTGCCCTCGACGCGACACAGACCCGGGAAGCCGAGCGCAGCGCTGCGGACCTCGCGACGATCCTCGAAGAATCGTCCGTCGAGGTCTACATCGTGGATGCCGCGAGTTTGCGACTGCTGCAAGTGAACCGGCATGCGGCCGCCAACCTGGGGTTCGAGGCCCACGAGCTTGTCGGTTTGCGGCCCCATCAAATCGAGCTGAACGGTTCGCTCGAGCGGTTGCGGGCGTCGCTGGAGCCGCTGCGCGAGGGGCGCCTCGCCACGCTCGAGATCCGCACGCGCCTCTTGCGCAAAGACGGAACGCAATATCCGGTCGAGATCCAGTTGCAACGCTCGCGGCTGCGCGGTGCGGATGTTTTTGTTGCGATGGTGATCGACGTCACGCGCCGACGGGCCGCCGAGCAGGCGCTGGCCGCAAGCCAGGAGCGTCTGGACTTTGCGGTGCGCGGCTCCAGCGACGGACTGTGGGACTGGTACGACATCGCAGGCGATTGCGTCTGGTGGTCACCGCGCTTGCTGGCGCTGCTCCAGCGCGAAGACATGCCAATCGAGGGTGGCATGGGCGCGCTGCAGGCGTTGCTCCATCCCGACGATGCGGAAACCTGCCGGCGTGCCATCGACGAGCACCGCGACCACGGGCGCGCCTTCGACGTCGAGCTGCGCGTGCAGATGCCGTCGGATTGTTTGCGCTGGTTCCGCATGCGCGGCGACTCAACGCGCAACAGCGCTGGGCACATGGTGCGCCTTGCGGGCTCGCTCACGGATGTCGACGACCGGCGCGCCGCGGAGGACGCGCTGCGTGCCAGCGAGCAACGCCTCGTGATGTCGCTCGCGGCGGCGGGCATTGGCTGCTGGGACCTTGCGCTCGCCGACGGCCAACTGGAAGGCGACCAACGTGTCGCCCGGATGCTGGGTGTCGACGGATTGCATGTCGCCGAGGGTGTGCGCGGGTTGCTGCGTTTGGTCCATCCGGCCGACCGCGCGCGGGTCACCGCGGACCTTGAGCGCCACCTGAAGGGCGGGCCACCGTTCGCGACCGAGTTCCGCGTGGTCACCGCAGATGGTTCGGTGCGCTTCGTTGGCGCCCGCGGGCAGTGCCAGAACGCGCCGAACGGTCGGCGCGAACGCATGCTCGGGGTGTTATGGGACGTGACCGAGCGACGCCTCCACGACGCCCAACTGCGGCGTAGCGCGGAGATGCTCGAGGAACTCCAGCGCATCTCGGGCGTGGGTGGTTGGGAACTCGATCTCGTGAGCGGCGAGCTGCATTGGACGGACGAGGTCCGCAGGATCCACGAGGTGCCCTCCGATTTCCGGCCTTCCCTCGACGCGGCGATCGATTTTTACTCGCCGTCTTCGGTACCGCCCCTACGCGAGGCGCTGCGCCGCGCCATCGAAAACGAAGAACCCTTCGACCTCGAGCTGGAGATTGTGAGCGCAAAGGGGACCCATCGTTGGGTCCGGACGCAGGGGCGCGCAAGCGCGGTCGAGGGCATCGTGGCGCGTGTGGATGGCACGTTCCAGGACGTCTCCGCGCGCAAGCTCGCCGAGATCGAAATGTTGCGCGCGCGCGACCTCGCGGAAGCTGCCAGCCGCGCCAAGAGCGAATTCCTGGCCAACATGAGCCACGAGATCCGCACGCCAATGACCGCGATTCTGGGCTACGCGGAGCTGCTGCTCGAATCCGATGTCGACGAAGGAACGCGGCTCGAACACGTGCGCACGATCATGCGCAACGGCGACCACTTGCTCGCGATCTTGAACGACATCCTCGACCTGTCAAAGATCGAAGCAGGCAAGTTCTGCGTGCTGCCCGAGGCTTGTGACCTTGCGGTGCTCGTCAACGAAGTCGCCACGTTGATGCGCGTGCGTGCCGACGCTAAGGGGCTCAACTTCGCGCTCGAGCTGCATGCCGGACTCCCGCGCCTGTTCACGACGGACGCTGTTCGGTTGCGTCAGATCCTGATGAACCTGCTCGGCAATGCCATCAAGTTCACCGAGCACGGGGAAGTGCGGCTCGTCGTGCTCACCCACGCCGGCCCACACGGCCCGGAAGTTCGCTTCGAAGTGGTCGACAGCGGCATCGGGATCGGCGCAACGGAGATCAAGCGGCTCTTCCAACCGTTC
Organism: Planctomycetota bacterium; assembly: GCA_038246255.1. Lineage (GTDB taxonomy): Bacteria > Planctomycetota > UBA1135 > UBA1135 > RI-242. Next base: position 10,216 of record JBBRWC010000035.1, read on the forward strand.
GACCAGGCCGATGCGTCGGCCGCGCGCCGCTTCGGCGGGACGGGACTCGGCCTCGCGATCTCGCGCCGCCTCGCGCGGATGCTCGGCGGCGACATCGTGGTCGAGTCCGTACCCGGCAGCGGGAGTATTTTCCGCTTGTCGCTGCCCGTGGCGGAAGTGGGGCTCAGCGGGACGCGCGTGCGGCGCCGGCCGGATCTCGAGGCGCCGCGGTGGGTCGAAGGTCCGGCGGCGGCGGTGCCTGCGCGCCCGCTCACCGGGGTGCGCGTCCTTCTCGCGGAGGACGGCCTCGACAACCAACGGCTCGTCAGCCACCACCTGCGCCGCGCCGGGGCCGAGGTCACCGTTGTCGACGACGGACGGGCGGCGGTGGACTGCTTGAACCGTGTGCGGGCCACCGACAACGAGTTCCACGTCGTGCTGATGGACATGCAGATGCCGGTGCTCGACGGTTATGGCGCGACGCGCGAGCTGCGCGCAGCCGGGGAGCGCAGCCCGATCATCGCGTTCACCGCTCACGCCATGGCGGGGGACAAGGAACGGTGCTTCGAGGCGGGTTGCGACGACTTTGAGACCAAGCCGGTGCAAGGCAAGCAGCTCGTCGCCCGAGTCGGGCATTGGGCGGGCCGCGCGAGCACCTGGTCGGCCCCGGGCAGTCCCACTCTGCCGTTGACGTAAGGTTGTGCCGGGCATCGGCTTGCGTCGGATCCGTGCCCCGGGGCTTCCCGGATGCGAATCATCCGCTAATCTAGATTGAATGGTCGAACTGGCTGCCACATCGCGCATGCTCAAGGCCGTGGGCGACGAGACGCGCCTGCGGCTTTTGAACCTGCTGCGCCAGGAGGAGCTCTCGGTCGGCGACCTCACCGAGGTGCTCAACGTCGCCCAGAGCCGCGTTTCGACGCACCTGATGCTGCTCAAGGAGGTCGGGCTGGTGAGCGACCGCCGGGCTGGACGACGCACGTTTTACAGCCCCACTCCCGCGGCGCTCGGGGGATTGGCGGGTCAGGCCCTGAGGGACGCGGACGGATCGACGGAGTTCGTCGCGGACCTCGCCGGCCTGGAAGCGCTCGTGCGGCGCCGTCGGGAGGAGTCGCGCTCGTACTTCGACCGGGTCGCCGCGACGTTTGGCGAGCAGATCCTCCCCGGGCGCACGTGGGAGGGCCTCGCACGCGCCCTTTTGACCCTCGCGCCACGGGGCCGCTACGTCGACCTCGGGATCGGGGACGGGCTTTTGACGCTGATGCTGGCCGAGGTCGCGGAGCGCGTGACCGCCGTCGACATCTCCCCCGAAATGCTCGGCCAACTCGCGTCGCGGGCCAGGGCCGCGGGCCTTTCCAACATCGATCCCGTCGAGGGCGAACTCGAGGCGCTGCCCTTGCCCGACGGCGGATTCGATGTGGCGATCTTGAGCCAGGCCCTCCACCACGCCGAGCAGCCCCTGCGCGCCCTCACCGAGGCCTTTCGGGTGCTGGCGCCGGGGGGCCGCGTGCTCGTCATCGAACTGCTCGCCCACGGCGAGGAATGGGTGCGCGAAAAGCTGCAGCACCGCCAACTCGGATTCACCGAAACCAGCCTTGAAGCGCTTTTGCGCAGCGCCGGTTTCGAGTTCGCCACCGTTCAACGCGTCGCGCGCGACCCGCATCCCCCCCACTTCATGACGCTGGTCGCAACCGGCGTGCGCTGCTGACATGCAAGTCCCTTCCCAACCTGCCCCCGCGGGCACCCAACACGTACACGGCCCCCACTGCTCCCACGGCGAAGGTGCGCTCGAGCTGACCTTGCCTAGTCCGGCCATTTGGAACATGGCTGAGCTCGAAGCGCCACCCGCGTCCTTCGACCCGGCCGCCGTGCGGACGTACCTTGAGCGGGAGCTCGAAAAGCGCGTGCTCGTCCTCGACGGTGCGATGGGCACGATGATCCAGGCCTACCGCCTGGGTGAAGACGATTTCCGCGGAACACGCCTCGTGGACCATCCGACCCCGCTGGGTGGGGACAACGAGTTGCTTTCGCTGACCCGCCCGGACGTCATCGCGAGCATCCACGCTGCCTTCCTCGAAGCCGGGGCGGACATCCTTGAGACCAACACGTTTGGCGCGACCGCCGTCGCGCAGGCGGACTACGGGCTTTCGCACCTTGCCTACGAGCTGAACCTCGCGAGCGCTCGCATCGCGCGCTACGTGGCCGATCAGTGGACGATGCAGGACCCGCGCCACCCGCGCTTTGTCGCGGGCGCGATCGGACCCACTTCGAAAACGCTCTCGCTTTCGCCCAAGGTCGACGATCCCTCGTTCCGCGCGATCGACTTCGACACACTCTGCGAGGCCTACGCCGAACAGGTGCGCGGCCTGATCGACGGCGGTGTGCACGTATTGCTCGTCGAGACCGTGTTCGACACGCTGAACTGCAAGGCTGCGCTGCTCGCCATCGCCAACGTGCTGGAGGAGCGCAATCTCGACCTTCCGCTGATGGTTTCGGTGGCGATCACCGACGCGTCGGGCCGCACCCTCTCGGGTCAAACCGTAGACGCGTTCCTGCGCTCGGTCTTGCACGCCAATCCGCTCTCCGTGGGGGTCAACTGCTCGCTGGGCGCCAAGGAAATGCGCCCCTACGTCGCCGAGCTCGCGCGCATCGCGCCCACGTACGTTTCGAGCTACCCCAACGCGGGCCTTCCCAACGCCTTCGCCGAGTACGACGAGCAGCCGTCGACGACGGGTCGACTTGTGGGTGAATTCGCGTCGAGTGGGCTCGTCAACATCGTCGGCGGGTGCTGCGGCACCACCCCGGAGCACGTGCGCGCGATCGTCGCGGCCGTGCGCGGCGCGCGTCCGCGCCAGCGTGTCGCGCCGGAGCCCGGTGTCACCCACTTCACGGGCCTCGAAACGCTGCCCGTGCGGCCCGAGTCGAACTTCCTCATGATCGGTGAGCGCACCAACGTCACCGGTTCGTCGAAGTTTCGCAAGCTGATCAAATCCGGTGATTTCGACGCGGCACTCGCCGTTGCCCTCGAACAGGTGCGCGGTGGCGCGAACCTGCTCGACGTCAACATGGACGAGGGCATGCTGGAGTCGGAAGAGTGCATGACGCGTTTCTTGAACCTGGTCGCGACCGAGCCCGAAGTGGCGCGGATCCCGATCATGATCGACAGCTCCAAATGGACGGTCCTCGAGGCCGGCCTGAAGTGTGTCCAGGGCAAGGGCATCGTCAACTCGATCTCGCTCAAGGAAGGCGAAGACGACTTCGTCGCCAAGGCGCGCCGCATCCTGCGCTTTGGCGCGGGTGTCGTCGTCATGGCGTTCGACGAAAAAGGCCAGGCCGATTCGATCAAGCGCAAGGTCGAAATCTGCGAGCGGGCCTATCACATCCTGGTGGAGAAGGTCGGATTCCCGGCCCAGGACATCGTGTTCGACCCGAACGTCCTCGCCATCGGAACGGGGATCGAAGAGCACGCGCGCTACGCCATCGCGTTCATCGAGGCGACACGCATCATCAAGGAGCGTTGCCCCGGCGTGCGCATCTCCGGTGGCATTTCGAACCTGTCGTTCTCGTTCCGCGGCAACGACCGCGTGCGCGAGGCAATCCACTCCGCATTCCTGTTTCACGCGATCCGCGCGGGGCTCGACATGGGCATCGTCAACGCCGGGCAACTCGAGGTGTACGAGCAGATCCCCAAAGACCTGCTCGGGCTCGTCGAGGATCTCCTGTTCGACCGCCGCCCGGACGCCACGGAGCGCTTGATTTCGTTTGCGTCGTCGAGCGACTCCAAGGGCCGCGAACGGGAGCTCGACCTCACGTGGCGCCAGGGCACCGTCGAAGAGCGCCTCGCGCATGCGCTCGTGCACGGCATCGTCGACCACATCGTCGAGGACACCGAAGAGGCGCGTCAGCAGTTCACGCGGCCCCTGCAGGTGATTGAAGGTCCCTTGATGGACGGCATGCGCACTGTTGGCGACCTCTTTGGCGCGGGCAAGATGTTCCTCCCGCAGGTCGTCAAGAGCGCACGCGCGATGAAGAAGGCCGTGGCGCACCTCGAGCCGTTCATGGCGGCCGAAAAGCTTGCCAACGCGGCCGCCGGGATCGAACAGCGAGGCAACACTGGTCGCATCATTATGGCGACGGTGAAGGGCGACGTTCACGACATCGGCAAGAACATCGTCGGCGTCGTGTTGGGCTGCAACGGCCACGAGGTGATCGACCTCGGGGTCATGGTGCCGCTCGACAAGATCCTCGACACGGCCGTGGAACAGGGCGCCGACATGGTCGGACTCTCGGGATTGATCACGCCCTCGCTCGACGAGATGGTGGCCGTTGCGAAGGAGATGGAGCGTCGTGGACTCACGATTCCGCTGCTGATCGGCGGCGCAACCACTTCCAAGCAACACACCGCGGTCAAGATCGCTCCGTCGTACTCGCGTGCGGTCGTGCACGTGCACGATGCATCCAAGGCCGTCGGTGTCGTCTCAGACCTGCTCGACCTGGACCGGCGGATCGAGTTCAACCGCGCGAACGTGACGGACCAGGTACGATTGCGCGAGCTCTACAGCGGCCGGACCGAGAAGCCGCTGCTGTCGTTGGAGGCCGCACGCGGCAATAAGCTCGTGTTCGAGTGGTCACAACAGGAAGTGCCGACGCCGCCGTTCCTGGGGGCACGCCGTCTCGAAGACGTTAGGGTCCAGCAGCTCGTGCCCTACATCGACTGGACCTTCTTCTTCTCGGCGTGGGAGCTCAAGATGAAGTTCCCGCGCATCCTCGAGGACCCGCGCCTTGGACCCGCCGCGCGCGAGTTGTTCGCCAACGCGGAGGCCATGCTGGCGCGGATTTCGAAGGAGCGGCTCCTGCGCCCCGCAGGTGTTTACGGATATTGGGCGGCAGCCGCCGACGGCGACGACCTCGTGCTATTCGAGGACGCGGCCCGCACGGTCGAACTCGTGCGATTCCCCATGCTGCGCCAGCAGTCGCCGATGCCCGACGGTCGCGCGAACCATTGCCTCGCGGACTTCGTCGTGCCGCGGGGCAGCCCGATCCCCGACCACGTCGGTGCGTTCGCCGTGACGGCGGGCCTGGGCGCCGAGGAACTCGCCAAACACTTCGAGAAAGACCTCAACGACTACGACTCCATCCTGGTGAAGGCGCTGGCCGATCGACTCGCCGAAGCGTTCGCCGAGATGCTCCACGAGCGCGTGCGGCGCGAATGGGGCCACGGCGAAACGGTGCGGCTTTCCAACGACCATCTCGTTGACGAGGAGTACCGCGGCATCCGCCCGGCGTTTGGTTACCCCGCGTGTCCGGACCACACCCCCAAAGCGGAGCTGTTTCAGATCCTCGGGGCGCGCTCCATCGGCATGGACCTAACGTCGAGTCTTGCCATGACCCCCGCGGCCAGCGTCAGCGGGCTCTATTTTGCCCACCCCAAGGCGCGGTACTTCGCAGTGGGTCGGATCGGCCGCGATCAGGTCGAGGACTACGCCCGGCGTCGGGGCATGGACCTTGAGGAAACCGAACGGTGGCTCGGGCCGTCGTTAGGGTATGATCCCAGTAAAATCATCGCCGAAGTGCGGTAGGTTCGACAGTTTTCCGATCCTACCTGGCGGCCGCTGACGTGCTTAACGGCGTATTGGGTGGCGCGCGGGCGCCCCACGGGGGCCCCAGGCGCCCCCACGTGCTCCGCTACCCCCCGCTCAACCTGTAGGGGCGAAAACTCTAGAAGGATCCGGTTGAGGTTCGATCGTTCTTGGCGAGGAAGTCAGGCGCAACACCGCCGTGTCACAGCGGCGACAAGATTCCCTTGGCAAGGCCAGGACCCGCGCTAAACTTTTCCGCCGCTAAAGGCGGAATTCGCCCCCGGACCCCAACTCGAACCCCGGCCCTCCTCCTTGGGTCGCCCGCTCCCATGTCGCGCTCCCCGGACTTCCTCCGCCCCACCTGGTTCGCCCGCCTGTTCCCGGGCGTGCGTCTGCCGGGAGTGCTCTCGACGACCGAGTTCCAGCAGGCGTTCCTGCGCGAGCGCTCCCTCGTGGACCGCCGCCAGCGGCCGTTCTCGCTGATTGCGTTCGTGCCGTCGGGCGATCAGGAGCCCCGCTCGCTCCCGCAGCTCGTCAGCCTGCTGCGAGAGCGCCTGCGGACGGCGGACGTCATCGGCCGGTTGAACTCGGACCACTTGGCGGCCCTCTTGCCCGCCACCGACGGACAGGGCGCGTGGGTCGTCGCGGAGTCGGTGCTCCACCGCCTAGCCGAGTTGGGCCTCAAGTACGACTGCAAGGTCTACGCGTACCCGTGCGATCCGCCCGCGAACCGCGCAGCGGCCGCGCCTGCTTCCGCGCCCGCAGCGACGGGGACGGTCGGCGCAGCAGCGGAGGCCGAGTCGCAGCAGCCCGTTGGTTATTCCCTCAGCGGCCATGAATGGTCGCCGGGTGCCGCTGCCGCGGAGCTCGACGGAAACTCGAACGGCGATGGCACGGGCACCGACCAGCGCGCCGAGTCCACCGCCACACGCGCCCGCACGATGCGCAGCACACCCGCCCGCCCCCGGAGTGCACCCTCCGCCTCCGCCGGGGGTCAGCGCTCCCTGAAAGACACGGCGTTCCTCGACGTCAAGACGCTCAACGGACTGCGCATCGACCGGGACGGAGCAATCCGCACCGCGCCCCACATGGACTCGCAGGCGAGCTCCCGCGAGCTCGACGCGATCCGAGTGAGTGCATCCGCGCGCCCCGTAGACGACCTGCGTCCGTACCTGATCGAGCCCCTGCCCGTTTGGAAGCGTGCGATGGACATCGCGGCCTCCGCCTTTGCCCTCACCGCGCTCGCGCCGGTGTTTGCGCTGATCGCCGTGGTGATCAAGCTCGACTCGAAGGGCCCGATCATTTTCCGTCAGCAGCGCGCAGGCGCGGGTGGACGCCCGTTCACCTTCTACAAGTTCCGCTCGATGCACCCCAACGCAGAGGCCATGCGCGCCGAGTTGGAGGCCATGAATGAGAAGAACGGGCCGATCTTCAAGATCAAGAACGACCCGCGCATCACCCGCGTGGGTGGTTTCATCCGCAGGTGGAGCCTCGACGAGCTCCCGCAGATCTACAACGTGCTGCGCGGGGACATGAGCCTCGTCGGTCCGCGCCCGCCGACGCTGAACGAGCTGCCCGGCTACCAAGCCTGGCAGCGCCGGCGCCTCGAGCTGACCGGTGGCTTGACCTGCATCTGGCAGGTGAGCGGCCGCAGCGACGTCAGCTTCGAGGACTGGATGCGCATGGACCTGCGCTACGCGCGCAGCCGGACGCTGAAGCGCGACCTCGTGCTGATCGCGAAGACGGCCACTGCGATCGTGACCGGCCGCGGCGCGTACTGATCCGCTGCGCGTTGATCCACAGGCGTCGGAGCCCCGACGCCGGGATCCACAGGCGTCGGAGCCCCGATGCCGGCTGAAAGACGCTGCGACCCGCTGCGCGGCGGCAGATTGCGCTGCGGAAAGGATTTCACGCTCGCCACGGCACCTGCGCCAGGCTCAAGATGCGCGTCGGCGGCAATCGATAGCGTCCGCAAGGGGTCGGAACTCGGGGAGAGGCAACCGACACCTGCGCGGCTCGGGGACGGCGTTTCGCTACGGCAGGCGAAACCCGGTGTTCCTGGCGCGCCACGGCAGGACACCAGGGAGAAGTCGGATGGCAGCGAAATCGTTGATGCACGGGCCGAGCCTGTGGCAAGGTTCGATCGAAGGGTTTGCGAAGTGGACGGCGGCTCTCGCGTCGGCCGTGGTGCTCGCGGCATGCAGCGCTGGCACGACGGAGACGTCCCTCGACGATCCCTCCGGCGGCGGGATCGGGGCTGCGGCTCCGCTGGTCGTCGATCCCGATAACGTCATCGAGTTCAGCGCCGAGGGGGGGTCAATCCTCCTGGGTGGCCCCTTCGAGCTAACGCTGTCGAACCCCGGCGGCGCGGCATTGCAGTGGAGCGCGTCCGTCGACGCACCGTGGGTCGCCCTCTCGCAGACCGGCGGCACATTGGCCGCAGGCGCAGAGGCGCCAGTGCTCGTTTCGCTCGACGTTTCCGGCCTCGCGGGACTCGCGCCCGGGGTCCACGAAACGGCGATCCTGTTCGACGATCCGATCGGTGGCGGCGACACGCAGCGCACGGTTCGGCTGGTTTGGACGGCGACCTCCGCGCCGCTGCTCACCCTGGAGCCGATCCAGGCCTATCTCGCGAACGGTCCGGTCGGCGGTCCTTTTGCACCGCTTTCAAAGACCTACGTTGTGCGCAACATCGGCGAGGTGAATGCGGAGTACGCGGTCAGCGCGAGCCCCGGTTGGTTGAGCATCGACGCGCCCACGGGCGGGGTCCTCGCGCCCGGCGCCCAAGCTTCGATCTTCGTGCGCATCGACCCGGTCGCGGCGGCGGGGTTCAATGTCGGACTCCACAACGGCGAGATTCTCTTCTCGAACGCGAGCGCGGGACAGGCCATCTCCCTTCCGGTCCAGGTGTCGGTGGATGCCCTGCCGGCGGCCCTTTTGGTCCCTACAAACAACTTGAGCTTCGCGGGCCAAGTCGGCGCGGGGCTGCCGTCGGCCCAGGGTGTGACGCTACGCAACACCGGCGGTTCCACGCTGACATGGACCGCGGGGATCAACGCCAACTGGATGACGGTGAGCCCGGGTTCGGGCACGCTTGCCGCGGGCGCTGCGACGTCCATCACCGTCGCCCCCAACAACAACGCACAAACCCTGGCCGCGGGGTCGTTCAACGCGAACCTCGCGATCGTCAACACCACCAACGGCGTGGGGTCGAAGACCCTGCCGGTGGGGCTTCAACTCGACGCGGCGTCGGCGGAACTCGAAACATGGCCGCTCGAAACCGCGTACTTCTCGCTCAACAGCAACGGTCCGGCCGTGCCGTCGCTCAAGCAGTACACCCTGTCGAACACGGGGGGCGCGCCGCTCGTGTGGAGCGCGAGCTCCAGTGCACCCTGGATCGGCCTGTCCAGCAACGGCGGCACCCTGGCGCCTGGTGGGCAAGCCACACTCGCGGTGACGGTGTTGTCGGCCCAAGCGTCCAGCCTCCCGGCGGGACTGTTGCAAGGCACGATCGAGGTGGTCAACACGACGAACGGTGACGGCGACCAGTCGCTTCCGATCCAGGTCGCCAAGGGGAGTGAATCCCCGCTTTCGATCAATCTCGCGGAGATCACGTACTACTCCTCCGAGCTGCCCTTCGTCGACCTCGTGAAGACCGCCGACAAATGGCTTCCTCAGGAAGTCGTCGGAGGTGCGTGGAACACCGGCGCCGCTATCGCTAAGGATGCGGACGGCTGGATCACGTCGCTGGCCCCCAACCAGGCGGCCGCGCTGCTGCTCGCCCGCGACCTCGCTGGCAACTATCCGGCGGGTGTGTACACGCTCCTGTTCGACGGCAAGGGCACGTTTGCGACGTCGTTCGACGCTTCGATCATAGAAGTCTCGCCGGGCCGCATTCTGGTCAACGTGAACCCGTCGAATGGCGGCATTCTGTTGAAGCTGATCGCAACCGATCCCGCCGATCCGGTGCGCAACATTCGCTTCGTGATGCCGGGCCACGAGCAAACCCACATCCAAGAGATGTGGAACCCGGCGTTCCTCGAAATGCTCGAGCCGTTTGCGGGTCTCCGTTTCATGGATTGGCAGCGCATCAACAACTCGCCGGTCGCCGAATGGAGCGACAGCGCCACCACGAGCCATTTCACACAGGCGACCGAACGCGGTGCTGCCCTGGAATACATGGTGCGGCTCTTGAACGATGCGCAGAAGGACGGATGGTTTTGCATCCCGCACCTTGCGACGGACGATTACGTCGCGCAGTTTGCGACCTACGTGCGCGACAATCTCGACCCCAACCTCAAGGTCTACGTTGAGTTCTCGAACGAGGTGTGGAATCCGATGTTCCAGCAGGCCCAATGGTCACAGGCGCTCGGAGTCGCCCTCAACCTGGCCAACACGCCGTTCGAAGCCCAACTGCGTTACTACAGCCAACGCGCCGTCCAGGTGATGGAGATCTGGAAGGGTGTGTTCGGCAACCAAAGCTCGCGCATCGTGCGCACGCTGGCAGGCCAGAACGTGAACCCCTGGACCGGCCAGGTGATCATGGATTGGCAGAAGGCCTACGAAAAAGCCGACGCGTACGCCACGGCGCCCTACTTCGGCGGCAGCCTGGGTGACCCGGCCCAGCAGAACCAGACGGCGGCGCTCACGGTCGAGCAGCTGCTCGACGCCTGCCAAACCAACATGGAATCGCAGTTGGTGCACGTGGCATCGAATGCAGCGTCGACCACGGCACGGGGTCTGATCCTGACCGCGTACGAAGGTGGTCAACACCTGACCGGTTACTTTGGCTCCGAGAACAACCAAGCGCTGACCGCGAAGTTCCTCGCGGCCAATCGCGATCCGCGCATGGGCGACATTTACCTCGACTATTTCGAGGGTTGGAAGAACGCCGGCGGACAGGCTTTCTTCCACTACAACAGCGTGGCGACCTACTCCAAGTGGGGCTCGTGGGGTTCGCTCGAGCATCTCAACTCCGACAAGTCGATCGCGCCGAAATACTCGGCGATGACCACTTTCGTGGCCACGACACCCGCCTGGTGGTGACGAGTCGGGCCGGTGCCCTACAATCGCCGGCCCTATGGCCCTGCTCATCGTCGTCGTCAACTACCGCTCGGCAGCCTGGACCGAGCTTTGCTTGACGGCTCTCGCGCCCGAGATGGTGCGGCTAGGTCCGGACGCCGAAGCCATCGTCGTCGACAACGCATCGGGTGATGGTTCACCCGAGCGCTTGGATGCGTTCCGCCGGGTGCACTTCCCCGCGGCGCCGATCCGAATCGTCGAAGCCGCCCAAAACGGCGGTTTTTCGTACGGCAACAACGTCGCCATCGAAATGTGGTTCGCCGAGCGTCCGCAGGATGCTGCCGGGGTGGCGAACGACGCCGTGCTCTTGCTGAATCCTGATACGCAAGTGCGGCCGGGGAGCCTGGTGGAGCTGACTGGGTTCCTCGCTGGCCATCCAAACGTCGGGATCGCGGGCGCGCGGCTCGAACACGCGGATGGGCGGCCCCAGGCTGCGAGTTTTAACGACCTGGGTTTTGCAACCGAGTTCCAGCAGGTCGTGCAGTTCGGGCCACTCGGGCGCTGGTTCGGCTCGACCGTCGCCGCGCCCAGCGACCAACCCGTGCGAACCGGTTGGGTTTCGGGGGCATGCATGCTGGTTCGTCGGGCGGTGTTCGACGCCGTCGGCCCGATGGACGAAGGTTACTTCCTGTACTTCGAGGAGCTCGACTTCATCCGCCGCGCGCGCAGCGCCGGATTCGAGTGCTGGCACGTACCTCAAAGCTGCGTCGTGCACCACGTAGGCAAAACCACGGGCGTCACCGCGGTCGAAGACGCGTCCCAGCGCCGGCCCGCCTACTGGTACGCGTCCCGACAGCGTTACTTCGGGCGCCACGTTGGCATCGTCGCCTCAATGCTCCTCGACACGCTTGTGGTGGTTGGGGACGGCCTCGGCGGAGTCCTGGCTGCGTTGCGTCGCCGGCCGCGCGCGCGGCCCGCGCGGTTCCTACGCGACTTCGTGCGCCACGCGTTGACACGGCACCACGCCCTGGTAGCGCCCTCGCGGCGCGCGGGTCCAAGGCTGAAACCTCGGGAAAAAGTCGGCACGGCCTAAGCGAAGTAGGTCTCAGATGCCTTTTGGCCCAGCGCCTTGCGGCGTTGGAGCCAACCTCGGGAAAAAGTCGGCACGGCCTAAGCGAAGTAGGTCTCAGATGCCTTTTGGCCCAGCGCCTTGCGGCGTTGGAGCCAACCTCGGGAAAAAGTCGGCACAGGCTCAAATGCCTGCGAAGGGGTCGCGGTAGCGCCCGCGGCGTTGCTGGAGAATCAGCCAGAAGAAGGGGAGGTCATCGACGAGGTAACGCTTGGCCATCCGGCGCGGCTCCTGGAGCAGCCGGTGGGCCCATTCGAGCCCGATCCGCGTCAGCCATTTCGGAGCGCGCCGGGCATCACCACCCACGAAGTCGATCGTTGCCCCGACCGCAAAGAACAGCCGGATCGCGGGCAAAGGCGCGCGGTTCGCGGCGATCCAAAGCTCCTGCTTGGGCGCTCCCACTCCCACCGCCAGCGTATTGGCGCCACTCGTTTGGATGCGCTGGTGGATCCGCTGGCATTCTTCGGGGTCGCGTTCGAACCCAAAGGGCGGTGAGTACCCCCCGACGACGACCTCCCGCGCGGTGTCGCGGTTAAGTGCGAGCCGGGCGCGCTCCACCGCTTCCCCCGTGCTCCCACCCAAGAGGAAGATGCGCACATCCGAGTCCGCGCGGCCGTGGTGGCGGCAAAAGGCAGGAAAGAAGTCGGATCCCGCGATCTGTTCGCGGATCGGACGCGGGGCGACCCATCCCGAGGCGAGTTGGACGATGCGGCTGTCGCACAGTCGATAGTCCGCGGCCCGGTACGCAGCGAGGAAACGCGCGTCCTTTTGGAGCTTCATCAGGTGGTCGACGTTCGGCGTGACCACCACACCCCGCACGAGGGTTTCGAGCAGGGCCGCCGACGTGGTGTCGTCGACGTCGATGTTGAGGATGCGCACGCGAGCGCGCTCGGGGAGGACCGTCACGGGGAGCCGGGGGAGCCGCCCGGGACACGGCGGCGGGGTGGCACGCCTAGACTACCCGGACGCCCCCCCATGCTGCCCTCCAACGAAACCCCGAGGATGCCCGCGCTGGGAGCGGTGGCCATCGGCCGCAACGAGGGCGAACGCCTCCTGCGATGCCTCGAGTCCCTGCGCCGCGCGGGGCTCGCAACCGTATACGTGGATTCCGGTTCGCAGGATGGCAGTCGAGAAACCGCCCGGGCGCGCGGTGCTTGCGTCGTGGAACTCGACCTTGGAACGCCGTTCACGGCCGCGCGGGCGCGCAACGCGGGGTTTGCGCAGCTCGTCGCGCTGCGGCCGGATCTCGAACTCGTCCAATTCGTCGATGGCGATTGCGAACTGGAGGACGGCTGGATCGCGTCCGCGCTCGCTGCGCTGCGCAAAAACCCCGCTGCGGCGGTGGTCTGCGGTCGGCGCAAGGAACGCTATCCCGAGGCCTCGGTCTACAACCTCCTGTGCGACCTTGAGTGGGACACACCCATCGGCGACGCGGAAGCGTGCGGCGGCGATGCGCTCTACCGCCGCGCGGCCTTCGCCGCAGTGGGAGGATTTCGCGAGGACCTGATCGCGGGCGAGGAGCCCGAGCTGTGCCATCGCCTGCGCGCGGCGGGCGGGTGGGTGCTGCGCATCGACGCTCCGATGACGCGACACGACGCGGCCATGACGGCGTTCGGCCAGTGGTGGCGGCGGACGGTGCGCAGCGGCCACGCCGCCGCGGAGCTGTGGAGTCTGCACGGCCGCCGCGGTGTTCGCGGTCTAGCGCGGATCGCCGAGAGTGCCCTCTTCTGGGCCATTCTCGCGCCGCTAGCTGCGCTGGCCGTGGGAGTCTTCGCGGCCGCAGCGTTCGGACCGGTCGGACTGGCGGTCGCTCCCCTGTTGCTGGCCCTGGCGCTTTTGCGGCTCGCATTGCGCGTGCGCGCGCACCGCCGCGCGCGGGGCGCCGCACCGCGGGCCGCGCTGCTGTTCGGAATCGCCTGCGCCATCGGCAAATGGCCGGAGGCTCAAGGTGTACTGCGCTACGCCGCGGGGCGGCTCTTCGGTCGGCGCTCCGCGTTGATCGAGTACAAGGGTGCATCGGCGCCCGCAGCAAGGGGCGCGCGCGCACCATGAAACCGACGACGAGCCGGCCCGAAGTCGATGAAAGCGCGCCGCCCGCGCGCGGATCGATCGCGTACCTCGTCAACCAGTACCCCAAAACGAGCCACGCGTGGATCCGGCGCGAAATCCGCGCGCTCGAAGCCAAGGGTTTCAGGATCGAGCGCTTCAGCGTTCGCCGCGTGCGTGAGGAATTGGTCGATCCCGACGACCGCGTCGAAGCGCAGCGCACACACTTTCTGCTGGAGCAAGGGCCGCTCGGTTTGGCGGGCGCGGTCCTTTCCACCGGGCTGCGCGATCCGCGCCGTTTCGCGCGCGCGTTCGCGCTTGCGTTCCGCCAGGGCTGGCGTTCACCGCGCGGCCTCGCCGTCCACTTCGTGTACCTCGCGGAGGCGTGCCTACTCCTGCGCGAACTACGCGCGCGCGGATCCCGCCACCTGCATGCGCACTTTGCGTCGAACTCCGCGACCGTGGCACTGCTCACTCACGCGCTCGGCGGCCCGCCCTACAGCTTCACGTTCCACGGACCGGAGATCTTCGAGTTTCCGGCCTTCGAGGCGCTGCGCGCGAAGATCCACGGCGCGGCATTTGCGGTCGCGATCAGCCACCATGGCCGCAGCACGTTGATGCGCTGGTCGGATCCGGTGCACTGGCCGCGCATCCACCTCGTGCACTGCGGGATCGACCGTTCGTTCCTCGACCATCCCGCCACGCCGCTGCCCGACGTCCGGCGCCTCGTGTGTGTCGCGCGGCTCGACCCGGTAAAAGGCCATTTTGTGCTTTTGGACGCGCTCGCGCGGCTGATGGCCCAAGGCCACGGTTTCGAGCTCGCGTTGGTCGGTGGCGGCGCGCTCGAAGCCGACGTGCGCCGCCGCGCGGCCGAGCTGGGCCTCGGCGATCGGGTGCGGTTTTTGGGGTGGCTCGACGGCGCCGGCGTGCGGCGCGAAATCCTCGCGGCGCGGCTGATGGTGCTGCCGAGCTTCGACGAAGGGCTGCCGGTCGTGTTCATGGAGTCCTACGCGCTGCGCCGCGCGGTGGTCAGCACGTTCATCGCGGGAATTCCCGAGTTGGTGGTGCCGGGCCGCAGCGGTTGGGTCGTGCCCGCGGGTTCCGTGGACCACCTGGTGGACGCGCTGCGCGCGGCGCTCCAGGCTAATGACGGCGAGCTGGCGGAACTCGCGGAGCGTGGCCGCGCTCAGGTTGTGGCCGAGCACGACATCGACGGCGAAGCGCGCAAACTCACCGGACATCTTGAGCGCGCCATGGCGGCGAACGGCCGGTGAGCGGCGTTCTGCAGGGGGTTAGCCTCGGCTTCGCTCTCGCTGCGTTACCGGGCGCCGTTGAACTTGCGCTGCTGACGTTGGCGGCCCTCGCGCCGCGCCGCGGGGTGAAAGGACACGCGGCGAATGGCTCCGGCGAAGCGATCGACGCTCCGCGCCGCCTCGCGATCGTCGTGCCCGCGCACAACGAGGAAGCCGGCATCGCAGATTGCGTCGCCAGTTTGCGCGCCGCGGCAGCGCCCGCCTGCGAAGTCGACCTCGTCGTGGTTGCGGACAACTGCACCGATGGGACCGCGGAGCGCGCCCGAGCCGCGGGTGCCCGCGTGTTGGAACGCACGGACACGACGCGGCGTGGCAAGGGTTACGCCCTCGGATTGGGGTTCGAAGACGTGCTAAAGCGCGGAGTCGACGCGGTGCTGATCATCGACGCTGACAGCCGCGTCAGCGCGAATCTGCTGCTGGCAGTCCACGGGGCGTTTTCCACCGGAGCCCAGGCCGTCCAAGCGCGTTACGACGCGAGCGAAGAGCCGGACGCACCCGCTGGCCGCAGGCTCGCACGCCTCGCGTTCCTCGGCTTCAACGGCATTCGACCCCGCGGCCGTTCCCGACTCGGTTTGTCCGCGGGCCTGTTCGGGAACGGGTTTGCGCTGCGGCGCGATGTGCTCGCCGCGCGGTCGTTTGGTGCGCTCTCGATCGTCGAGGACCTCGAATACCACCTCGAACTCGTGGAACGTGGCGTGTGTGTCGAGTTCCTCGAGGACGCACGTGTCGAAGCGCCACTCCCCACCACGGCGCGCGGCACACACACCCAGCGCACGCGGTGGGAAGGTGGACGCTTGCGCATGGCCGCCACACGCTTGCCGGGGCTGTTGCCCAAGGTGCTGCGCCACCCGCGGCTCATCGAACCCGTCCTGGACCTGATGCTGTTGCCGTTGGGCCTGCACGTCCTCTTGGTGCTGCCCGCGCTCGTCTTCGGTCCGGCACTCGGTCGGGGGATCGCCGCGGGATTCCTCGCCGTCCTTGCGGTCCACGTCCTTTTCGCGTGGGTACTCGGGGGCGCCCGGCGGCGGGACCTTTGGGCCCTCGCGGCGGCTCCGATATATGTCCTGGGCAAGCTCGCACGCATGCCTGCGACTCTGGCAACGGCGCGCGGGGGAGCAACGTGGAGGCGGACCGAGCGGGATCAGGAAAACCCGTAACTCGCCGGATTTGAGTAAGTCCCTCGTCCCGGATTGTCCGGCGAGCGAACCCTGGAGCGCACGAGCGGATAGGCGCCGCGTGGCGCGCGCGGAGTTCCTACCCGGTGCGGGTATGCTTTCCTGGCCGAACATCCCGGCCTTCCAAGGTATGGGACCGGATTCCCCCCTTTTCAAGCTTCCCATGCCCCAGTCCCGCTCCCCCCTCGCCGCCGCCCTGGCTGCCGCACTCGTGGCAGTTGGCGCACTCAGCCCGTCTGCTCCCGCTCAATTCGTCGAGCTGGAGCCTTTCCTCGGCGCGGCCGACGGCCTCGTCACCCCGGTCGCCATGGAAGCGCCCCCGGGCGAGACCAACCGACTGTTCATCGCCGAGGTCCACACCGGGCGAGTGAAGGTGGTGGTCAACGGGCAGGTGCTCCCCCAGCCGTTCCTCAACATCTCTTCGGAGCTATCGATCGGAGGTGAGCGCGGCCTCTTCGACCTGGCGTTCCACCCTGCGTTTGCGTCCAACCGCAAGGTGTACATCAGCTACACCAACAACGTCGGCGCATCGATCGTGGCGGAGTACCGCGCCTCGACCTCGAATCCCAACGTCGCGGACGTGTCGACGAAGCGCGTCATCTTCGGGCCGCTCACGCAGCCCTCCGATTCGCACAACGGTGGCTGCATCGAGTTTGGACCGGACGGGATGCTGTACGTCAGCCTCGGCGACGGCGGTTTTTCGTTCCAGGGCGACATGCCCAACAACGCCCAGCGCTTGGACTCGCTGCTCGGCAAGATCCTGCGCCTCGACGTCGACAAACCCGCTCCCCACGTTCCGTCAAACAACCCGTTCCTCTCCACGCCGGGCGCGCAGCCCCTGATTTGGCACTACGGCCTGCGCAACCCCTGGCGCTTCAGCTTCGACCGGGAAATCGGCGACCTGTGGATCTCCGACGTCGGCCAATTCACGCGCGAGGAAATCAACTTCCAGCCCGTGAACCACCCGGGCGGTTTGAACTTCGGTTGGCGCTGCATGGAAGGGTCGCTGTGCACCGGCTACAGCCCGTGCCCCTGCCCGCTCACCACCGCCACGCTGCCCTTCCACGAGTACGGACACGGCTCGCCGGACTTCAGTCAATTCATTGGGTGCTCGATCACCGGGGGTTACGTCTACCGCGGCAGCGATATGCCGCTGCTCGCCGGGCGTTACTTCTTCGCCGACTTTTGCACCAACAAGCTGTGGTCGGTGCGCCGCCTCCCCAACGGCTCGAAGGACCTGATCGAGCACAGCGCGGACATCGCCTCGGCGGGTCTTGGCAACACCACGTCGTTCGCCCAGGACGGCCGCGGCGAGCTCTACATCCTCGACACCTTCCAAAACCGGATCCTGCGCATCGACCAGCGTGCACAAGGCGTCCCCGGCGCGGCCGTGCCCTATGGCTGCGGCGTCAACGCACCCGGCACGCTGAGCGTCAACGGCGGCTCACCGGACCTCGGCAAAAAGATTTTCCTCGCCCTCGGGGCGCCTCCCGGCGGTTTCACGCCGGGCTCGCCGACGGCCTTCATGATCGCCGGCAGCCCGGACTCGGGTTTCCCCTGCGGCACGCTGCTGCCGACCTTCGGCAGCCTTCCGACCTTGCCCGGCGAGTTGCTGCTCGACATCGGCGCAAGCCTGCTTGCGATCACCCCCGGAAGCGCGTGGCAGAACTCGACCTCCCCGCCGATCTTCACGCTCTCGATTCCGCTCGAGCCGTCGCTCTACCTGGTTCCCGTGTTCACCCAGGCCTTCACCTACGACATCGGAAAGTCGAACCCGGTGCTCTCGCAAGGCCTGATGCTGATCCTCGGGAGCTGAAAAGGCGTCAACGGGCGGGCCTGCGTCAATCGCGGCGCAGGCCCGTCAATTGCGTCCGCAGGCGCAGCCCGAGCGGCGTCAGGACCGCGAGCGCGAGAACCACCTCAAAGATCGTGCGCGCGTTGCCCGCGAGCAGCGCACTGCCACCGGTCAGTTCGCCGCCGAGCGCGTAGGGCAACAGCGCAGTGGGGAGCACAATGGCGGCGAGCCGCGTCGTCGAGCGCAGGTCCTGGCGCACGATCGACAGGCCTTCGTTGGAGAGCGCGCGCTGCACCACGGCGTGGCCGCCGACGGTGCCCGCGGTCAAACCGACGATGAAACCGAACAGGCCGCCGATCTCGAAGCCAACGAGAGACCCTGTGGCTTTGAGGATCAGGCTCGCCAAATTGCTGAGCGCAAGCACGCGCGGCTGACCCAGCGCGAGGCACGCGCGGTCGGCCGTGATCTGCAACAGCGTGAACCACAGCGGCAGGACGAGCAGCGGCGCGATCCACGTCGCCGCGTGGTATTCGGGTTTGTAGAACGTGGTGAAAAACGGCGGCGCAAGGAGGACGACGCCGATCAGCGCAAAACTCGACGCGTCGAGCAAGAGCGACCTGGCGCGCGCGAAGTGCAGCGCGAATTGCGCACGGGAATGGCGCGCGTGCTCGGCTAGCACGGGATAAAGCACCGTTCCCGTCAGCATGCCGCCGATGGTCTGCGGCATGCTCGCGAGGCCAAACGCGACCGCGTAAACGCCGAACGCGTCGATCGCTTCAAGCCGCCCGAGCAGCAGCTTGTCCATCTGCATCGCAAAAAACGTCAGCACGGTGGACAGGAAGATCCAACGACCGAACACGAGGACTTCGCCGAGCGCGGCGCGTTCGATGCGCAGGCGATTGGGATGCCCGGGCAACACGCTGTGGCTGAGGACCACGACCGTTGCGCTCTGCGCGATGCCGCCCGCGACAAACGCCCAGACGGAACGCTCGAAGTAGGCCCAGGTCAGCATCACAGCGACCGCAACGGTCTGCGCCGCAAGTTCGCACGCCACCTTGCGCGCGACGGCGACGTTACGCTCCGCGGTGTAGATGCGCGTCGAGTTGAAGCCCGCGAGCACCGCCGTCAGAGCCGCAACGGGGATGAACTGGGCGAGCTGCGGCTGTTCGTAGAGCCGCGCGTAATAGGGTGCCGCTAGGAACGAAACCACCCACAGCGCCAGACCGCGCAGCGCCTGGATCGTGAACGCCGTGTCGAGGAATGCAGGATCGTCGCCCCGTCGGCTGTGGACGATCGAGGGCCCCGCTCCCACATCGCTGAACATCGCCAGCGCAATCAGGAACACGGTCACCTGCTGCATGAGGCCAAAGGCCTCGGGGATCAGCATCTGCGCGAGCAGAACGTTGCTGCCAAGGCGCAGCACGTTCGCGAGGCCGTAACCGCCGAGCGTGGCGATCGAACTGCGGCGTGTGCGCTGGCCCAGGTTCGATGGGGCCGCGGGTTTGGATTTGGTGGGAGGATTCAAGCTTGGGCCTTGGAAGCGAGCGCGCACGGGAGGGCCGGATGCTACCTTTGCGCGCGCGCCCTGGCGCTCCGAGCCCATGGACAGATCGAGTGATGTGCCGAACGACGGGTCGAACCCGAGCCGCAAGGCCGCGGGCCGGATGCTGACGCGCCGCGCGGTCGTCGGCGCGGCGGCGGCTGCCGCGGCGTCCGGCGCCGTGGGACTGTGGGTCGGTTTCCGCTTGGGTCGCCGCGGCGCTCTGCCACCCGCGGAGGACGGCGCCCTGCGACCGAACGCGTGGATCCAGGTGGCGCCAAGTGGCCAAGTGACAATCTGGGTTGCGAAGAGCGAAATGGGTCAAGGTGTTCACACCGCGCTCGCGCAGATCGCGGCGGACCAACTGGCGTGCCGCTGGGAGGACGTCGGGGTGCGTCAGGCTCCTACGGACATGTCGCGCTTCGGCTGGCAGGGCACGTTTTCGTCGACAAGCGTGCGCGAGAGCTGGGATAACCTCGCGCGGGCGGGCGCCGCGGTACGGGAGATGCTCGAACACACCGCGGCGGAGGTCTTCGATGCGCGCCCGGAGGATTGCCGCGCCGAAGCCGGGGCGATCGTGCACGTGAGCACCGGACGGCGGATTCCGTATGGCTCTCTCGCAGCCGCCGCCGCACTTCGAGCGGCGCCGAGCGCTCCCACGGTCCTCGCGCCCGGCGCCCGCCCGCCAGGCCCTGAAACGGCGACCGGGCGAGCGGGGGAACTCATCGGCACGAGCCCGGCACGTGCCGACCTCGCCGCCAAAATCGACGGCAGCGCGCGGTTTGGCGCCGACGTGCGCTGGGCGGGAATGTGCTTCGCAGCGATCGCGCGTTGCCCGCACGTGGGCCCGCTCTACACCCACCCGTTCACGCGGGGCCGCGTGCGCACGTCCGACCGCGCGGCCGCACTGGCGGTGCCCGGCGTGCGCGAAGTGATCGACGTCCCCTCGGGCGTGGCGGTGGTCGCCGAATCGACGTGGGCCGCGCTCAGGGGTCGGGACGCCCTTGCGGTCCAATGGGACGATTCCGACCGGCCCGACGGGGCGAACGGCGGTCACGTCGGCTTTGCCGCGCGCTTGGCAGAGCTCGCCCGGGACGCGGCCGCACCCGACGTTCCCGCGGAGGCGAGCGGCGACGTGGACCTCGCGTTCAAGAGCGCAGCCGCGGTGCACCGCGCGGAGTACACACTGCCATTCCTCGCCCACGCGACGCTCGAGCCGATGAATGCGAGCGCGCGTCGCGTGGCGGGCCGCCTCGAAATCTGGGCTCCGGTCCAAAACCCGCACGGAGCCGCGTGGGCCGCCGCGCGCGCGGCGGATGTGCCCGAATCCCGCGTGGACGTCCACGTTTCCTATCTGGGGGGCGGTTTTGGTCGCCGCGCGGAAAACGACTTCGTGGAGGAAGCGGCGGACCTTGCCGCCCGCCTCGATCGCCCGGTACAGGTGATCTGGGATCGCACGGACGATCTACGCTTTGATTTCCACCGGCCGGGAGCGCACCACGTGCTCGAAGCCGCGCTGGGCACAGACGGTTATCCCGTCGCGTGGCGACACCGGTTTGCCACACAGTCGATCGTGGCCCAGCGCGTGCCCCTCGACCGCCCCGTGGACCCGACCGCGGCCGAAGGGGCGATCGATCTGCCCTACGCGCTCGGCGCGCGGCGCGTGCTGTGGGTGCCCGCCGAGCTCCCTGTGCGTGTTGGGTTTTGGCGCTCGGTCGGGCACTCCCACAACGCCTTCGCGGTCGAAAGCTTCGTCGACGAGCTGGCCGCGCACGCGGGCCTCGACAGTTTTGCCTACCGTCAAGAGTTGCTGCGCGATCGGCCGCGGGAGCGCGCGCTTTTGGAAGCGGTGGCCCTGCGCGCCGGGTGGTCGGACAGCCCGCCCGCGGGTGTGGGCCGCGGCATCGCGTTCCACACGTCGTTCGGGAGCCACGTGGCCCTCGTGGTGGAAGCGCGGTTGGAAAACGGACGACCCCGGGTGCGCCGGATCGTCGCCGGTGTCGACTGCGGGCGCGTGGTGCATCCCGACCTGGTGCGCGCCCAAATCGAGGGTGGGGTGATCTTTGGCCTGTCCGCGGCGCTGGGCGAGCGCGTCGAGTTCGAAGCCGGAGCGGTCGCAAGCGCCGATCTTGCCTCCTACCGCCTGCTGCGCATCCCCGACGCGCCCGCCGTAGACGTCCTGATCGCCCCGAGCGGCGACGCACCGGGTGGAATCGGCGAGGTCGCGGTGCCGCCGGTGGCGCCGGCCCTGGCGGCCGCCCTTGCGGCTCTCGATGGCATGCGCCGGCGCAGCCTGCCGCTCGCGGCGAGCTGACACGGACCGTCGCCGCCGGGTGCCGAGCCCCGTTTGCACTCGCGGGACCTTTGGCGGCTGACCGCGCCGCGGCGTATCCTCGTGCGCCCGCCCGCCCGATCGCCCGCCCGCCCGCCCGATCGCCGCTTCGCCCGTCCGCGTGGTGCGCGGGGCAAGTTTGGCGTTCCCGGCCCGCCCCGCCGCGGGGGCCGGGCCACCGTTCACCGTGGGAGGTGGACGGCCGGTCCCTGGCCTGGCACCACCCGAGGGCTCGCGCGGGCACCCCGTACAGGCCGCCCCCCCCGGCTGCCGTAACGGCCCGAAGATCTTTCTAGTCTCCCCAGCTCCCCCGCCCGCCCGCCATGGGTCACGAACGCCAGCGCTCCCATCTGATCGGCTCCGATTCGCTCCTCGTGGAGTGCGGCGAACTGCTGCTCGCGGCGGGACACGCGCTCGTGTCCGTCGTCAGCTCGACCCCGCGCATCGCGACCTGGGCCGCGTCGAAGGGCATCCTTGTCCATGGGCTCGAATCCGACTGGCGCACCGCGCTCGCCAAGGAGCCCTTCGACTGGCTCTTCGCGATCACGTATCTCGAGCTGCTGCCGCGCGCGGTCCTCGAACTCCCCCGCCGCGGCGCGATCAACTTCCACGACGGTCCCCTGCCGCGTTACGCCGGCCTCAACGCGCCCGTGTGGGCGCTGATGGCGGGTGAGCGCGAGTACGGCATCGCGTGGCACCTCGTCGAGCCGGACGTGGATACCGGCGACGTGCTCGTGCGGCGACAGTTTGAGATCGCACCCGGCGAAACGGCGCTGAGCCTCAACACACGCTGTTTCGAGGCCGCGATCGATAGTTTTGGCGAGCTGCTCGAGCACCTCGCGGCGGATGCGCTTGGGGTTGCCCTACCGCGCGCGCCCCAGGACCTCGCCCACCGCACGGTTTTCAAGCGGTCCGACCGGCCGGCGACCCTCGGGCTGCTGGACTGGCGTGCAGACGCGGCGGACCTCGCGCGCCTGGTTCGCGCCCTTGACCACGGGCGTTATCCCAATCCCGTGGCAGCGGCGAAGATCGCGCGCGCGGGCAAGGCGCTGATCGTGCGGGCCGCGAGAGACCTCGATCCGCCGCGCGCCGGCGCTCCCGGCGAAGTGCTGGAGGTTGGACCCGCGGGGCTCGTGATCGCGTGCGGCCAGCGAGCGCTCGCGATCACGGCGCTCGCGGACCTCGCGGGGACCGCCGTCGCGCCGGCGGACCTGATGGGTCGCCTCAGCCCCGGCGATGTGTTTGACGTACTCGATGCCGCCGCCCAAACCGA
>JBBRWC010000036.1:0-33349 GCA_038246255.1 Planctomycetota bacterium
ACGCCGTAGCCGTCGGCGTGCAGCCAGCCGACGAAGCCCACCAGTACGCGTGTCGGTGAATCGCGGCCGCGCGACTCGTTGGAGTCGAAGTAGCAGTCGCCATCGCCGTTCGCGTAGAGCCACATCCACACGCTGCGCGTCGGACAGGCCTTCGACTGCTGCACTTTCGCGCTGGTCTCGTCAGCAAAGGCGACGTCGCCATGCACGATCTCCACGTGCAGCGCCTCGTGCACGGGCGCGAAGAGCTCAGCCAACTTGATCGTCGAGCGGCACAGCACCGTGCGCGAGCGCGCGAGTCCTTCGGACGCGTACTTCTGCTCGAGCCGGTTGTAGGGCATGTGGTAGCCGAAGCGCTCGACGGCCAGGCTGGCGAGCCAGTTCGAGCCCAAGCGGCCTTTCTCGATCACGCGCGGCGGGCCGGGAGGCCCGCGCTCCCGGCGGCGTTTGCAAGGGATCTGCTCAACGAGCGCGACTCGGTCCTGGTGTGCCGCTTCGCAACTGTCGCCCAATACGGAAAGGGCGATCCGCTCCGCGCACGCGCACGAGGTGGGAGCGCGGGCCTCCAGGCCCGCCTTGGAGCGTGGGTCGTCTCAAGACCGAAGGTCGCCGCGACGCGAGTGCCTTTCCCTTCGCGCTCGGCCCTGGCCCTCGTCGCGATCCAGCGTCGAGGCGCGTGCAGCGTCAGCCCCAGATTCCGTCGCGGGGGCGTGGCGTGCGGGGTGGCGCGGGCCTGGGTTCGAACGCTTGGCAGTGTGCGCCGGAGCTTGCGAACACCTGCTGGCTCGGCAGCGCGCGCGAGCGGAAGTCGAAGGCGCGGCAGGCATAGGGCCACGCGGGGTCGTGGCGCACCTCGAAGTGGCGGCACTCGAAGCAGTTGGGGCCGTCGGAGCCCGGTCGGGGCGGTGGGCGCGCAGAGGGATTCACGGGCCGCATTGAAACAAGGCCGCCAGCGGGGCGTAAGGAGCGGGTGACTTGAGCGGTTCAACCCTGAACCCACGGAACCGGCTGCGTCTGGTGTCGCTCCAACGGGGCAGTTCGGCGGAAGCGGCGACGTTCGATCCCCGTATGAACAACCGTAGCGGCGCAGGCCACAGCCGCTCAACCCCCGCCACGAGCCGGGACTTGCGCTAACCTCTCAAGGTCGCAATCACCAAAGCTGCCTCCGCGAGTGTCGTCTCGAGTGCCCCCCCGGTCGACCCATTGCCCAAACCCACCACCCCCGTCACGATGCAATCCCAAACCACGCTCCGCGGCCTTGCCGTCGCTGGGCTCTTCGCCACCTTGGCCGCTGGACCGCTCGCGGCGCCGGCCGTCGCCCAATCGAACTCCATCCCCGGCACCGACGTCGCGCTCGGAATCCTGAGCAGCTTCAGCTTCCAGGGCCGCCAGGGCGCGTTCCCCACGGGCGTCAATGCCTTCGCGATGGCCACGACATCGTGCAACCTCGGGACGGTCAACGTGCCGTGGCTCGAGCCGATGAACGAGAACCATCCGACGATCGCATTCCTCGCCGTGCGCGAGGACGCAGGTGGCACCCGCCTCCGCCAGATCTCGGACCGCAGCTTTTTGAAGCACGGCTTCTTCGCGCTGTCCAGCAGCCAATGCACGCCCTGCCAAGTCCCGAGCAACGGAACGTTCCTTGGCATCGGCTGCTCGGACACCTACTCCGTCGGCAACAACGCCAACAACTTCTACCTGGCCCCCGCGGACGAGGTCGACCCGTGGCTCGGCGCGTGGGAAGCGACGTGCTCCTTCTTCGACGCCGGCCTCACGCCCGTACCTGCCACCCAGTGCGACGGCCAGCGCAGCTTCTCGTTCGCGCAATCGAACAGCCTCGGCCCGGTAGGCAACCGCGTCCGCGTCGACGACCGCGACCTGATCGGGGAACCCGGCACGCGTTATTACTACGCATCCCAGTACGTGGTGCGGGGTGAACCCGAAGCCGTGCGCACGAACAACATCGGCTCGCGCGAGTTCAACCCGAACTGGAACGGTTCGTCCTGGAGCGTTCCGACCGTGGGCGCGCTGCTGCAAGGCACCGTGTTGCAGCGTTGGACGGGAGCGACGGTGAGCTCCAACACCAACGGCACGTTCGACGGCCGCGTCTACGTCGCCGTGAAGGTGAGCGGGCCGGTGGACGGTGTGTACCACTACGAATACGCGCTGCACAACCGCGACAGCCACCGCGGTGTCGGCGAGATTCGCCTGCCCGTGTGCGCGGGCGCGGACGTCCAGAACGTCGGCTTCGGCGACCTCGACGACGACACGGCCAACGACTGGTCCGTGACGGTGGAAGGCGGAGAGCTCGTCCTGAGCGGCCCATCCAATGCCGTGCGCTGGAACACCGTCTACAACGTGTGGTTCGATTCGACCGCCGCGCCGACCGCGGGTGCGATGACGCTCGTCGCCGCTGACGCGGGAGCCGGCCCGGGCAGCTTCGACGTCGCGACGACGGTCCCGGGCTCGGCGTACGCCGTCAAGACCGGTGACGGCTGCAGCGACACGACCCCGGCGGCGTCCCTTGCCGCCAACGGTTTGCCGAGCCTCGGCAACAACACGTTTGCGCTGCTGTCGGAAGGTTTGCCCGCCGGCGCGCCGCTGCTGCTCTTCGGCAGCCCGGTCGCGGGCACCACGCCGCTCGGCACGTGTACGCTGCTGCTTGGGGGCAACCTCGGCACGGACGTCCTGTTCCTCGGAACGGGTGCCGCGGACGGCACGGGTGTCGGTTCCATCCCGCTCCCGATCCCGAACCTGAGCGCCATCGACGGCCTGACCTACGACTTCCAGGTCATCGTGGTGTCGGGCTCCGGCCCGCTGTTCGACGTCGCCGAGTTGAGCGACGGCCTGCGCGTCCGCTTCGGCGCGCTGCTGACCGGCTGCCTTTGACCTTCGGCGGGAACCCGTCAACGAGCGGGCGACCTCAAAACCTCGCGCGGGGCCCGGAGCCGATGGCTTCGGGCCCCGCGCCCGTTTAACGCGCGGCGCCGCGCAGCTTTTCGAGCAGCGCGGTGACCCGTGTTTCGCCCGGATGGCGCGCGCGCAGCGCTTCGAGATTTTGGACGGCCGTCGGAACGTCGCCCGCCGCGGCTTGGAGTCGGGCAAAAAGAAGCGTCGGTTCAACCGCCTCGGGTGCCCGCCGGACGAGCTCGACCACCTCGCCCGCGAGTTGCATTGCCCGGTCGGGATCGAGGGGACGGCCCGCCGCCTCTTCGAGGTCCAGGGCGCGGCCATAACTCTGCGCGGCCGCGGCCCAGTCTTCGAGCGCCACCTGCACCCGGTAGAGCTCGAGCTGCGCGACAGGATCCGCGCCCGAGCGCGCGGCGGCGCGCTCCAGGAGCGCGAGCGCCCGGCGCGGCTCGCCGCCGCCGATGTAAGCCGAACCCGCGCGCCGCTCGAGTTCCGCCGGCGACACCCAACCAAGGGATGCGGCGCGCTCGAGGTGCCGCCCGGCCCGCAGGAGATGCCCCGCGCGCTCGGCCCCGTCCGATTGGCCAGCGTCGGCGAGCGCCGCGGCGCCCCCCCGCGCATGCCACTGCACACCGGCCGAGTGCAGCGTGACACCGACCACGAGGACGAGCAAAGGGAGCACGGCAAGGCCTAACCCGGTCCAGCGGCCGCCGCGCTTCAGCATGCCGTGCTGCAGTCGAAAATCGCGGCCTCTGACGAGCCGCACGAGCGCGACACTTAGGAATGCGAACAGCACCGCGAGAGTCACCGCGAGCAAAAGCGGCACCGCGCCGTACAGGCCGCGGTAGGCGTACAACCCGAGGAAAAACAGCGCAGCGAGCGCGATCTCCTCAGGCCAGGAGAAGTCGAACGTGCGACGGGCCGCTTTTTTGCGCACCGCCGCGCTGGGCGCGGGGCCAAAGCTAAAAGAGAGCGCGCCTTTGGGACACGCGCTGACGCAGTCCATGCACTTCATGCAACCCGAATCGACCACCATGCGGTGCAGGCGCACTTCCGTGTGGACCGCGACGTTGCTGGTGCAAACGGCGGTGCAATGGCCACAACCCTCGCACGCGTCGCTCACCCGGATGCGCCCTTTCGCGAAGCGATCCGCGACGCCGAAAATGGCCCCGTACGGGCAACCGTACGTGCAAAAGCCCTTGGAGCCCAGCAACCACACCGCGGCAAACCCGACGGTGGCAAACGTCGCGAGCGCCATCCACAGACCGGGAAAACGCGCCCAAAGGTCGTCCGTCGTGAGTTGCCAGGAAGGCATCGGGAGCGACTCACCCCGCACGAGCCGCACGATGGCGGGCCCGAGGAACACCTCGATCGCCACGAGCAGCGGCACGAACACGAGGACGCGCGAACGCACGGGCTTGGGCCGCAGCTTCAGCTTTCCAAGGAGCCACGCGCTCGCGTCCTGGAGCGCGACCACGTGGCAGGCCCAGCCGCAGAAAAAGCGACCGACGATGAGCGTGGACGCGGTCGCCAGCACCATCAGGACAAGGCCGGCGTTGAGCACCCCTTCGGTCCACACGAGACCGGCTTCGCTGGGCTCCAACGCCCCTAGCGACCGCCCCGTCGCGAGCCAGTGCCACACGTGCAGTGCGATCGCAACGTGGACCAGCAGAAGGACCAGCCCCCGCATGCGGCCGCGTTTCGACGCCGGTGTTGCCTCCACACCGGGTTTGGGGCCGCAGCCCACCCTGTGGGCCTTTGACTGCGGCAGTTCCGCCCGCGCCGCCTCGACGGTTTCCAAGAGCCCCACGCCGCAAGAGCCTACTCGGACCGGCGCGGTTAGCGCGGATCCACGCTGCGATCGGCAACAAACACGTCGACCCGCCGCCCCGGCGCGGCCCCGCTTGCGCCGTCCGGGAGCGCGTAGATGACCTCAAGAACGCGCGTATCGACCCGCTCGGCCGCGCCGCCGCCCAGGGTGCGCTTGGGCGCGAAGCTGGGGACCGTACGCACATACCGCAAACCAATGCGGCTGCCCGCGGCTCCGCGCAGGGACGCGTACGCGGGAGCATCGGGTTGGAAACGCGGGGCATCTTCTTCGGCGAACTCGGCGCGCACTTAAAGCTCCCGCCGCCCCATCTCGACCAGGGGCGTCGCGCGCTCCGCGGTCGTTGCGTACTCCCCCGCCCGCACGTCCACGGCGAGCACCACCCCGTCGAAGGGTGCACGCACAAAAAGCAACTCCCGCTCGACCCGCGCCGCCCGCATCCCGGCCTCCGCCTCGTCAACGGCGGCGCGGGCCGCGAGCCAGCGTGCGCCCGCGGGGGCCGCGGAGCCGTCGGAGCCCACAAGTTCGAGCTGCGCACGCGCGGCATCCACTTCGGCACCCGCCGCGGCAACGAGGGCGCCAAGGGGCCCCGCGCGCGCAGCGACTTCGTCCGACAGGGCGCGGGCGGCTGCGAGTGCCGCGCTGCGCTGCTCCACCAGCGCATCGGCGGAGCGCGCTCCTGTGCGCCCGGTGTGCTCGCCGCGATGGAGTCCACGGACCACACGAGGGCTGTTCCGGCGCTCAACGCCAGGGCGAGCGGAAAAATGAGGCGCGCGACTTTCATGTTTGTTGGGAAGGGACGTGGAGCGGGGACTGCTCGATCCGCTCAACGCGTCCGTCCTGCATGTGCGCGATGCGATCGGCGAGGTCGAAAATACGGTTGTCATGGGTGACGACGATGGCCGTCGCGCCCGCTTGCCGCACGAGGTCCGTGAAGAGCTGCATCACCTGGCGGCCGGTGGCCGCGTCGAGCGATGCGGTGGGTTCGTCGCACACGAGCAGCCGCGGTTGGTGGACGAGCGCGCGGGCGATCGCCACACGCTGTTGTTGCCCGCCCGAGAGCGCGCGCGGGTACTTGTCGCGGTGCGGGCCCATATCCAGACGCTCGAGCAGTTCGGCGGCACGCGCGTGTGCACGCCGCGCGGGAACGCCTTGTGCGAGCAGCGGAACCGCGGCGTTCTCGGTGGCGTCGAGCGCGGGCAAGAGGTTGAACTGTTGGAAGACGAACCCAAGGTTCTGCGCCCGGTAGCGGACGAGCTGTGCGGGCCGCAGGCGCAGGATCGGCGTGCCGAACAGCTCCACGTCGCCGCTGTCGGGCCTCAAAAGGCCCGTCAGGATCGAAATCAGCGTCTTTTTTCCGCATCCCGAGGGGCCGACGAGGAACGTCGTCCGCTCGCGCTCGACCTCCAAGTCCACGTTGCGCAGCACTTCTTGCCGCGCGGAACCCGTGCCGAAGGATTTGACGATGGCCGTCGCGTGCACCGCCGGCTCTGCGGTGGGGCGTGTGGCATCCAAAGTTTGCGCCCTGGGCTCAACCACGGAACACTGCCGCCGGATCGACGAATAGGACACGCCGCAGCCCGAGCACTGTCGACGCGACCATGATCAGCGCGGTCAGGCCCGCGACCACGACGGCAACCTGCCACGGCAAGCGAAACCCGCGCAGCGCGATCGTGCTCCCGCCGATCTCGAAAAACAGCGATGCAAACATCAATCCGAAGGCATATCCCGCGGCACCCACCACGGCGGCCTGCAGCAAGACCATGCCGACGAGCCGTGCGTTCGGAATACCGATCGCTTTGAGCGCCGCAAACTGCTGGATGTTCTCGAGCACGAACGTGTTGAACAAGAGCCCCACGACCGCGATGCCCACCAATACACCCAGCACAACGACCGTGCCGAAGTTCACCGGGATGCCGGTGTTCGCCAGGTAATAACGCACGGTCTGCCAGTGGAACTCGCCCCGCGTGCGCGCCTGCAAGCCGGTCCGTGCGTGGATCCGGCGCGCGAGTTCTTTCGGGGTTACGCCGGGTTGTGCCTTGACCAGCACGTAGGAGAGCCTGTTGCGCCCGTTGTTGGTGTACGCGAGCGCGTTGGGATAGCGGGTGTGGACGAGCGGATTGGTCGTGAACGGCGCCTCGGCGTCCGTGATCGCAACCACCACTGCCCGGCGGTCGTTGATTTCGAGAACCCGCCCGAGTTCGAGCGGCGCTCCGGGCCACAGGAGCAAGTATCCCGCGCGATCGATCGCGACGGCATCGGGGGCGCGCAGGTCCGCGAGCGAGCCCATGACGACGCGCTCGGGCAAGCCCGCGAGCGATCGGGAGTCCACGCCGATCGCGATCGCACCCTGAAGTATCCCGCCCGAATCACCCCGCTCGGCCACGGTCCGGATGGGCGCGTTGGCGCGGAAGAAGGGCGCCGCCCATGCGACGCCGGCCACCCCACGCACCCGCAGCAAGTCCGTCTCGCGCAGCGCAAACACCGTATCCAGGTACTCCACGGACGGGTCCATGACCCAGACGTCCGCGTCGGCCGCGTCGACAATCGTGCTCCCCGTCCGGACCATCAGCCCGATAAAGATGCTGGCCTGCTGGGTGATGAGCAGTGCGGCAAACGCCTCCCC
Organism: Planctomycetota bacterium; assembly: GCA_038246255.1. Taxonomy (GTDB): domain Bacteria; phylum Planctomycetota; class UBA1135; order UBA1135; genus RI-242. The sequence goes on from JBBRWC010000036.1 coordinate 7,362, forward strand.
GAATACGAGCCCCAGGAACTTGGCCCGGTCGGCCATCAGCATCTTCAGGGCGACCGTGTTCGTACTGGGGGGTGCCGCTCGCTGGGCTGCCGCCTGTACTGAACCGATCAGTTCAGCAACTCAAGCCAACACCGTGCCCCGCCGCCGCAACCTCAAATCGGACAAGGACTTGAAACCGCAGTCCACGCCGTCGCGGCGCCGCACACAGGCGGTCCGCGCCCGCGCACAAACACCGGCTGCGACCGGTCGACCGAAGGATGCCGCGAAGCACGCCGCGATCTTGACAGCCGCCCGAAATCTATTCATGTCCGGCGGACTCCGGAGCGAATCCCCAGGCCCAAGCGGGCGCGGGCGGCGTAGCGTTATCGCTCGAAACGTGCCTCGACAGTTTTGGCCGCGCGCTGCTCGGCCTGCTCTCGCGTCCCGACATCCATCAGGTCCACCGCCTCCTGATCGCGCAATCCCAGCGCCATCCGCGCCTTGCTCACCTGTTCTTCGAAGCGGGTCCGCGCCGGGTGTGCAACAGCCTCGCCGAGCTGCTGCGCGCCGCCCACGTCCGCGGCGAGATCGATTGTCCCGACCCCGACCTTGCCGCCGACCAGTTGGTGTCCATGTGGAAGGGCATGCACCATATGCGGCAGGAGCTGGGCCTCGAGGGTCCGCGCGGAACGCGCCAGATCGCCGCGCACGTGGCGCGCTGCACACGAACTTTCCTGCGCGGCCATAGTCCGTGAAAGCCTGCACGCCGCGCTCACGCCGCCGCGCCGCCGCGCGGTCGGACCGGATCACAGCGCCGCGAACAGCGCGCCGCGGCCTTCGCCCGTTTGGACGAGCTTGCCGCGCCCCGCGAGGTACCCCACGAGAGGCTGGAGCTTGGCGATCGGCATGCGCGTCCGTGCAGCGATGCCCTCCAGGCGCATGGCACCTTCGGCGCGGAGAAGGCTTTCAAGGGGTCCGGCCAACGCCATTGCATCCCGTGCAAGCAGGCGCCTGGGTGTCATCGCGACGGGGCCCCGCGGGGTGCTGACGGGGCGCGTCGGCGGGGCAGCTTCGCTCACGCCACCCAAGGCTGAGCGAACCGCATCCACTGCGGCCTGGCGGACGAGCTGATCGATTTCGCTGATGAAAGCATCGATCCGCGAACGGATCACGGAGTCGATCTGGAGAGCTGTTCCGGTGTGACTCATGGGGCGTAAACTTTCAACTGAGGGGGTTGCCGCATCACGACGGCTCGAACAGGCGCATGGCCTCGTGGACAAGGAATAACGCGGGCTGATTCGTTTTGCAATCCCGCGCTATGCCAAGCCACATATCGGTAAACCGGGCGCATCGCGGGCGTTTGGCGCGTTTGACGAACGGAGCCGGTTTGACGCGTGGACAGGTGGAGCGGCACGACCCGCTGCGCCGCGCCATGAACGAGAGCGGGGCGCCCCGAGCATGCTCGAGGCGCCCCGCACCGTTCTGGTCGCGGTCTGGGTCGTGTCAGGTTCCCGAGCTCACGTCCTCGCCTGCACCCGTTCCGTGGCTCTCGACGAGCTCGGTCAGTTTCTCTGCGGCGCGGCCCTCAGGATCCATCTCGAGCGACGCTTTCGCAAGCTCCAGCGCGATCGCAGAGTCGTTCAGGAGTTCCGGATCGGCGTTCCAAAACGCTGCCTGGGCTGCCATAAGGGCGACTTCCGAATTGTCCTTGATTGCGCGCTTGGCACGCACGAAAGCGAGAATTTCGCCGCTGAACACTCGGGCGGACGCCTCGTCGCTGACGGTGCTCATCTGCGCGCGCAGTGAACGCTCGATCATGCCCTTCGCGTTGTCGGGGTCGACCTTTGCGGCGGCCGCGGCGACCTCCGGGCTCCACGCGTCGCGCTCGAGGAGAATCTCGGTCGCACGCTCCAACAGTCCGGCTTCGTTCGCGGGGTCCAGCACGAAGGCTTCCCGGGCGACCTCCAAGGCCGGCGCCATCAAGCGCGGACTGCCGTCGTTGGAGCGCAGGAACTCAAGAACCGCACCCATGGCGATGATCTTCGCTTCGGGAGTTTCAGCAGCGCGGAACGCGTCGACGACCCCGCCGATCTCCGCGATAACCTTGCGGCCGGAATCGGCGATCTCAGTGACGTGCGCGACGTATTTCTCAGGGCCGCCCTTCTGGTAGCCGGTCTCGCCGAACACGACGCCGTCGGGCGACATGAGCAGGACCGTCGGGAAGCCTTGGATCTCGTACTTCGCGCGCAGTTCATCGTTGCGCTCCGGGTTCGGCACCTTTGCTTTGATCTCCTCGTCGTTGGGGAAATCGAGGGCCACGAGCACGTACTTCTTCTGGATTTCGTCGAGGAACTCGGCGTGCTTGAAGACCTCGTCGTCGAGGCGGATGCACCACACGCACCAGTCAGATCCGGTGAAGTCGACGAGAAGGTCCTTGTTCTCGGCGCGAGCGACTTTGACCGCTTCGTCGAAGTCGGCGTGCCATTGGGCGCCTTCTCCAAGGGTGGGCGCGGCGAGCGGCAGCGCGGCGAGGGCGAGGGAACCGATAAGGGTGAACATGAGGAGTCCTGTGCGGACGGGTAGGGGCGCCGATGGGGACGGGGACGCGGGCGACATGCCCGCGCCCGACCGGGCCATACGCACCGGTGTCCTGGGGGCGACCGAAGAATCCTATATTCTTACGCACCGGGGGGCGCAGGTCACCTGCGGAGCCGCCGCACTTGGAGCGCGTGCCGGGTTATGGAGGTGTTGGCGGCGCCGCAGCGGTCCCGGCGCGGCCCACGTGCCGTCCCGGCGTGGCCCGGCTGGCGACCCCGGCGGCGACGCCAAAAACCGCGCTTTGGGCCCACCACCCCCGCCCAGCCACCCGAGACTGCCGCCGCGGCGGGTGGTTGCGCCCGTTCTGGCGAGGGCACGCGCAGGTCGAGGGAAGGCCGTCCCTTAGAGTCGTCGGCGTGACTCGGGCCGAGCGCGTTCCACCCCCTGGCGAAGATCGAGCACCCCTTCTTCTTGGGGAGCGCGCCGGGACCGAGGGTGGCGCCCGAGTGCGAACAGGCGCGTTTCGGTGGCTCGGGGGCATGGCGCGGCCCTACGCCGGGCGGCTCGCGGCGGCGCTCCTGTGTGTGACGGCCACCGGGGCTGTCAGCCTGGTCGTCCCCGCCGCGGCAGGGCGCGCCGTGGACGCGGTTTTGATCGAGCGCAGCGTCGATGGGCTGCGCGCCTGGGTGTTCGGACTCGTCGGCCTCTTCGCGGCAGTCGCGCTGCTCGACTTCGCCCAGGGTTACGTGCTGCGAGCGACGGCCGCGCGCATCCTGCGCACGCTGCGTGCGCGGCTCTTCGGCAAACTGCTCGAGCTCTCGCCGTCCTTCTACGAGCGCGAACGTGTCGGTGAACTGCTGTCGCGCCTCAACAACGACATCGGCGCGATCGGCGAGCTGCTCACCCACAACACCATCAACGCCGCGCAGCAAAGCCTGATGCTGATCGGCGCGGTTGCGCTGATGGCCCACACCGATCTGGGATTGACCAGCGTGATGCTCGTCGCCGTGCCGCCCGTGGCCATTTTCGCCGTGCTATTCGGCCGACGGATCGAAAGTCTATCGAAGGAGCGCCAGGCGCGCCTCGCCGACGCTAACACCGCGGCCGAGGAGTCGCTCGCGGGCATCCGCACGGTCCAGGCGTTTGCCATCGAGGACCACCGCCGCGCGACCTACGGCGCGCACGTCGACCGCGTGCTCGACGCCGGACTGCGCCTTGCGCGGCTTTATGGGGCATTTGGGGCGCTAATTGGGTTCCTCGCGCTGAGCGCAATCACGCTGGTGATCTGGTACGGCGCCGCACTGTTGTTGGAAGAAGCCCTGACACCCGGCGAGCTCATGGCATTCGTGCTCTACGCCGTCACCGCGGGCTCCGCGATCGGATCGATCACACACGTGTGGGGCGGCCTTAAGGGCGCGGCGGGTTCCACCGACCGTGTGCGCGAACTGCTCGCAACACAAAGCGCGGTGCGCGAGGTCCAAGAACCGCGCGCGCTCGGCCCCGTGCGCGGCGAATTTGCATTCGAACACGTCCACTTCGCCTATCCCAGTGCACCCGGCGTGCACGCGCTGCGCGACGTGAACTTCGCCGTCGCCCCGGGCGAAGTGGTCGCACTCGTGGGCCCGAGCGGCGCGGGAAAGTCGACCGTCGCAAACCTCCTCCTGCGTTTCCACGACCCGCGCGCCGGGCGTGTGTGCCTCGATGGTGTTGATGTACGCGAGCTCGCCATCGCCGATCTGCGCCGCGCGATTGGCCACGTCAGCCAAGAGGTGTTCCTGTTCGGCGGGACCGTCGCCGAAAACCTGCGCATCGCGCGACCCGCTGCAACACTCGCGGATCTCGAGAACGCCGCCCGCGGCGCGTTTGCCCTCGACTTCATCCGCGCGCTACCGCAGGGCTTTGACACGGTGCTCGGCGAGCGCGGCGTGCGCTTGTCGGCGGGTGAGCGCCAGCGCCTTGCGATCGCGCGGGTGCTGCTCGCGGATCCCCCCGTGATCGTACTGGACGAAGCGACCAGCGCCCTCGACGCCGAGTCGGAGGACGCCGTGGGCCGTGCGTTCGAGCGCCTCTTGGAGGGCCGCACGACGCTCGTCATTGCACACCGCCTCGCGACCGTCCAACGCGCCACACGGGTCATCGTGCTCGAGCAGGGCGCCGTGACCGAGGTTGGCACGCACGAGGCTCTCGTAGCGGCGGGTGGCCTCTACGCGCGGCTGTGCGCGCTCCAACGGATCGCGTGAGGGCGGGGCTTGCGCGCTTTTGGCGCCCTCCCCACAATCCGCCCGTGCCGCGTGCCCTCGTCTACATCATCGCGTTCATCCTCGCCTCCTTTGTGCTGCGACACGTGCCCGTCATTGGCGGCCTCTTCCGCGGCCTGTTGGGCTTCTACTTGCTGCTCGTTCTGTTTGCAGCGGCCGCGGCGATCGTTGGCCGCGTGTTGGTGCGACGGCGCCGACTTGCGGAGCAGGTCCGCGTGCTCAGTCTCGTCGAGACACCGCACAACCAGGCCAAGCTCGGCACGTTGTTGCTCGGCGAAGGTCGTCCCCGTGCGGCCCTCGCGCCGCTCGAATACGCACATTCAAAGGAGCCGCGCAATCCCGAATGGGGTGTGGCCTTGGGCGATGTGTACCGGGCGCTTGGACGCCACAGGGAAGCGCTGGAGCGCTACGACGCCGTCCTCGCCTTCGCACCTGAACACGGTTTTGGCGGGCTCTTGGCGCGACGCGCAGCCGCGCTCGAGTCGATCGGGGATGTCGACGGAGCGCTCGAAACGCTGCGTTCACTGGAGGCTGCCCACGGCGCCGCGCCGGAATCCGCCGCGCGCATTGGCATGCTCCTGCGACGAACCAACCACAAGGATGAAGCCCGCGAGCACTTTCGAAGGGCCATCCAACTCGCGCAATCGGCACCGATCTACGTGCGGCGCAAACAACGCCGCTGGATTTTGCGCGCGCGCTGGCACAGCCTGGTTGGCTAAGAGCCTGGACTTCAGCCTTCTAGCACGCGCCAGGCCGGGAACTCTTCCCCCGCTGCCGGTTCGGGGATCCAGCCGCACGGGACGAGCCCGTCGTCGCTGCCAGCCTCGCACAGGTACACCGCGACCGCGCCCAATGGCACCGCCGTGGGCACGAGCTTCCAACCGATCGGGATTGTGCGTCGCGAGCGCGCGTACACGGCGTCGAGGTACGATGACGCATTGGCTTCGAGGATCTCCCGGCCGGCGCTCGTGACGGATCCACGCACGATGGCGACCTCCACGTCGTAGGAGCGCCCGGGTGTTGGATCCTGTGGCTCGAAGCCGTGGCCACGCAGGCGCTCCGCGATCGCCGCGGGGACCGCGTACGCATAGGGCCGATCGACCTCGTGCTCGGGAACGAACCGCGCAAGGTGCGGCACGCGCGCCTCGCTGGGATTCCCTTCGAGCGTGTAGGGTTCGCGCGTCAACACCGTCACAGGCTCACCGGCGAGCGCTTCCAGGCGATAGCGCACTGCGATGCGGTCCCGCGGGGCGCGGCAGTTCTCCAGGAGTTCGACGATGGCGGGCCCGTGCGCGGCGGTGTAGCGCAGCGTCTCGCGCAGGAAAGCGTAGGTGGTTTCGACGCGCTCTTTGAACGGCAAGTATGCGTAGGTCTCCAGCAGGAGATCCAAACGACCCGTGAGGCCGCGGTAGTTGCCGCCGAAACGCGGATGGTGTGTGTAGGTGATCCAACCGGCACCCTGGCCACCCTCGTCGCGCAGGAAGTTGCCGTAGTAAAAAGTGTCGAGGCCCGCGTTCGCCTTCACCGCGCGCGTCACCGCGGGCAAGAGTCGGTCGCGCATGTATTCGACCGGCTCACCGCGCCCGCTGTGCGCGGTGTGCGGAATGTCGTAGGTCAGCGCAAAACGGTGGATGGAGCCGTTCGTCGCGTGGGTGTCGATGACCAAGTGAGCGTTCCACGGGCGCGCGACGTGCTCCTGCAACAGACGCATTTCCGGCGCGTCCTGACGCAGGTAGTCGCGGTTGAGATTGATGCCGGCGGCAGTCGTGCGCGTGCCGACACCGCTCGTGGGTCCCAATTGGCCGCTGAAGCGCGCGACGTCGAGCTTGCGGTGGGCTGGGTCGATGCGGTCGTTGCCATCCGGGTTGAACAGCGGCACCACCACAAGGGTCATGCTGGCGAGCAGGTCCGGCGCTTACCCGCCGACCGCGGTGTCGCGGCCGTCGAGGATGTCGCGCACCAGCATCAGGCAACCTTCTTTGCCCTCGACTTCGCCGGCGTGGATCCCGTTGATCACGAGCACCACAGGCAGCCCGCTACCGTGCGCTTCCTCGGGGGTGAAATGCCCGTGCGCCGAGAGGATCAGGAGCGGAAAGGACCGACCTTCCGGCGACGTGCCGAACTCGCGCACCACAAGGCGCGGGTCCCGCCGCGCCGCTAACGCGTCGATGAAGGCGATCACGTCCGAGTGACGCGACGTATGCTCGTAAGCGGTGCTCTCCGCGCGAGTCTGGGGCGACGGAACGCCTGTGTCCGTGCTACTCATGCTCCGAAGCTCGCCGCGCACACCGATTGGATGCTGGGAAGGTTTTTTGGCCGCCTTTCGTCCCCTGGCGGCACTTTGCGGCCACGGGCGTCTTCGATGACCTGTTCAATGTCGCCTGTGGATCCCGCGGCCGCAAAGCACCAACCTACGACGACTTGGGCTCGTCTGCTCGAAAACCTGATGAATAACCCGGGCCAGCCCTCCTACGGCGTCACGTCGTTGTCCCCATGCTGTCCAAAACCACGTGCTGATGTCCAGCGCGGTGTGGGCCCGGATTTCAGGCGCGATCCGAAGTCAGCCGCCGCTTGACGCGCCCAAAAGATGCACCCGCTCAACGCCAGCAAGGGGTGGATCCATCGCGCGGCACGCGCGCCGGTCGAGGAATGCGTTCATGTGCCGGCGGAGCTGGCCCTGGTCGTCGACAACACGGAATCCAAGGCCCGGATGGCGGCGGTCGAGGTCCACGATCAGCTCGCCGAGTGTCGCGCCCTCGGCGGCGACATTCGCACGCCCCTGTGCTCGAACAGCCCACTTCCGACCCGCACACGCATGGTGGCCGAGGATAACGTCCGTTTCCGCGCGCGCGACAGGCGGCCCGCCGTCCGGTCAGAACACCCAGGCGTCCGCGGGCCCCGCGCCAAACCGCAGCACTTCGGTCTGTAGGTCGACAAAGGCCGCCTGGATCCACACGCGTGTTGCACCCGGCAAGCTGGACGGCAGCGGAAGCGCCGCGTTCACCGTGCCGCTCGGACCGAGCGGCACCGTAAGGAGCGGAATCTGCGCGCCAATCGGCAAATGCCACAGCCCCAGGATCGGGGGAAGCGCGAGCCCGGTGGGTTCCGCCGACGCGGCAAGGAACACAAACGCAAACTCGGCGGGCGCACCGCTCAGCATAAGGCGCATCGACGTGCCCGCGCCGGTCGCAGGGGACGGCGCATGGAAAGCGGGCCCATCGGGCCAATCGTGGGCAAGCTCCGCGTCGCGGCCGGCGCCGAAGGCCCAGAGCCGCCCAGCGCCGTCGGCAAACCACGCTACCGCGCCGTCCGCCGCGACGGGTAGCGCAAAGGGTGTTGTGAGCGCGCCCCCACCCGCAGTGCTCCAGTCGCCGCTGCGCGCGCTGAACGCCATCACGTCGCCCGCTTGCGCAACCGCAAGCACGCCGTCCGTGCTCGTCACCGTCGCACCAGGTGGCGTCGCGATGGGCGGGCGCACTTGCCCGAAACGGCCGTCGTGCAAGGAAAGTTCGCTGGAAACGGCGTCAACCCACGCCAGGATCGACCCCGTCGCCAACATCGTGGAACCGGGTGCGAGCAAGGGACCCTCGACCCAACCGTTCCACCGTGGTGTGAACGCGCGTGCACGGCCAGCGCTATCGATCAAACCCGCGCCCGCGTGGGCATTCGCGAATTCAACACCGCCAACCGGTGCGCTCCACTGGCCCGTTGCGGGTGAATACGCACGCCAGTTCAGATCTGCGTTGAGCACCAGCGCCATATGGTCCGAGCCAAAGGCAAGTCCGTGGGGACCGGTGCTCGGAACCTGCGTGAAGCCCGCGCGCAGGCCGCTCGCAGCGGCGAGCGATCCGGTCACCGGATCTTCGAAGATCGCAGTGTCGCCCTCGACGCCAACGGTAATCCTCGCGCCGGACAGGACGCTCCACACACCCGGGCGGGCCGCGAAGGTCGTCAGGTTGAACGCAAACCCGAGGTTCTCGATCGCAACGATCGATTCGCCACCCCACTGCACCACGACCGTCGGTGTGTGGACGTGCGCGAAGTCGGTGTGCCAACGGCCCGTGTAGGCGCTGAAGGCGGATGCGTAAAAGCGCGTGAGGATCGGATGCTGGACGCGCACAAGTGCGACCGATCGCCCGATGTGCGTCGACGACGAAAACTGGAGCACACCGGAGACGTCCCAGTTGCCGAGCACGCCCGTGAACGCGGCCACGCGGTCCACCCCGCCGCCGCCAAGTTGGCGCAGCGGTGCGAGCGCAACTTCGCCGCGTGCAAACGGCAAGTCGCCGGCCTGACCCGTGGGTGTGTCGAGCACGGCCCAGGTCGCGGTTCGCGCCGCAAATCCGACGTAGCGCACGCCGTCGCGCAACGCAGCAACACCCTCCGCCAATGCGATTTCGTTGTTGGCCACCACCGCCGCGTTGAGTGCGATCGACACCCAATCGCCGCTCAGCGCGCTGAAGGCGTGCGCCACGGGTCCCGTGCCGTCGTCGCGCACGACCAGCGCGACATCACCCGCGGCCCCGGCGAAACTCCCGGTCGGGCCCGCGAGCGTCGCGACCCGCCCGTCGAGCGCGCTCCATACGCGGTAACCCGCGCCGTCGTGGAAGAGCGCGACCCGCGCTCCCCGCGCAACCAAGGTTGCACCCGTTGCTGCGACCGGGCTCCAGCGCCGTTGCAGCGCCGAAAACGCCTGCCACTGTGCGCCGTCGTCGTGGAGCACGAGGAAATCGTCGGCGGCGATTGCCCCCGCGGGGTTGAACGCCGTGTCGGCCCACTGGGCGGGGGCGGGATTGGAGAGCGCGCCGAGGAGCAGCGCGGCCAGCGCCAACGGGGCGGCGGGCAGGAGACGGGTCCGGGTCTTCATGGGGGGCAGCGGGCGGGACAATCAACGGGCGCCCCCCGATCCTACGCGGCCGGTGCGAAGCCCGTCAGGGACGGCCATTGACGAAATCGCAACTGGCTGGGAGGCTCAGCACTTGCGCCCCGATCGCGTGCGCCCCCGATCCGCCCCACCCGGGGGGGTCGCGGGTCCCCACCGCTGGCCTCCGCGGCCCCCTGCCCTCCCTTCCATGGCCCTTGGTAACCCCGTGAACCCCGTGAACTCCGCGCCGCTCGTCCTTTTCACCTTCGTCGTCCTACTCCTTGGCGCAAAGGTGGCCGACGCGCAGACCCCGCTCACGACCGAGCGCATCGCAAACAACCTCGCGCTGCCCACGTGGGCTGGCGCGCCCAAGGGCGACAGCCGCCTGTTCGTCTGCGAGCAGAACACCGCGCGAATCCGAATCGTGAAGAACGGCGTCGTGGGACTCTTGCCGTTCCTCGATCTCAACGCGCTCGCCTCCCAGGGCGGCGAGCGCGGATTGCTCGGCTTGGCGTTCCATCCGGATTACGCGACGAACCGCTACTTCTACGTCTTCTATGTCGACAACGCCGGCGACTCGGTGGTCGTGCGCTACAGCCGCAGCGCGACGGATCCCGACCGTGCCGATGCCACCAGCGCGTTCCCGATCCTCAAGGTTCCCCAACCGGCTTCGAACCACAACGGGGGGGGCATACAGTTCGGGCCGGACGGCTACCTGTGGTTATCGTTCGGCGACGGCGGGGCGTTCGATCCGATCTGCAACGGCATGAACCCGACGAACCTGCTCGGCAAGATCGTGCGCATCGATGTCGACGGGGGTTCGCCCTACGCCATTCCTGCTTCGAACCCCTACGCAGGCGGTGGTTTCTATCCGCCCGAGACGTGGGCCGTGGGTCTGCGCAATCCGTACCGCTTCCACGTCGACGTCAATGGCGAGCTCTACATCGGCGACGTCGGCGAGAGCACGCGCGAGGAGATCAACTGGGCTCCGGCAGGGGCCGCCGCCCGGAACTACGGCTGGACGGTCATGGAAGGCGACCTTTGCATTGGCCTGCTTCAGTGCCCCCCTGGCACGACCGCGCCGTGTTTTGATCCCTCCTACACCATGCCCGTCCACGTGTACAACCACGGCGTGGGGTGCGCGGTGATCGGCGGCAACGTGTACCGCGGCTGCGCGATCCCCGACCTCATCGGCACGTACTTTTTTGCCGATTACTGCACGGCGCGGATCTGGTCGATGCGCGTGGTGGGTGGCGCCGCGACCCAGTTCACCGACCGCACGGTGGAACTCGCTCCGGGTGGTCCGCTTGCGATCGGCACACCCAGCTCCTTCGGCGTGGACGGCGCGGGCGAACTGCTGATCGTCGACCACGCGGGTGGAGAGGTTTTCCGGATCAAGCCCGCGAATGCGGGCCCCGACTGCGATGCCAACGGCATGCTCGATTCGTGCCAAATCGCCGCGAACGGGCTGCTCGATATTGACCAGGACGGCCTCTTGGACCTGTGTGAGGGCTTGGGCGGAGACGTCGCCACGATTTCGGCCGCTGCGGGCGGTCAACAGAACCTGGTGATCCGCGCCGGCGCGGCGCGCGCCAACCAGCTCCACTTCGTGCTGGGTTCGGCCGGCGGCACGGCGCCGCCCCTCGTCATCGACGGCGTGTCGATTCCACTGTTCTTTGTGGACGCGTGGTTCAGCTACACCGCGACCAACGCAAACGGGCCGCTGCTCGTGGGCACGCTTGCGGTGCTCGATGGCGCGGGCAACGGCGACGCCACCATCGTGCTGCCGCCTTTGCCGCCCGCCGCGGCCGGGCTCGTTTTGCACCACGCCGCGGTCGCGATCGACATTTTCGGGCTGGGGAACGCCACGTGGGCGAGCCACGCACTGCCGCTCACGATTGGACTGTGACCAACGGGTGGACCTGACAGCGTCGCGTCGCGCGCACGCGGGCCTCAGCGCCCCGTGCGCGCGCGTTTGCGAATCACGTTGACCATCCACTGGCCATCCGAGTGGAGCGTCGTTTCGACGTTCGCGATCGGAGCGAGTCGTTGGCTCACGTCCGTGGTGCGAGTGCGATTGGCCACCATCAGGTGACCGTTCTCCGCGAACAGGTTCCACTGGTGGAACCCACCGAAGTTCTGAGCGTCGGCTTCGTTCGTCGCGTGGTGCATGAACACGTATGCCCCGTCGCGCGCCGCTGCCACGAGCTGATCGATCGCGGCAACGGGATCTTGGCAATGGTCGATACAGTTGCGTGCGTGGACCAGGTCAAAACGGTTGCGCCCGGCGTCCTCTAACACCGCTTCCGCGCGTCCAAAACGCGTTCGCACGGGCGGTTCGACACCCAACTCCGCCAGCACCCCGTCGTAGTACGGTGCCAAGGGATCGATGGCGGTGATGCGAAGATCGCGGCGGGGCAATACCTTGCCGAGCCAAGTCAGCGGGCCTGCCCCAACGTCGAGCACTTCCACGCGCGCCCCCGGCGGCTGCGTCAGGAGCTCCGCAACGTACGGTTGCAGCGGTTCCAGGGGATCCAGGCGTCGGCGGTACTCCTCCGCCTCGGCCCCGCCCTTGCTGCGGAACCAACCCTCCCAGAACGCCATTTCCTCACGGATGCCTTCGGCGGGTATTTCGATCCGCGGACCCGTGCCGCGGGTGGTTGTGAACTGCATGGACGCTTTCCTCGTTGGACTGCTTCCTCGTTGGACTGCTTCCTCGTTGGACTGCAGTGGAGCGGATGCGCTCCGATCGGTCGGACGGACGCAAGTCGGTCCCCCGCAACCCCGATGCCAAACACTCTCCGAGGTGTCCGATACAGCCCAGCGGCGCGCGACCTTCGGCCATTTTCGGGCCGCGCGAACTCGCACAGCCCGCGCCGCGCAAGCCCGCTGCGTGACACCAGCGACCCACGCCGTTCACGGCGCCCGAACGTTTGTCTCCCACACGGGATTGACGCGGGAATCCGCGCTCTTTGCTCGGCGGCGTGCTCCATCGCTCCGCCGGCGGCGCGGCAGCCCCTCCGCCAACGCAGAGTTGTGCGTCAGCGCAAAACTTGCAGATCGGGCCAGACAGCGACCGCGCGTTCGAGGGCGGCCCACGTCGGAACGTCCACCGCAAGGACGTTGCGCAGCGCAAGCAGCGCGAGCGGCGCCCAAGGTGCGACGGCCCGCGGATCACGCGACCAGGCCGCACAGACCGCGGCCGGGGGCGCAGCGCGCAGCTCGTCCACCTCCTTGGGATCCGGCGCGGCCTGACCGTTGATCCGCCCGAGGAACACTGCGCAGTGCTCCTTTTCGCTGCCGCGCACGATTCCGCCGGCGACGACGTCGCGCGCGTGGTAGCGGAAGTGTCCGTGGGGTTCGAGCTCCGCATCCACACCCAGCTCGTCCTGGACCCGCCGACGGGCCGCCACCACGAGGTCCTCGTCGGGATGTGGATGGCTTGCCACGGTCGCGTCAAAAAACCGCGGCCACAGGGGTTTGGTCGGCGCGCGCCGCGCGAGCAGCACTTGCCCCTTGGGGTCGAGGATCACCACCGTGAAGGCCAGGTGCATCCGCCCTTCGCCTTCGTGCGCGGCGAACCGTCCGACCGTACCTGTCGGCTTGCCGCGTCCGTCGACGAGCACCACTTCGGCTTCGCGGCTGTGCGAGTTGGAGGCACTCACAGGCGGCGCACCTTGATGCCGCGGAACCACACGGGGTCGCCATGGTCCTGTAGCGCGATGCGACCTTCCGCGAGCCGTCCAAACCGCTTGAGCGAGGCGAACTTCGACGCTTCGATGCGACGGTTCCAGTCTTCGCTGCCGATCTCGCAATCCACCGTCTGCTGGCCATTCAGCCAGAGCTCGACGTGCTGTCCCTGCACGCGGATGCGCACGCGGTTCCACGCACCCGCGGGCCGCGTGGCGTCGATCGGCGGAGCGTAGAGCGCGTAGAGCGAACCCGCGGAGGTCTTGGGATCGCGGCCGTCCGGGTGCCGCAGGTTGTCGAGCACCTGCATCTCGGGCCCCGTGGTCCAAACGCTGCGTTCGTCGGCGCCGACGCGCCAGAAGATGCCGCTGTTGCCGCCCGACTCCACCTTCCATTCCAGTTCGAGCTCGAAGTCGCCGAACAGCTCACGCGTCGTGATGTCGCCGCCGGGGCCTGCGCGATGCAACGCACCCTGGTCGACCACCCAACCCGCGGGAAAATCGTCCCCACCCGCGCTCTTCCAGTGGCGCGCGGGGTCCGCGCCGTCGAAAAGCAGTTCCCAGCCCTGTTCCACTGCGCTCGGGTTTAGTCCGTTCATCGGTCGCTCGAAGGGGTTCGGGAGCACTGGGCCGACGCGGGTCGGCAGGCGATTCAACGTCGTCCAACTCTCCGCGGTCCAAAGCGCGCGGTCCGCTTCTGATCGCAGCCCAAGGGGCAAACGCACGTGGACTACGGTACCCGCTTGGAGCCCGTCGACCTCGATGAACACACGGCGACGGTCCGGCGACACACTCGCCGAGCGAGTCGGAAGGAACGTTTCGTCCACCTTCGGTCCGCCGTAAAGCGCGGTGGGCTCGTAACGCCAACGGGTCACGACGTAGTCGTCCGCTTCCCAACCCGCGCCTTCTGCGAGAGGCTCGGTGAACTCGAACGCCAATCCGTTGGCGAAGCTGCGCACGCTCAGGGGTTCGAAACAGGGTTCCGCAGTGAACACCAAACGCTCGAGCCCAAAACTCTGCTTGCCTTCCTGGCCCCAGTTGCCCGACGAGCCGATGCCGCCTACGTAGAGCGCGCCATCCGGCCCGTTCTTCACGCGGTTGGCACCGCCTTCGAGCCCCTGGGTGAAGCGGAACACCGTGCCTTGGCGAACACCATCGACAATTTCCATGGCCGTGCGCTTGAGCCCACCGTGGGTCACGTCCGTGTGCACGAGCTGGCCCTTGTAGAGTCCATGCCGCAGGGGCGTGACCTCACCGGGGCTGTTGCCGATTTCACCCTGGGGCAGCCACACGACGGGCGGTGTCTCGGCGCGGTTTGCGAACTCGGCTTCGAGCGGTGTTCCCGTGACCACGGAGCGGTTGCCGAAGAAGGCCCCTTCCGCGAACACGAGCAGCTTCGAAACGGGCACCCAATCCCCCTGGTTATCGGTCAGGTAAATCTGACCGTCGTCGCCGAGTCCGATGCCATTGGGAGTGCGCAGTCCACGCGCAACGATGCGCCAATCGCCGGTTTGCGCGTCGATCTCGATCACGCTGCCGCGGTCGGGGAGCTGGGGTTTCGTGCTGGCCCCGCCCGGGTCGATCGCGATCGCGAGGTTCGCGTAGAAGCGCCCGGCGCGGTGCACGAGGCCGAAAGCAAACTCATGGAAGTTCGCCGTGACCTGCCAACCGCTCGCAACCGCCCGGTACTCGTCGGCCACACCGTCGAGGTCCGTGTCAATCAGCTCGGTCAACTCCTGCTTTTGCAGCACGAAGATCCGATCGTTCACGACGCACAACCCCAGAGGCTCAGCGAGTCCCGACGCAAACCGCCGCACGCGGATCCGATCCGGCGCGACCTTGCCCACTCCCTCGAGGAAATACACCGCGCCGTCGGGATCCCAGGTGCACAGGACGAGCGTGCCGTCGGCGAGCCAATCGATGCCACCGACTTTAGGCTCGAAGCCCTCGGGACGCGCTTTCTCCAAGCGGTACGAGGGATGCACGCCAGCGAGCCATTGGCCGTCACCCGGCCGGCCCTTGGGCAACGGCCGCAGGACCGCCTTTTTGCCGGGGCTCGTCACACGGACCTCCGCGGCGTGCGCGCCGAGGTGGGTGGTGGGAATGAGCTCGAACGCGGTCGCGCCCGGGGGGCGCCACGCGAGGCTGAGGCGCGCTCCGCCCCAGCCCTCGAAGTGCACCGCTTCCATCGGATGCCAGCCCTCTTCGAGCTCTAACTCGCCATCCAGCGGCTCTGGGCCATGCAGGCCGTCGTGGTTCACGACGAGCTGGCCGCCGATGCGCAGTTGTGATCCGTCGTCGGAGATCAAACGGAATCCGTAGCGACCCGTCGACGGTGCGCGGATGTACCCATCGACCACGGTGATGAACTGGTCGGCCGCGCCGAAGGCTTCGTCCTCCAGGTCCAAGAGCGGTGTGATGAACGAAACGTTGGGTGTTTGCCCCGGCGTCGGCCACACCACGTGGCTCATCGCTTCGTCGATCTGATAGATGCGGACGGAGACGCCGCCCACGAGCGGCGGAAGGGAAGCAGCGGGCAGCGCCCGGCGCTGGGCCGCGGCGTCCAAACCGGCGCAGGCAAAGAGCGCGCTCGCAAACAACGGCGCGCGGAGCAAAAAGTTGAGCTTCATTGGTTGGCCAAAGCTTGGGGGGCGGGCGTGGCAGCCGAGGTGACGGACGGAGCGGGCGTCGTGTCCTGCAGGACGGGCAACAACAGGTCGATGCGTCCACCGCCCGGTCCGACGGAGAGCGCGCGCGGGGCACCCTCTGCGCCGAGGACGCGGGCCGCACGGGAAGTCCGCGCGGGGACCGATGCAACCGCGGGCGGCAGATCAAGCATCAACACTTCGCCCTCCCCGAGACCCTCAACCGCGATGTCGAAGCGCAGCGCAAGGCCCGCCCGGTCGCGCACGGCCTCGGGTTTCAGCCGCACTTCGACCGGAATGCGTCCCTGCCTGCGAAGCTCCCACGCGAGTTCCACCGCGCGGCGCCCATCGGCCCCAGCTTCGAGGAAACGGTGCCCGCGCCAACGCAACTCCGCCGTTTCTCCCGTGGCAAAACGCCAGCCGTCACCGGGCGGGTTAGGAGCGACCCCCGGACCCGCTGGTTTCCAATCCCGCCACTCAAAGTACGCGGGGCCGCGCGCCGTCGGCTGCGGGCCGTGGAGCGTGTCGTACACGGTCCCCGTGAAGCGCACATCCCCGCGCCACACACGCCACAGCTCACCGCGATCGACGTCGAACGCGATCCACAGGTCGTGGTCGAGAGCCGCGGTCAAGGCGCGCGCGTTGCCGTCGAGCACCGAGCGGAACACCCAGGGGTCGCGCGGACGTCCAGTGGCTTCGGGAGCGGGGGCGCGCGCGCTTGCGACCGCCTCGGCGGCGGCTGCGGGGGCGGGAGCAAAACGCGGCCCGCCGCAGGCCGAAGCCGCGGCGAGGAGGGCGATCGCGATGGGGAGCACAGCGAGGTTCATGGCGTTTTCAGCGGGGGTTCACGCGGCCAGGGCGGGGCGCGGGCGCGGGCGCGGCCTGGCGGGATAAAAAACGATCAGCGCCGCTAAACACGCGAGGGCGATCCACATGGGGACTGCGAAGAGGCGTGAGTAGTCCATCGCGCCACTTTCCGACGCCCATTTGCCGACGACGCTCGTCGAGAACCAGCTCCCCACGATGATGCCGAGGCCGACAAACACCAAGTTGAAGAGGTTCTGCGCGGTTGCGCGCACGTCGGAGCTCGTGTGTTCGTCGACGAGCATGAACGCGACGAAGATGAAGCATCCGAAGCACAGCCCGTGCAGCGCGACGCCGACGAGCACCGGCCCCAGTTGCGGCGCGTAGGCAAAAAGCGCCATGCGACCCGCGTAGGCGAGGAGTCCGATCGCAAGCAGCGTTTTTTTCGACAAGCGCACCAACAGAAGCGGCATCAACGCTAGGACCACGATCTCGGTCATCTGGCCGATGGTCATGAGACCCCCGCCGCCGACGCCGAAGACCTGATTGACGGTGCTGGCGAAGCGATCCGCCGCGGCGCTGCCCGCTGCGTTCTGGATCCCCGTAAGGAAGTCGCTCGTGAAGACGAAGTAGAACTGGTGGATGATGCTGACGGGGATCGCGAGCAGGAACAGCGTCAAAAGGGGCTGCATGTGGATCTCACCCAACGCTGCCTTCCACGCCAACGGTTCGGCGGGGCGCGGCGACGGCGGTGTGTGCGGCAATGTCAACGCGAACAGCGCCATCAGCACGCCGAGACCGGCGCTCAGCTCAAACGCAAAGGCGCGCCCTGCGTTTTGTGCCGCAGCGATGGATTCCGCGGTGCCCTCGTCGGGTGTGTGCAGCCGCAGCAGCACCTGACCGACGGCGATACCGGCGGCGATCCAACCCACCGTGCCCCACAGACGCACCGATCCAAAGTCGCGGTCGCGGTCGGGCAGGTGCGCAAACGCGAGCGCGTTGGTCAACGCGATCGTCGGGGCGTACACAAATCCGTAAACCGCGCTGAGCGCAAGGAAAGTAGGGAAGTCCGCGGTGCGCGCGAGCAGCCACACGAGGCCTGCTCCGATCAGATGGCTCGCGGCGAGCAGCCGTTCGGTCGCAAAAAATCGATCCGCGAGTTGCCCGGCGAGGAACGGACCGAAGATCGCTCCAAGTGCCCCCGCGGCAAGGCACAAGCCCGTTTGGTCTGCCGTGAAACCCCGGTGGTTCAGCAGGAACGGGTAGAGGATCGGCAGCCACGCGCCCCAGATCGCGTACTGCAGGAACATCATCCCCGACAGCTTGGCGCTGAGGCCCAAGCCCATGGGGCGCGCGGGCGGCGTCGAGTGGTCCTTCGCAAAGGTGCTCATGCGTGCGTGGCGGTCGGGGGGGGCGTTCGAAGCGCAGTCAACGGGCGAAGGCCTTGTCGAAAGCGGAGGCCGCGCGGGGAAAATCCAGGCGGCGCACGAAGGCCGCAGCTTCCTTGGCGCCCGCTTCGCGGTCCATGCCGGAGTCTTCCCACTCGACGGTGAGCGGTCCTTGGTAACCGGCGTCGTTGAGCGCGCGGATCAAGCTTTCAAAATCAATGCGACCGCGGCCCGGCGAGCGGAAGTCCCAAGCGCGCCCGGGGGTCCCGAAGTCACTGTGCCCGCCAAACACGCCGATGGGCGTAGGCGCATCGCTCCACCAGACGTCCTTGACGTGCACGTTGAGGATGCGCGCGCCGAATTCGCGCACGAAAGCCAGCGCGTCGACGTTTTGGTACGCGAGGTGGCTCGGATCGAAGTTGAAGCCAAACGCCGGATGGCCGCCGATGGCGGCGAGTGCGCGGCGTGTCGTCGCGATGTCGAACGCGATCTCGGTCGGATGGACTTCGAGCGCGAAACCGACGCCGTTCGACTCGAAGGCGTCAAGAATCGGGCGGAAGCGGAGCTCAAAATCCCGGTATCCGGCGTTGAGGCGGTCCGGTCCGATCGGGGGAAAGGCGTACAACAGGTGCCAGATCGACGATCCGGTGAAGCCGTTGACCACATACCGCGGACCGCCCCCCGCACCGCGCAGCTCGAGCCGCTCGCGCACGCCGTCGGGCGCGGCATCAAAAAAGACCTTGGCCGCGCGCGCCGTGTCGATCAGTTCCTGTGCGGCGCGCTGTCGCACCCCCTCCGGATCCCCGTCGCCCCACACCGCGGGCGGCAAGATCGCGCGGTGCCGCGCATCGATCAGATCGCACACCGCCTGGCCGACCAGATGGTTCGAAAGTGCGTAACACGCCACACCTGCGCGCGCGAGCTGCGCCCATTTGCGCGGCGCGTAGTTCGCTTCGTCGAGCGCGCGCTGGACCTCGAAATGGTCGCCCCAGCAGGCAAGTTCCAACCCGTCGTAACCGAACGCGGCGGCTCGTTGGGCGAGGATGTCGAGGGGCATGTCGGCCCACTGACCGGTGAAGAGGCAAACGGGACGCGGCATGGCCCCGGGATGGTAGCGAGCGCGCGCTCCCGGTGCTTCAAGGTCCCTTCTGCGCGGAGCGCACGGGCCCCCACACCCGCGCTCCGTTGAGGTTTTGCGCTTCTGCGCCCAGGTCGGCGGTGATCCATGCCTCGAAGCGCTCCTCGAGGCGGGTGCGGCGCGGGTCGCGGCCCGCGGGCAACGGCTCCGGGCGAAAAAACCAAATCAATGAGCCGCGCGCGAGGTCGTGCTTAATACCGCGCCGGTATTCGTCGAACAAATGGCCGTCGAGGGTCTCGGACACGGTCGCGAGAACCCGCTCAAGTTCGCCGGTGACGGAACGGCGAGAACGCTGGCGAAGCGCGCGGGCGAGGTTGGCGTCGAAGCACACCAATCGACCCTCCGCGGGCACTTGTGAGCGCACGAACTCAAGGGCTTCACGTTCCGCCGGGCCGACGGGCGGGTCGTGGGCTTGGCGTAGCCCGAGCGCTCCGCTCGCCAACGCGGAAAGCGCCAACGCTGCTGCAAACGCCGGCGGAACAAGCCAAAAACGCACCGCTCGAACGCGCCCCAACGCCTCGACGCTGTCCCGCCCGAGAAGGGCGACCCACAACGTCCCCAGCGCGACGAAATAACCACCTGCTTCAAACAACCCGAGGTACGCCACAAACACCGTCAGCGGTACGAACCACAAAAACAAGCTCGCGACACGAACACGGCCAACGTCCGCGCCGTCCAACCCGCGGGCCATGTAGAGCGCAAGAACGGGCAGCACGGCAACGTGGGCGCGCAGCAGATACGCCCAAAGGTCATGGGCGAGCAGCGGCAGGCGCGATCCGGCGCCCCATGTCTCGAGGGTTTCGGGCGACCAGCCCATGCGAGCCTGCACTTCCATGTAGCGCAGCGTTGCGAGGATGCCGAAGCACACACCGATCGCCGCAAAACGGATCGCCGTTCTGCGCGCTGGTTCGTTACGCGGACGCCCGTGCAGCGCGATGTGAAACGCCACGAACGGCAACAGCAGCGCGTGCAGCGGATGCCCGAGGAGCAAAAGCGCTCCCGCCGAGACGATGGCCGCCCAACGCCAAACGGCATTTGAAGCCCGGATCGCAACGTCGATGGGCCACAGCGCGACCACCGCCGCCAGCCATTGCAGCGCATGCACTTCGATCGTCGTCGCAAAGAAAAAGACGGGGGCACAGCCTGCCACGGCTCCGGTCAGCAATGCCGCGACCAACGGACTGGCGCCACGCCGCCGCACAAGGAACAACCACAACCCCGCAGCGGCCAACGCGGCAGGAATGATGGACGCGGCATCGAAACTCCCATACACGTCCCCGCTCGCGGCGAACGCAACGCGCCATGCGAGGAAGTGCAGGTGGTGGTGGTTAGGCCAGCCGGTCCCGTCGCGCACAGCGGCGGGATAAATCTCCGCGAAGATCGGCGGATCGATCGAATAAAAGGCTTCTTGGAAGAGCCCGGCGAAAAGCGCCGCCGCGGTCAGCAGCACGAGCGCAAACCCGAGCCCGATCCTCGCGGGCGAGGATTGCGTGCCCGCGGGCGCGAACCAAGATGCTTCCGTGTTTGCTCCACCCTGCTCGTTAGGCACGGGGCGGAGAATAGCTCAAAAGAAGTCGAACAGGACAGGGAAGGGGTTGCTCACGAAGCTGGGCGCAAATCCGGCGTCGAAGGTCACGAACGCGTGGTTGCCGGGGGTCGCGATCAGTTGGAAGAGCGGCGTGGGTGGGATCGAGAACGACGCGTTCGCGCGGCCTTCGGCGTCCAACTGGCCCACCTGGCCGGCGAGCAAACCCCCGGCACCAAGACCGACCGTCAGGTCGAAATAAGGATCGTCGACGAGCGGCAAGTCCACCCCGAGGAACGGTGTTGTCGGCGCAGTGCCGCCCAAGGACCCGAGGATCACGTAGAACTGCCCGGCGTGCTGCGGCCCGGCGTCGAGTTGCAGGGTTTGGGTGCCACCCAGGACCAGGGGCAACGTCAGCACGTTGCCAGCAAGGGCCTGACAGACGTCGAGGATTCCGTTTTGGTCCACGTCCGCGCCGGGGAACGCCAGTTGGACGCCGTCCGGCACACCGTCGCCGTCGCAGTCCGCGCCGCCGACCGTCGTCGGTCGCCAGTTGGCGATGGTCGGCGCGTTGACCGTCAAGGCGCGTGCGTTGTCCTGGGTTGCGGTGCCCATGGTCAGTCCGCCCCAAGTGTGCAGGGGGCTTGAGAAGATCGGCTTGCGCGATCCCGGCGCGTACGCCATCACGCTGCGGTACTGGTTGTTCGGCGTCCGGTAACCGTAGGCGTAGTTGTGGGACGCACTGCCGGCGTTTTCGGGGTCGTGCGCGCAGCCAAAGTTGTGGCCGAACTCATGCGCGTACGTGTAGTTGCCGACTGCGCAGGAACGGCGCGTGACGTTGAAGGCCGAGGACTGAAACCCCGACGACACGCTCGTCATCAGGTAACCCTGGCCGCAAGCGGAACCCGAGTTTGTGATCAGGCTGACCGCATCCGCCCCGTAGGCATCACGCCAAACGTGTACGCTGTCCATGAACCCGTCGGTTTTCGAGCGCAGGCGCGAAAGGTCCGTGCTCATGGAGCCGCTTTCGGTGTAGTCGACCTCCTCGGCGTGCACCAAACGCATGAACAGGCCCGCGTCGCAGTTCGAGTAAGCGAGGTTGGCCTCTGCGACTGCCAAGTCAATCAGCGCGAGCATCGCGTTGGTTCCGCCAGCGGCCGAACGCGCCGCGGGTGTCCACGCGGTGAGCACGTCGACCACCGCGACGGTGGCTCCCACGGGAACGCCCGGGAGCGCTCCACCGGTGCCCGATCCACCCGGCTGCCTGGCGTCACCGCCGCCACCCCCAGGCGCCGGAGCGTCGGGGGGAATCAGCGCGCCCGCGCAGGGCGCGAACCCCTCCGGGTCGGCCTCGGCGAGGATCAGTCCCTGCGCAGCGCCACGCAGGCGCAGCAGGCGCGAACCCATGGACACCGTTCCGGCGAGCGCCCCGTCGCGCCAGGCGAGGATGACGTGGTCACCCTGAACCGCGCCGTCCCCTTCGATGGGGCCGTACCACACCGCGGCGCCGGGACTGGCCGCGCCGCGGCGCTCTAGCTGCACCACAAGGCGCTGGTTGTCGAACAGGTCGAGCGCCACGGTGCGGCGCCGCGCGCTGCCGAGCCATTCCGCGCCCTCGAGTCGCACCGCTCTACCGCGCCATTCCGGCGACTCGAGCGTCAGCGTCCGCGGCACCGGGTCCGCGCGCCACAGGGGATCCTGGGCGAAGGCCGACGGAACGGAAACGAAAACGAGCCCGAAGAGGGCGGTCGCTAGGGAGCGAAGGTTGAGGCGAATCACGTGCCTATGGGAACGGACCGGCTGCCAGGTGGGTTCCTTCAATTGCAGGGGAAGGGGCGCTCGATATGGAACTCGAACGTTCGCGCCGTTTTGGGACGTTCTGGGGCGTTCAATCTGGAATTTCGGTGAGCGCAACCGCGCGGCCGCTGGCGGCGGCGACCAGAGCGGCTTCGAGCACCCGCTGGGTTTGGTATGCGTCCGCAACGTCGGCGAGCGGAACGGCGGGCGCGCGGCCTGACAAAGCTTCAAGCACGTCCGCCACCATGTTGGTGAACGTGTGCTCGTATCCGATAGGGTGCGCCGGCGGCCACCAGTGTTCGATCCAAGGGTGAGCGCTCGCTTCGGTCGCGACGATCCGCCGCCAACCCCCTTCGCGCGCTCCATCCGCGGCGTCCCAGAACCACAGCACGTTCATATCTTCAAAATCAAAACGGAGCGCGCCGCCGTCGCCGTTCAGTTCGATCGTGTTGCGGTTGAGGTGCGGGCCCGCCACGCGGCTCGCTTCGAACGTGGCGATCGCTCCACCCTCGAAGCTGGCGTTGAACGCGAGCGCGTCGTCCACATCGCTCGGAACCTTCATTCCGTCGGGTCCGCTGCGCAACGGGTGGAACGTGCGCGCAACGGCGCCGTGAACGGTTTCGATCTCTTCCCCTAGAAGAAAGCGCGCGAGGTCGATCGAATGTGCATTGAGGTCGCCGTGCGCGCCCGATCCCGCAAGGCGTTTTTCGAAGCGCCAACTGCTCGGCGCCTCGGCTCCGCCCCAACTCTGCAGGTAACTCGCGCGCACGTGACGCACGGTCCCGAGTCGTCCCGCGCGCACCAGCGAACGCGCGAGGCCGACCGCGGGACAGCGGCGGTAGTTGAACCACACGTAGGAGTGGACTCCGCGGGCGAGCGCATCACGCGCGCTGTCCCGCAGCTTGCGCGCGTCGCCGAGGGAACCCGCAAGCGGCTTTTCGATGAGCGCATGTTGGCCCGCCGCGAGCGCCGCGTGCGCGGGCTCCGCATGCAAGTGGTTGGGTGTCGCGATGTCGACGATCCCGATCGACGGATCGCCGATCAAATCCTGCCAGCGTGTGGTGATCCGCCGCCACCCGAAGTCGGCGGCGAAGGCGGTGAGCTCGGCGGCATCCCGGCCGGCTACACATTCGAGGACGGGGGTCCGGGCGGGCCGGAAGAACGGCACGACCTGGCGCAGGGCGTTGGAGTGGGCGCGCCCCATGAACTTATGACCGATCAGTCCGACGCCGATGGATCGGGTGTCCGTTTGCATCGCCGCAGGATAACGGGGCCGGTTAGGCTAGTGCCATGCAGTCAAAAGCCACCTCCGTGAAGGACTACCTGGATAGCTTGCCCGCGGACCGTCGCGAAGCGCTCGAAGCCCTCCGCCGTGTCATCCGCGCGAACCTCGACAAGGACTTCGAGGAGGGCATGCAGTACGGGATGATCGGTTATTACGTGCCGCATCGCGTTTTCCCCGCGGGTTACCACTGCGACCCCAAACAGCCACTGCCGTTTGCAGCGCTCGCGTCGCAAAAGAACCACATGTCGCTCTACCTCGGCTGCCTCTACACGGCGGAGGACGATCAGGAGCGCGCGTGGTTCGAACAGGCGTGGACGAATTCGGGACGTAAGCTCGACATGGGCAAATCCTGCGTGCGCTTCAAGCGCATCGACGACGTGCCCCTCGAGGTCGTGGGCGAGGCGATCCGCCGCATGCCCGCAAAACGCTTCATCGAGGCCTACAAGGCCGCGCGCGCGGCGACAGCGAGCGCCCCCGCACGCCCAAAGCGCGCCGCCTCCGCCAAATCCGCCAAAAAAGCCACCGCGAAGAAGACCGCGACGACGGCGAAAAAGCGCGCGACCAAACCCAAACCCGTCAGCCGCGCAAAACGCGCGCCTTGACCCGCAGGCGCTGCCACGTTGACCTTCCACCCGACGCGTCCACCGCGCCCGGTAGTGAAATCGAATCGGCCGCAGTGTGGATGTAAGGCCGGGAAAACTGCCGGATGGTCCGGCCGTTGCGTTTGAGGCCGACTCGACGCCACGCAACGCAGCACCGCTTCATTTCGCAGCGCAGCCGCGGTGGGTGCACGGCCCCCCCCGTGGTCCTGGGCTAAAAAAACATCGAGCAAGGGATCGATTAGGGCTTCGCCGCTCCCGGTTTCGTGCGATGCGCTCGATGGGGGCGGCGTACGCAGGGCCTGTCCGTCGATGCGTGGCCCCTCGGCTTGCGGCGCCGGAGATTCGTGAAGCGCTCAGCACTGCACGTACCGAAGAGAAGTACATAAACCGCGCTCCGACAAGCACTTCCGTCACAAGTTCAAGCGCAATGAAAACCCCCCCCGGACCTTGACATTGGGACGGGGGGGGTAGCTTCTTGTTGATCAACGGCTCCAGCGACCCATCACCCTCCGCCCATGAAATTCAGTAGATACAGCGTCACAGCGTCACAGCGTCACAGCGTGGCAACGCGAGCCTCTATACCGGCTGCTCGGTGGGACCGGCGTGCTGATCGCCTCAGTGCTGGCGATTGACACACGTTCTCTTTTTGCGGAACCAAAGACCCGTATCCCTACCCCGCGCAAACCTGGGGCCAAGTGACAAGCTGCGCCGACCTGCAGCTCTGGCGCCCGCCGTCGCCACCCGGCTGAGTTTCTACCCGCCTCCCACCCCACCGAGATTCAAGCTATGAAAACTTCTTCAATCGTTTCCCGATCGATGCTCGCCGGTTTCTGCGTGAGCGCGCTGGCGCTGGTAACGGTGACCTTCCAAGCGGACGCGGGAGAGAGCACCGCGGGGGCCTCGAATGCACAGGCCGACTTGGAGCTGTTGGCATCCCAGAGCGTGGCTCTGTGGGATGTCCAGTTGAACGTGAACGCGGAAGTTCGAGTCCACGGCTGGGCGCTCCTGAGCGCCACCACGCATACCGATGGGAACGGGGCACCCGTGCGTTTCTTGGCCTATTCACTGAAGCTAGAGCACGTGGTGGGAGGGCAAAGCCAGATTGAAGGGTTGCTGCCCATCGACGCCTTTTCCACTGCGCCATGCAAGCCCGGGCCTGTCACGCTGATGGATTTCGCCTCCAACGACGACGAATCGCTTCTCGTAGAAATCTCCCTCGCGCTGAACGGTGTTCGCAACTGGGGCCAGGTTGAAGTTCCCGAACAACTGTGGATCGAAGGGACAGTCGGGAGCGTTCTGCCGAAGCAAGAGTGACCTCGGTGGCGGGTGACCTTCCCTGGCCAACTTGGACACCCCAGATCGCGCGGATTGCGCGAGGATGTCCGCTATGCCCAGAAGAGCCCGACGCACCTATACCCCTGTACAAAAAGTCGCACGCTCGAGCTGGAGCGTGACTTCGCAAAAAAAGCCGCCGCC
>JBBRWC010000037.1:0-33002 GCA_038246255.1 Planctomycetota bacterium
GACGGCCAAGACGCGCGCTGTTCACCACGACGTCGAGGAAATGGCGGTAGGCCGCGCGGACGAGCCGGTCGCGCTCCGCTTTCGAGAGCTCCCCGAACGCCTGTCCGAGGAAACCGCGCGCCGCCTGCGTGTGGCGCCGATCGGCGTGGTACGCGAGCCTGCCGAGCACCGCCAGTACCGGCTCGAGCGCTCGATCGGGCAATCGGGCCAGCATGGCCAGCGCGCTTTCGGAAAGGTAATACGTCATCCGCGCGCGGAAGCTCTTGTCGGTGCCGTGCACTTCCTCGGACGGCGCCATGGGCCAGTTGCCGTCGATGCCGCGCGGCAATCGACCGTGCCAATCGGGGCACGGGATCGGAGTCATGCCCGGGGGCAGGGCGCTCATCCGTGGAGCCCTGTGTGGATCGCGGCGCGTTCAACACGCGCACGCGCTGGCGCCAGGGCTTCGAGCAGCGCTTCGATGGCCGCGCGGCCCGCACGCAGTTCGAAATCGACCTCGAGCACGAGCGTGTGTTGCCCGTGCTGGGCGAGCTTGACCGCGTCCTTGTGCGTCGTGACGAGCATTCGTCCGCCCGCGCCCAAACCCGCGAGGTCGCCCGACCCGTAGGCGTGGTGGTCGGGGAAGCGGCGGTGTTCTGAAACCCGCGCGCCGAGGGTGCGCACGGTGTTTTCGAAGGCATCGGGATTGCCGATGCCGCTGACGAGATCGATGGATTCGCCGCGCAGTCGGGCGAGGTCCAACCGTGCACCGTCGGCGCGCAGGAGCGCAACCGGACGGTGGACGGCTTCAGCGATCGGCACGCCCGGCGCCTCGCGCTCAAGGCGCTCAAGCAGCGCGCGCAGGCGCGCGGGGTCGACCTGGTCGCTGCGTGTCACGACGATCGCATTGGCGCGCGCAAGAGCCGCAGGGCGCTCCCGCAAAAGCCCGCGCGGCAGGGGCGCCGCGGGCGCGCGGCCCTGTGCATCCCAGGGCAAGCCAAACGGCCGCGTTGCGTCGATCAGCACAAAATCGAGGTCGCGCGCGAGCCGGCGGTGTTGGAAACCGTCGTCGAGCAAAACAACGTCGACACCACGCTCGACTAGGGCACGCGCACCGCGCAACCGGTCAGGATCCTCGACGTGGAGCACGTCGACAAGACGCGCCGCGAGCATGCGCGTTTCATCGCCAACACCACCGCGCGCGGCGCGATAGCCGCGCGAAAGCAGCCCCGGCCGCAATCCGCGGGCTTGGAACCAACGGGCGAGCCACAGCGCGAAGGGGCTTTTCCCCGTGCCACCCGCGGTCAGGTTGCCAAGGCATACGACCGGTGCGTCCACGTGACCGCTGCGAAGCACACGCGCGTCGTAGAGTCGCCGGCGCAGCTCGCTGGCCGCCAAGAACACAGCGGCAGGGATCCACAACAGCTCGACGGCGCCGCCGCGTCGCGCGAGCACGGCATCGGGGCGGATCGGGGCGGGCGCGGCGCTCAATTCACTCGCCGCGCTTAGGGCCGTACCCGATCTTCGCCAAGCGCTCCAATTGTTCGGAAGTCAGCTCAACGTGCTCCGCCGCGAGTGGACCGCCGCGCCGCTGGCGCAGCGACAAGAAGCGTTCCAGTTCGCGCTCGAGCGCCGCCGTGCGCTCGGGCTGCTCGGCCGCGAGGTTGCGCCGCTCCTTTGGATCGCGCGCGAGGTCGAACAGAAGGCGCTCGCCCGAATCGAGGTCGCGCACCAACTTGTGCGAGCCCATAAAAAGCATGTCGAGCTCGCGCGGCTCCGTTTCGCTGCCACCCTCCACGGTCGCCGTGTGCGCAACCGACGGCGCAAGGTCGACGCCGCCTGAACCCTGCATCAGCGCCGCGAACGAATGGCCGGGGAAAACGCGCTTCGTTTCGCCCGCGAGATCGAGCATCGTCCGCCCCAAATCCAAGAGACTGACCGGCTCGACGATCCGGTGTCCAGGTTGGGATTCACCGGGACGGGCGATCACGAGCGGCACGTGCAACAGCACGTCGAAGAGTTTGTGCTGGTGGCTGAGTTCGCCATGCTCCAAAAACTCTTCGCCGTGGTCCGACGTGAACACCACGAGGGTCTCCGCGAGTTCCCCGCGCGCGGCGAGCCCATCGAGCAAATCACCCACGAGCTGGTCCTGGCGCAGCACTTCGCCGTCGTAGCGTCCGCGCAGGAACGCTATTTCGTCGGGACCCAGGTGTTCGGTGTACGCGATGAGCTGGTCCATGGGCTCCGACCCGGTGAGCCGGCCCGTGTAGCCCGTTTCGAACGTCAGTCCCGGCCAGTGCAGATAGTCAAAATGCGGCTCGTAGTGGTGCACCCACATGAACCAGGGGCGCGCCGGATCCGCACGACCATCAAGCCAGCCGAGGGCATCGGCGTTGATCTGTTCGCCCGTCGACACGCTGTGCAGCGCGAGGTGCTCCTCGAGGTACACGGAAAAGCCGTTCGAGTACCCGAACACGCTCGCGAGCAGCATGTTGCTCTGCACGGCGGCCGTGTCATACCCCGCCGCTTGGAACGCCGCGCCCAGGGTCGCCAGCTGGCCGTGCAACCGGTGGTGGTGGAGCATCACACCGTGTTGGCGCGGCTCCAATCCCGTCATGATCGACGCGATGCTGGGTTTGGTCCAGGGTGCCGCGGCACGCGCGTGCTCGAAGACGACGCCGCGCTCCGCAGCGAAACGATCGAGGCGCGGACTGGTCGCGCGCCCGTAGCCGTAGAGCGAGAGCGCATCGGCGCGCAGGGTGTCGACAACCAGCAGAAGCACCCCCTTGGGCCGCGGGGCCGTTTCACCCGCGCACGCGGCGAGGACGGTGCATACGGCGAAAACCGTGCATGCGACGAGCGCCACCATGGCGCGGCCCACACGGCCGGTGCCACGCGGTGGCGTGCACGCATGCCGTCCGTCGCGCGGATCCGCGGGACGCAAGCCGGTCGGGCTCGCACGTTGGCTCATCGGAATCATCAGCGCGTAGGAAGGAGTCAGCGCGGCGTGGACGCAGGCAGCCGCGGGACTTGCTCCGCGCCGTTGCGCGCGCCCAAGGGCTCCGGCACGAGTCCGCGCCGCTCGGCCAGCGCCCGCGCCGCCGCGGGGAACGGATCCGCATTCGAAAGGTCCGTTTCCCCATGGGGATCGCGTTCGAGATCGTACAGCCGCCCGCGCGGGGCGCCGCCGGGGTCCATGTGGTCGACGACCCATTTTGTGCCGCGACGCGCGTCCACGACGCCCCACTGCAAGACTTCGGGTGTGGAGGCCTGATCCCCGTGCAGGATCGGCGCAAAATCCACGTGCAACAGCAGTGGGTCGCGGGGCGGCGCGCCCGTCGGATCTGCGAGTAGCGGGGCGAGCGAGGGCGATCCCGGCGCGCGGCCAAGCGCCGCGGGATCAAGGCCCGCCCACTCCAGCACCGCGGGTCCAAGGTCAACCTGGGACACACGGGCCGCGATCCGCGCGGGGCGCGGTGGTCCGGGCGGTTTGATGAGGAGCGGCACTCGCACGAGCGCTTCGCTGAGGCCCGTCGTGTGGCCGAGCCAGCCGCGCTCCAAAAGTTCTTCGCCGTGGTCGGCGGTGAAGACCACGAGGGCGCGCTCCCACAACCCCCGCACTTCCAGCTCCGCGCGCAGGCGTCCAAACGCGCGGTCGATCGCTGCCACTTCGCTTTGGTAAAGACCGCGCAGCACCGCGCGGTCGCGGTCACTCAGACCATCCGGCCCAGCGAGCGCGGCGCGCCTGCGCAGGTCTGCGAGCGACTCCGATCCGTCCACACCTCCACTTGCGGCTTGCGGCCCAAACCCGAGTCCGGGATGGCGCTCGTAACGCCAATGGGGCTCGAACCACAGCGCCCACAAAAAACGTTTGCGCGCGGAATCCTCGCCGAACTCGTCCACTTGCTGGAGCGTCACTGCGAGCGCCGCATCCACGGTGCTTCCCTCGTGGCCCTGGGCGAGGGTGTCGTCGAACCGCTCGAAACCCTGGTCAAAACCCTCAAGCGCGCGCGCGACGAAGTTTGTCGTCACCCCGCCTGTGCGCCACCCCGCCGCGCGGAACACCTCGGGCACCGTTACCAGTCGCAGCGGCACGGGCTGGAGCAAGCGCAGCACCCCGTGCTCGAACGGCCACTGGCCCGTCGACTGCGACACGAGGCTCGGCGCGGTCCACGGAGCGACCGCGTACGCACGCTCGAACACGAATGCGTCTTCCATGGCGAAGCGGTCGAGGTGCGGCGAGGGCGCGATGCCGCCTTCGCCGGTCGCTTCGAAGCGGGACCAAAGGCCGGAATGCTCGAGCGCGTCGGCGCGCAGCGTGTCGACGACGATCCACACGACGATGTCGGGTGTGTCGAACGCGGGCGCGGGTTTGCCGCAGCCCGCGAGGGCAACACCGCCGAGAAAAAGCGCGAGCAGCGCGCCGGGCGCGTTCACAGAAATCTCCGGTTCAAAGAACCGGGCGCTCTTCCTCGGGGATCAGCTCGATCAACCCGCGCTCCATCTCGAGGAACGCGACCTTGATCGGATTGCGCTCGCGGGTCTCGATCAACGGCGCCGCGCCTTTGATCAGCTCGCGCACGCGCTTTTGCAGCAACGCGGTCTTGTGGAACGAGCCCGAAACGGACTTCTGGAGGCGCTGGGGAAGCGTGCTGTCAGCGAAGTGGGAGCCGGGCATGGCGGAGTGCGGCCGGGGTGTCCGGCAAAGGGTTCAAAGGATCGCGGTCCGACCTGGCGGGGCCGGGTCACGCTTCGGTCGCCCGCGGACGGTGCCGCGCAGGCCGTGTGGCCCGCGAAGGCAAGGCCAGTGGCCCGAGGGTGTCGTGTCCGTCGCGTGCGGGCGCGTTGACCGCCAAGTGTATCCGACGACCCACCCGGGCCCGCAAAAACCCGCGGGATCAGGCCCCTGGGACCCGGCGCGGCAAAAGGGGCGACGAGAGGTCGAGGCACAGGGCCGGCCCCCCCGGGGCGGGCCGCGCGGGGGCGTCGATCCGGGTTTCCCCGTCGGACGCCTCCTCCCAAGGCACCCTGCCCGCGAGCCGATGGCGGGCCAGGAGCGCCCGTTCGCGGGCTGCTCTGGTTGCGACGAGGTGCAACCGGCGCTCCGCGGCCGCGGTCAGGGGCTCCCCGCCCAGGTCTTCGCCCACGAGGACCGCGAGGCGACCCGGACGGTGCTGGCGGAGCAAACTCGCGACCCGCAGGCCGCGCTCGGGACCCGGCGGCCCCAGATCGACCAGGCGCACGAGCTCTGCGCCGCGCCCGGCCCGTTCCACGGCGCGCACGAGGTCGGCGCCCAGGGCCTCGGGATCGGTGCCATGCTCCCCTGACACGGCGACGTTGCGGGCGCGGTCCAATTCGAGTTCCCGGGCGACTTCTGCGAGCACCCGGCCGCGCTCCCCGAGCAACGTCGGGATGCGCGCGAGGTCGTCGACGACACCGTCCGCACCGTCCGCCTCCTCGGGATCTGCAAATCCGCCGGAGAAATGCACATGGGCAAGGCCGTTGGCGTGGGCGGCCTCGCGGTCGCCCGCGCGGTCCCCGACGAAGGCCGCCGAGCGCGTGCCGAGGGTTTCGAGGAGGTCGGCGACCATCGCACCCTTGGGCCCGCCCGCACCCGGGTGGGTGTGGCGCACACAGGGGCTTTCGAGGCAACGCGCCGCTTCGAACAAGGGGCCGATGGCGAGCGCGCCCAGCACTTGCTCAAGGTAACCGCGGCTGCAATTGCTCGCGATCGCGAGGCGGGTGCCCGTCGCGCGCAACGCTTCGAGGCAATCGCGCGCGCCCGGCATCAGGGCTGCGCCACCGCCACGCACGAGCCGGGCTTCCTCCTCCTCGCAGCGCTCCTGCACGCGGCGCCGCGCGTCGCGATCCAAATCGCAAAAGAGCACCTCAAGACCGAGTTCCAACGGCAATCCGACGAGGCGCAGCCATTCCCGCGGCGCAGGTACGTCGCGCTCGAGCCCGAGTTCGAGAAAGGCACGCCGGCATCCGCGTTGGGACGCGGGCAACCAAAAGCGGTCCGTCGCCACCAGCGTTCCGTCAAGGTCGAAGATCACCGCTTCGAACCCGAGCGCGGTTTTCCCCGCAGCCGTGTGCACACGATCGAGCATGGCCCCCCCGGCCGCTGCGCGCCAGCCCCATGCTTCAGACCGATGCGCGGACGGGTGAGTCACGCGGTGCGGGCGCTTGAGGTCAGCCCTTCGCGCAGGAAAGCGACAGGTATCGGCCACCCGAGGATCCGATCGGCGCCTGCCCGCAGCAGTTCCGCGGCGGCGGTTCCGGCCAGGCCCCGCCCCGAAACCACGAGCCGCGCGTCCGGATGCTGGGCGCGCAGCCGCGCCACCTGGGGCCCGTGCTCCTCCCGCGCGCCCGTCACCCACACGACGCGCAGTGGCGCGCCCGGTCGCAGGTGAAAGTCGATTTCGGGCATCTCCGCGGCAAGGTGGCGCACGAGTTCGGCGACGAGCGCCAAGTCACCCCGCAGGGGGACCACCAAACATCCCTGGCGGATGCGGCGCGGTTCGGCGTGGGAGGCGGTCGCAGGTGTGGACGCGGCGTGGGGGGGAAAGATGGTCGGCGCGGGCCGTTGGCGCATGTCGGCGGCGGCGGTCATCCCTTCAAAGGCGGGTCGGTCGGCGGTCATGGAGGGTGGGGCACCTCAAGGTTGGACACAGAGCCCGGACGAGCCACCGCAGCGGCGCGCCCACTTACCTACAACGCAAACTGCAGGCTTTCTTTGCATCGAATTCGGATTCGCGGGCCAATTGCATGGTGCCGCACGTCGGAATCGACCCCCATTTGGGAAAAGTGCGTCCTTCAGGAGCGCCCCAGCCCAGGGCCCAAGCGCTGCGTCGGGAAGCGCGTGGCGCGATCGCGCGCGCGGATCAACGCGCGCGAATCAGCTCGAGCGCGGGTCCGAGCAGCCGCTCGACGGTGAGCGTCGAGGTGTCCGCGTCCTTTGCGTAGGAGCAGTAGTCGGACGCGGTGCTGCACACCTTCGCGCCGCGCCCGTAGAGCTCGATCTCGGCCGCGGACGTGGGCGCAAAAAACGCGAGCACCAACACCCGGCGCGCCGTCGCGATGTGGAGCGCGAGGCTGTCGCTCGTGATCAAGAGGTCGAGCCGGTCCACGATCGCGGCAAAATCGAGCAGCGCATTGTCCGTCCCCGCGTCCGCATGGCGCACACCGCGCGCGGCGAGACCCGCCGCGATCGCGCGGTTGCGCTCCGCTTCTTCCGGGCCGCCAAGCAGGACAAAACCCGCCCCGCGAGCGTCCGCGAGCGCGGCGGCGAGTTCGACGGTGCGCTCCACCGACAGCTTCTTGGACTCCCAACGGCCGCCCGAGCCTGTGTTGAGCCCGATCCACGGCCGCGGCTGGCCCGCGGCCCGACCGGCGGCAAAACGCTCGGCGAAGGCGCTATGCGCGGGGTCGAGCGGCAGCTCGGGCGCCCCCATTTCGATGCCAAACATTGCGGCGTAGATCGCCGCGTGGCTGCGGGTGTTTTCGACCTTCAGGCGGTCGGCGTGGGCCTTTCCATGGACGCTCAAGAGCCCCATGTCGAACCACGGAGCGACATCCTGTGTGTAACGCCGTGCGCCGTCGCGATCGACGTATGCCCCAGACAGCACACCCGGGGCGGCATCCGGGTCGGCGAGCGCCACCGCGAGGCGGCACAGGGGCTCCTCATCGTCGAGGCTGAGGACCCGCTGCCAAGGGCCCTCTTGGGCGAGCGCTTGGGCGCAATTCCGGGCAGCGGCCGGGTCCTTCGGATCGAGCGCAATGACGCGCTCCACCCGTGGATGCCGCCGCACGAGGTCGACGGCCGCGGGTGCGGTCACCCAGACAATCC
Source organism: Planctomycetota bacterium (assembly GCA_038246255.1). Classification (GTDB taxonomy): domain Bacteria; phylum Planctomycetota; class UBA1135; order UBA1135; genus RI-242. Next base: position 7,829 of record JBBRWC010000037.1, read on the forward strand.
GCGCACCCGGGTACCGCTGCGCGAGGCCGGGAAGGATCGACGTGGTGCGCAGCACGTCGCCGAGGGCGCCGGTCTTCACGATCAGGATGGCGGTCATCGGGCGGGCAGTTTGTGGGGGGCGCGCGGCAAAGGCCAAGGAGGTTAATCGGCCCGGGGTCGACTGTCTCCACAGGCCGCGGGGTCCGGGTTTCGGTCAGCGTCCCGGCCACGCGTCCGGATCCCCCCCGCGGACGCGCGGCTTCCGGCCCCCAGGGCGGGCGGCTACCCTTCGCGCCCGCGCCGCGCGGCACCCCATGATGCGATCCCTCGTCGTCCTGCCCACCTACAACGAAGCGGAAAACGTGCTCCCGCTGTCACGCGCCGTGCTCGCCGCCGCGCCGGAACTCGAGGTTTTGGTCGTCGACGACGGGAGCCCGGACGGAACGGGAGCGCTGGTGGAGAAAGAGATGGCAACACAGCCGCGCCTGCGCCTGCTCCAACGCGGCGCCAAGCTCGGCCTTGGAACCGCGTACCTCGCCGGATTTCGCCACGGCATCGATCAGGGTTACGAGCGCGTCCTCACCATGGACTGCGACTTCAGCCACGACCCGCGTTACCTCCCGGACCTACTGGCCGGCATGGCGGACCACGACGTGATGATCGGCTCGCGCTACGTGCCCGGCGGTGGGATCGCGAACTGGCCGCTGCACCGGCGCGCCCTGTCGGCCTTCGCCAACAGCTACACCCGGGTGCTGCTGCGACTCGCGGTCAAGGACTGCACAAGCGGTTACCGCTGTTACGCCCGGCGTGTGCTCGAGCACGTCGACCCGTTCTCGATCCGCGGTTCGGGTTATTCGTTCCTCGAGGAAATGGTGTGGCGGGTCGAGCGCTCGGGATTTGCCATCGGCGAAACCCCGATCCTGTTCGTCGACCGCACGCGCGGTACCAGCAAGATCAACCGCAAGGAGATCTGGCGCGCCGCGTGGCACGTGCTCGAAACGGCGTTCCGCAGGGCGCCGGTGACACGCATTCCGCGGCGCGACTGATTCTCAGCCGATCGGGTAGATGATGAAGGCTGGCGTGGTTTTGAACGCCGGGTTCGGGAGGTTGTCGAGCTCCGCGTCGAGCAACAGGAGGTGGTCGCGTGTGAGTTGGAGCTCGCGCTCGTTCGGGTGCACGCCGGCCCCGATGCGGAAATCGACACCGGGTGTCTTCGTCATCTCGATGTGGGTGCCGAGCACCCACACGAGCGGCCGCGTGGCGGTGAAGTCCACGAGGCGCTGCACGCTGGCTTTGAACACGGCCCAGTTGCCCTGAGACTGCGCGCCGTTCACGTACAAACGCCCGGGATAGAGGCTGTCGCCGGTCAGCAGTGTGCCCGTGCGGCGGTCGTACAGCGCGATGTGAGTCGCTTGGTGGCCGGGGATGCCGAGCACGTCGACGATGCGGCCGCCAAGGTCGAGCGTCACGACGTCGTTGGGCCAGTTGGCGAAGCCAAAAAACTGCACGACCTGGGCGAGGGTTTTTCCAGCCACCACCGCTCCCGGAACGGCTGCGAACTGCGCGTCCGCCTGCACGTGGTCGCCGTGGGCGTGGGAATGCACAACCGTGATCGGCGGTGTGGGGATGCCGCGCACAGCGGCCCAGTTGGCGACGAGCCCGCTGACGGTGCTCGCGAGTTGGATGTTGCCCGCGCCCGTGTCGAGGAGCAGCGCCTTCGTCGCCCCCATCAGCAGGTAGAAAAACGGCGCTTCGAAGTTCGTGCAGATGGACTGCCGCAGGATGTAGAAGTCGGGGTTGTAGGCGTGGACTTGGATCTTGGTTTCGGTGCCGCAGTTTTCACCCCAGATCCACGTGGCCGGGAATCCGCCCCACTCCGGACCCGCCGCGCTGGTGGCGAGCAGAGCGTTGCTCGACGCGGCGGTGAGCGGCGCGCTCGACTCGAGCACCCACGCTTGTGCGAACAGCGGCACACCCGCGGGCAGAGTCGCGGGCCACTTGCCGACGAAGACCGCGCGTCCCGCCGCATCCGTGGCTCGCGGGACGACGACGTCCGGCGAAGGCACGAGCAGTCCGTCCAGGATCGGCAGATCGACACTCGACAGCCCCAGGACAAAAAACGCCGGGGCAAGGGGCGCTGCGGCCGCAACCCGCAGCTCAAACCACGCGCCCGGGTGGACACCGCCAAAACCGGCGAGGCTCGGGGCACCACCCGCGCCGGGTGAGGCCATGCCGAGGTCGGTCCAAGGTGCCGCCGCCGGTCCCTGAGCAAGGGCCGGAGCTGCGGCGACGGCGAGGAGCAAGCAGACGGACACACAGCGCGCGGAGTGCATGCGCATGGGTTTCACCGGGGTGCGGGGTCGAGGGAGGCCGCTGCCGCGCGCGGTTCTGGGCGCGGGACGGCGATTTGGCGCTGCCCAGGGTAACCGTGCCCGCGCCGAGCGGGGGGTCGGCGCGGCCCGGTCCCGCGTCGCGAAGCAATTCGGGCGATCGATTTCAGCGCAACCGGGTTGTTCGTCCGACGTAGGCGCGGATCGTCCTCGCACCTCATCCCGTCCTGCCATGCCCATTCCGTACGTGCTGCTGATCGCCGCTCTGGCCGCCGCCCTTGGCTATTTCTCGGCCCGCACCACCCTTGCCTCCCGCTACCGCCGGGAAGCGGCTCGGCGCGAGCGCGAGATGACGTCCGCCGTCGAAGAGCGCCTGCGTGCCTACGTCGCCCTTGAAGCGCAGGTCCGCCGCCTGCTCGGACGGATGGACGAGCTCGAGCAAGAGACCGCCAGCGGGCTGGCGCGGACCGGCATGCGGTTGCGCGACCTCGGCACCGCGGTGGCGGCTGCCGCGGGGGAAACCGTGGCGCCCGAACCCACCAGCACAAGTATGCAGCGCGCCGAACTGCACGGCGCCGGTCCGCAGGCCGCGGCACTCGACCTTTGCGACGCAGAAGAAGCTCTGGGTTGGATGGACAGCGCCGACAGCGCAGACAGCGCGGCGGTCGAAGTGCAACTCGACCGCGCGCCCGCCGCGACCGAGCCGTTCGCCAACCTGGACGCGTGGGAGCAGCGCATCGAAGGCCAAAGCGCCGAAAAACGCGCCGAACTCGACCGCCAGGAGCGCGTCGTCGCCGACCTGACGGCGCGCCTCGCCGGAATGCAGGCGAAGCTCGTGGAGAACGACAACGAGCGTGGCGCGAACGAGCTACGCTACGAGCTCGACCTGTGGCGCGAGCGCCACCTCGCACTCGAGCGCGAGAGCGCACAGGCCATCGCCCGCGTGCGTGCCCGCGCCGATCAGGCCGGGGAACTCGAAGCAGAGCTCGAAGAAGCGCTGACCCACGCGGAAAAGCGGAAAACACAGCTCGCGAGTCTGCACCACAGCAGCGCCGAGCAGCGCACGTCGCTCGAGCACCGAATCGGCGAATTGGAAGCCCACGCACGGGAGGAACAGCGTGGGCACGCGGAGAACGCGCGCGCGCTCGAGCGCCGCATCCGCGACCTCGAACCGTTTGTCGAACGCGAGCGCGCGGCGTGCGCGGAACTCGCCCATTGGCAAGCCACCAGCGAGCGCCTGCGCGTCGCAATGGACCAGTCCGCGGCAACCCACAACGAGCAGCTCGCGGCTTCGGCGACGGAGCTGCGCGAAGTTCGCGTGTGCCTTGAAGCAGAGCTCGAAACCCTCGACGGTCGCCGCATTGAGCAGGCTGGCGAACTGGCCGCACGCATGGGCGAGTTGGAGCGGCTGAGGCCGGAGCTGGAGCACGCGTGCCTGCGCGTCCAGGAGTACGGCACGTTGCTTGAGGAGCGCGCCGACCGCGTCGCATTTTTAGAGGCCGAGTGCGCCCAACTCGAGCGCAGCGTCGAATCCCGCGGAGCACAGATCGCGCAGGCGTTGGAAGAGCTGGAATCGGCCCGCGCCCAGGTGCAACACTGGCGCCAGCGCACCGAAGAAGCCGAAGCCGAGCGCGAAGCGCGTGTGCGTGAACTCGACACGCGGCTGGGTGACCTCGAAGAGCTCAGCGAGCTGCTGCGCGATGCAACTCAACTGCACCTCGGGCGCATCGGCGAGCTGGAGACCGAAGAAGCGCGGCTCGAGCGCGACCTGCTCGAGCGCACCCAATCGCTGACCGCGACCAAGGAGCGCCTGGAACAGGCGGAATTCACCCTGGCAACCGTGTCGAAGCTCCTGCGCGACGCCCACGCCAAGGGCGAGTGATCCGCGGCGCGAAGGCGTGCCCGGCGCAAACCCATCGAGGGCGATCCATAAACACCGAAGCGCCGCGGACTCGGCAACACCACAGCGCGGCGGTCCCGGCGGTTGGGATCCACGGTGCCAGTCTGCCGCGCGTCGGGCCGCGCGTCGGGCCGCGCGTCGGGCCGCGAACGGCTCCGACATGGCCTTCACGGTCGCAACACCCGTGGAAGGGCCCCCCGCCCGCGTCCATCCCCCGCCACGGGGACCACAGGGCCCACCGGCCCGACCCCGAAGCAAAGATGTGCACTCGGCCCCGCCGCGGCCTAAGAGTTGCATATTCGTTGCAACGGTGTCGCCCGCCGCCGCGCGCTCGCCTGAGCGCTCGCCTGAGCGCGCGCCGTGCCGTAACCTGCCACCGCCCGCCCCGCCCCACGTGTTCGGATCCATCCACCTCGGCCACATTCTCGGCATCAAGATCCGCGTCAGTTGGGTCTTCGTGCCGCTCCTCGCCGTGCTGGTGCTGGCGTCGGCCCAGGGCGGGCTGACGTCGATGTTCCTGTTGGCCAGCGTGCTTGGCTGCGTGCTCTTGCATGAGCTGGGCCACGCGCTCGCTGCGCAGCGTTACGGCCTCGAGGTGAAGGAGATCAAGTTCTGGCTCCTCGGCGGGGTCGCCCAGATGAGCGCGATCCCCGAGAACCCGCGCATCGAAGGGGTCATCGCGCTCGCGGGCCCTGCGGTCAACCTCCTGCTCGCCGGTCTTGCGCTCCCGTTGCTGCTGATTGGAGCCGCGGGTCACCTTCCGCCCACCGCAACACAACTCGTCGAGCTGTTTTTGGTGGTGAACCTCGCGCTCGGGATCTTCAACCTCCTACCCGCGTTCCCGATGGACGGCGGACGCCTCCTGCGCGCCGCACTCGCGACACGTTTCAGTTGGCTGCGCGCGACGGAGATCGCCGTCAAAACCGGTCGCTGGGTCGCGCTCGCCCTCGCGCTGTTCGGGATCTTCGCGCAGAGCGACGGCCTCTTCCTGTTGCCCATCATCGCCGTGTACGTGTGGTGGCAAGGGACGCTGGAACTGAGCGCGGTGCGCCTGCGCCACGGCGTCAACCCGTTCGGGCGCCTCTTCGCGCCGTTTGGCTTCGGAAACCAGGGCGCGTTTGGAGGCCAAACCCCCGAACAGGGCGGCGGCAGCTTCGAACCGGCGCAAGCCCCCGCGTGGAGCGCCGATCCGCACACGCCCGCGCCGTCCGAGCCCCACATGCCCGGAAGCGGCGCGCGCCGCCCGGCGCTGCTCGACATCGACGCGGTACCGCGCGGCGGCCTCACGGAGCGCGAAATCGAAGCGCTGGAGCGCTTCCCCGGACGCCTGCGTCGCGAACGCGACAGTTGACCGCCAGCTGGGAGCGCGGGCCTTCGGGCCCGCCTTTGAGCGCGGCGCGCTACAGGTTGCCCAACCGAATCGCGCCCGTCGGGCAGTTCTTTGCGCAGGCGTGGTCGCGGGTGCACTCGTAGTTCGAGAGCTTGCGCACGCTCGCCACGAGTCCGCGTGCGTTGAAGGCCTCGGTTTCGCAAACCATCTCGCACATGCCGCACCCCACGCACAGGGCGGGGTCGATGCGCACACTGACGTAGTCCCGGGGCACGACGGGACAGGCGAGGCCCTCGATCAGCTCCTGGCTCACGAGGTCGCGGGTCGCCGCGTGCGCGGTCAAAACCTTGATCGCTTCCTCTTCACCGAGGCGCACGATTTCGGGCACGTCCTGGAACTCGAAACGCCCTAGGTGGCCGACCTTCGGCTGGATCAGCGCCGTGCGCGTATCCACGTGCATGTGGAGGTTTTGTTCGGCGAGCACTTCTTCGGCGATCTCGAACGCGCGGAAAAGCGTTGTCGTCACGCGGCTCTTCCAGTTGGGTGCCTTGGATGTCGCTTTTACCGTCAAGTCCACGGCGATGATGACGTCCGGCCGCAAGGACTTCGCAAAGCGCAGCGGCACCGGGTCGACGATGCCACCGTCCATGTAGTTGTAGCCGCCGTGCTCGAGCGGTTCGAAAATGCCCGGCAGTGCGCAAGAGCTGTAAACCGCATCCACGAGCGACAGTTCGCCAAATCCGGGTGCGCCCCAAAAGACGGTGGCGCCGGTTTCGAGCCGCACGGCGTTGCAAAAGAACGGGACCGCGAGTTGCGCGAACTCTTTGCGCGGCAATATTTCCTCGAGGCGCGTGCGAAACGTGTCGCCGCGATACATGCTCGGCGCCCGCATGCCCTTGAGCAGCAGCTTCACGAAGTTGAGCCGGAAGTAGTGTTCCTTCTCGATCTTCGCGATCACCTCCTCCATGTGCTCCACGGAGAAACCACCGGCAGCCATCGCGCCCACCAGCGACCCGATGCTCGTGCCGACGATGGCGTCGCACGTGATGCCGAGGGTGCGCATCGCCTTGAGCACCCCGACGTGCGCCATGCCGCGCATTCCACCGCCGCCGAGCACGAGGACGACGCGCGGACGTGCCGCGAACGGCGCGCTACGGTCGTCAGGTCGAGGGGCGTTGTAGGGGGCGATCACGGGGTGCGAAAGGGGGTCGGGGCGCTATCGGCAGCCCCGCCCGATGGGCTATACGGGGAAACACCCCCGCGGCCGGGGTTCTCGGCCGCGGGGCTGGGGCGGGTGAACGCGGGCGAGTTGGCGGCGGCCGCCCGGCGTGCGCCCTGGACCCGTTTGTGTCAACGGACCGCGTCGAGCGTCCCGGGGCGGCGCAGCATCTTGTCGACCTCCCCCAGGTGCATTTCCTCGTCGTGGATCATCTGGCGCGCATACTCCTCGAGCATCACCGAGCGGCCCTCGACTTTTTGCAGGAGGTCCTGGTAGACGGTCAGGGAGCGCCCCTCGTGCTCGAGGGACTCGCGCAAAATGTCGCCGATGTCGTGGCGATGGGTCTCGAGCAGCGGCCCGATGCCCAAAGACGGGTGCCCGCCGAGCAGGGTGATGCGCTCACCGGCCTCCTGGGCGTGGGCGAGGGACTCTCCGGCCTGCTCACGCAGCCAGGAGACGATCGGGATGCGCCCGTAGCCAAAGACCGTCAGTGAGTAGTGCGTGTAACGCACGACGCCGGCGAGCTCGAGTTCGAGGATCTTGTTGAGGGTCGCGACGACGGCGTCGGTGTCAAGCGGTTCGTGGGCCATGGGAGAGCGCAGTCGCGGGCCAAAGCGCCCCTCTTCGAGTAGGCGCGGAACGGGCGGGTCGGGCAGGTCAGCGCGAGCGCGGACCAACTAGTAACAATAGGGCGAAGCGCGGGAGCGCTCAACGGAACTCGGGCTGCGCCCTTGTTCTTGGCCAGCGCCGACGCGCGGTCGTGTGGCGCATTCCTGGCCCTGGGACCGGCGATCGAGCGTGGAATCCCGGCCCCCGCTCGGGTCCAATCCCCTGTGGCGCGCGGGGCGGATCCCGTCCACCTGCGCCGCCACCTGCGCCGCCACCGGCGCCGCCGCCCGCGCCGCCGCCTGCGCCGCTCCCTGCGCCGCCGTCGACCCACACCAGCTCCTCCCCAAGGTACGTCCCGTGATCGCTTCCAGGCCCTCCGTCGTCCTCGCCGCCGGCCTGCGTCTGCCCCAGGCCCGCGCGGGCGGGGCCTTCGCAGCCGAAAACGCCGGCCACTTCGGCGCGGCGTGCGCACGCGAACTCATCGCCCGCACCGGCCTCGATCCCGCGCTGTTCGACGAAGTCATCGTGGGCTGCGTCGGCCCGCCCCACGACCAGACGAACGTCGCACGCGTGATCGGCCTGCGCGCAGGTGTCCCGCGCGCCGTGCCCGCGCGCACCGTCGCGCGCAACTGCGCGAGCGGGCTCGAGGCCGTCACAAGCGCTGCGGCTTCGATCCAAGCGGGCCACGGTTCGCTCTACCTGTGCCTCGGCGTCGAGGTGATGAGCGCGTACCCTTTGATCTACAACCAGCGCGCCACCGACTTTTTCGGGCGCCTCGCGCGAGCGCGCTCACCGTCGGCCAAAGCGGCGGCCCTCGCCACGTGGCGTCCCGCGCTGCTGAGCCCGCGCATTGCGCTGTCCGAGGGACTGACCGATCCCGTGTCGGGATTGATCATGGGCAAAACCGCGGAGAACCTTGTGCGCGACTTCGGATTGACGCGCGAGCAGTGTGATGCCTACGCGCTGCAAAGCCACCAGCGCGCCGCACGCGCCGTCGGTCGCGGCCGTTTTGCCAAGGAGATTGTGCCCTACCTGCCGCTTGCGTCTAGCGCGAACCAGGCGGCGCTGGAGGCCGACGAAGGTATCCGCGCGGACCAGAGCATGGAGGCCCTAGCCAAGCTCAAGCCCTACTTCGAAAAGCCCGACGGGGTTGTGACGGTCGGCAACTCCTGCGGCATCACCGATGGTGCGACGGCCCTCGTGGTCGCTGAAGAGGGCCGCGCGCGCGAACTCGGCTTGACGCCGCTCGCACGCCTCAAGGGCTTTGCCTGGGCCGGATGCGATCCTGCGCGCATGGGGCTCGGACCGGTCCACTCGACCGCGAAGCTTCTCGCCCAAACGGGCTGCCAGCTCGCGGACATCGGCGCCATCGAAATCAACGAAGCGTTTGCCGCCCAGGTGCTTGCCTGCGTCGACGCGTTCCGCTCGCGCACCTTCGCACAGAAGGTCCTAGGTCGGTCCGAACCCCTCGGTGACATCGATCCGAAGATGCTCAACCCCAACGGCGGCGCAATCGCCCTCGGACACCCAGTCGGTGCATCCGGCGCGCGGCTGCTGCTCACCACCGCGCTCGAAATGGCCGAACGGGACGTGGAGCTCGGCCTTGCGACGCTGTGCATCGGCGGTGGCCAAGGTGGCGCCGCGCTGCTCGAGAGGTGCCCGTCGTGATCGACTTCACTGGACTTCCCTTCCCGTCGGACGCACCGCCCGCGGGCGCTTCGGTGCGCCTCGTGCGCAACAGCGAGGCGCAAGTCGCCGAGCTGATCCTCGATCCCCCGCACCGCAAACTCGCAGTATTCGACGGTCCGTTGCTGCGCGACCTCGACCTTGCGCTCTCGGACCTCGAGCGCGATCACAGCGGCCTCGAAGGGCTGATCGTGCGCGGCAGGGAACCACTCGTGTTCTGCGCGGGCGCGGACATCGAAGCGATCAGCGCCATCGACAACGCCGCGGATGCGCGGCGCCTCGGCCGCCTCGGTCAGGACCTGTTCCAACGGGTCCACCGCTTGTCGAAGGGCGGCGGCGGCCCCCTGCGTGTCGTCACGGCGGCGGGTGGGCCGGTGCCCGGGGGTGCGTTCGAACTCGCGCTCGCGGGCGATGTGATCGTGCTCGCCGATGACGACAGCACGCGCATTGGCCTGCCTGAGGTCAAGCTCGGCATTTTGCCTGGTTGGGGCGGATGCCAGCGACTCCCGCGGCGCACGGGAACATTGATCGCGCTGGAAGCGATCCTTTCGGGCAAGCTCTACCGTGCGCGGGACGCCAAGAAGCGCGGACTGTGCGACCGCGTGACGCCGCCGGAATACCTCTACCGCGTTGCCCGCGCCATCGCGGTCGGCAAAGAACGCCTGCAGACCCCCGACCATCGCGCGCGCACGGTCCTCGTCGACCGCAACCCGCTGGTGCGCGAGTTCGTGCGGCGCCGGACCCAAGCCACTGTCGAGCGCACGACGGGTGGCCATTATCCGGCGGCGTTCGAAGCGCTCGACCTGGTGCTCGACGCACACCGCACGCCGCTCGAGCGCGGCTTCGAGAAGGAAGCCGATGCGCTGGCGCGCCTTGCGGTGTCGCCGGTGTCCAAACACCTCGTCGGCATTTTTCGTGCGTCCGAAGCGCAGAAGAAGCTCGGTCAGGAGCCGGGTGGCGCAAAGAGCCCGCGGTTCGAGCGCGCGGCGGTGGTCGGCGGCGGAATCATGGGCGCCGGCATCGCCAGTCTGCTAGCGCAAAAAGGCATCAACGTGCGACTGTCGGACCTCGCGCGCAGTGCGCTCGACAACGCGTTCCGCAGCCACGAAGCGGCGGTCAAAAAAGCCGCACGACGCCGCATTCTTTCGGCACCCGCAGCCGATGGTGCGCTCGACCGCTTCGAAATGACCACGCAACCCGTGGGTTTCGGGGCCTGCGACCTCGTCATCGAAGCGGTGGCGGAAAAACTGTCGACGAAGCGCGCCGTCCTGGGCGATTTTGCCCGCCGCGTGCGCCAGGGCGCGGTGATTGCAACCAACACGTCGTCGCTTTCGGTCGACGCGATCGCGGCCGAGATCCAAAACCCCGAGCGCGTGGTCGGCATCCACTTTTTCAACCCGGTCGACAAGATGCCGCTGGTCGAAATCGTGCGCGGCGCGCGCACGAGCGAGGCCACCGTGCGACGTGCCGCGCGCCTGGCCCTGGACCTTGGCAAAACGCCGGTCGTGGTCGCCGATCGCCCGGGGTTTGTCGTCAATCGCCTGCTTGGACCGTACCTCGACGAAGCTTTGCGGCTGTTCGAGGAGGGCGCGAGCCCGCGGGAACTCGACCGCCGCGCGCGTGCGTTTGGACTGCCAATGGGCCCGTTTGAACTGCTCGACCGCGTGGGTCTCGACATCGCGAGCCACGCTGCGCGCTCCCTCGAAGATGCATTTGGCGACCGCATGCGCGCGAGCACGATGCTCGAACCGCTGGTCGCCGCCGGCGACCTCGGCGACAAGTCCGGCCGCGGTATCTACGCCAAACGCGGCAAGGAGAAGGTGCTCAATCCCCTGCTCGTTCGTCCCCCCCACGCACCTGCGACGAGCGAACTGTGGGGCCCCGAGCAGCTTGAACGTTTGATTCTCCCGCTGATCAACGAAGCCGCGCGCTGCATCGAGGAGAACGTCGTCGCGAGCGCCGCCGAACTCGACCTCGCCGCCGTGTTTGGCATGGGATTCCCGCCGTTCCGCGGCGGTCCCCTGACGCTGGCGGACGAACGTGGCGCACACGACGTCATCGCCGCGCTCGAGCGCTGCGCCGCCGAACCCGCGGTGGCGCGCCGCTCGGGTGGGCCCGAACGCTTCGCTCCCGCGCCGATCCTCCTGGAACTCGCGCGCACGGGCGGCCGTTTCCACCGCACGCCGAGTGTTGCGGCCGCGAGCGCTCGCTCCGCACCGGCTGGCGAAAGCGCGACCTGACGCTACGCCCTAAGCCGCGCCCTACACTGCGCCCTACACGGCGCCCTACACTGCGCCCTACACTGCGATCCCGCCGCACGCCGCGCGCAAGACCGCGCAAACAAGCCGCTATCCTGCGCCCCGCCCCGCCATGCCCCGTTCCATCGCCCCGCTTGCCATGACGCCCTTTACCGCCATCGACCGTGCCTGTGTCAACACCCTGCGCGGCCTTGCGATCGACGCGATCGAGCAGGCTAAGTCCGGCCACCCCGGCCTGCCGCTCGGCGCGGCGCCGATGGCGTACGTTTTGTGGAGCCGGTTCCTAAAGCACGACCCGAGCGCCCCCACCTGGCTCGATCGGGACCGCTTCGTGTTGAGTGCCGGACACGGTTCGATGCTCCTGTACGGCCTTTTGCACCTGTATGGCTACGGACTTGCGATCGAAGAGCTTAAGCGCTTCCGCCAGCTCGGCAGCAAGACTCCCGGCCACCCGGAGTACCGTCACACAGTCGGTGTTGAGGCCACGACCGGCCCGCTCGGGCAGGGCTTTGCCAACGCCGTCGGCATGGCGATCGCGGAGCGTTATTCCGCCGGGCTGTTCAACCGCGAGGGCCACACCGTCGTCGACCACCACACGTGGGTTCTCGTGGGCGACGGCGACCTGATGGAAGGCCTGTCGTACGAAGCGGCGAGCCTCGCGGGCCACCTCGGGCTCGGCAAGTTGATCGCGCTCTACGACGCCAACGACATCAGCCTCGATGGGCCGACGTCGATGGCTTTCACGGAGGACGTGGGCGCGCGCTTCGAAGCCCTCGGATGGCACGTGCAACGGGTCAAGGACGGTGACACGGACCTCGAGGGCATCGCGGCGGCCCTAGCAGCGGCGCGCACGGAAACAAAACGCCCGTCAATGATCGTCGTGAAAACCACGATCGGTTACGGCGCTCCCAACAAGGCGGGCTCGTCGAAGGCACACGGCGCGCCGCTCGGAGCCGATGAACTCGCCGCGACCAAGCGCGGCCTCGGGCTCGATCCGCAGCAGTCGTTCGCGGTGTCCGAGGATGTGCGCAAACACTTCGCAGCCGCGGCGAGCAAGGGCGCGGACACACGCGCCGCATGGGAAAGCCGCCACACGGCCTGGTCGAGCGAGCACCCGCAGCTCGCCGCGCTGTGGAGCCTCGCCCAGGCGGGCACCCTGCCGAAGGGATGGGACGAGGAACTGCCCCACTGGACCGCCGCCCAGGGCGCCATAGCGACCCGCGATTCGGGTGGAGCGGTGCTCGGCGCGCTCGCGGCCCGCATCCCCTGGCTGTTTGGCGGCGACGCGGACCTGTCTGAATCCACGAAGACCAGCATCGCAAAGGGCGGCGACTTCGACGGGCAAACCGGGAAGGGGCGCAACGTGCGTTACGGCGTGCGCGAGCACGCGATGGCCGCGATCGCCAATGGCATCGCCTACCACGGGGGCGCACGCACCTTCACGGCGACGTTTTTCTGCTTCTCGGACTACATGCGCCCTGCGATTCGTTTGGCGGCGATGAGCAAGCTGCCCGTCGTGTTCGTCTTCACCCACGATTCCCTCGCCGTCGGCGAGGACGGGCCGACGCACCAACCGGTTGAGCACTTGCTCTCCCTGCGCTCCGTCCCAGACCTCGTCGTATTGCGCCCGGCGGACGCCAACGAGACGCGCGAAGCGTGGTGCGTGGCGCTGCGCCGCACCGACGGCCCCACCGCGCTCGTCCTCTCGCGCCAGAAGTTGCCGACCGTCGACCGACGCTCGTCCGGGGATGCGAGCGATGTCCGTCGCGGCGCCTACGTCGTCGGCGAGGCCAAGGACGGCCAGCCGCGCGCCATTCTGATCGCCACCGGATCCGAAGTCGCGCTCGCACTCGCCGTGCAGGAGCGCCTCGCGGCCCAGGAGGTGCACGTGCGCGTGGTTTCGATGCCGTCCTGGGAGCTGTTCGCCGCCCAGGAACCGGGTTACCACGCCGCCGTGCTGCCGCGGGCCGTCCCGACGCGCGTCTCGATCGAAGCGGGCCGCACGCTGGGTTGGGAGCGCTGGATCGGCGCGGGCGGTCTGGCGATCGGCGTGGACACCTTCGGCCACTCCGCACCTGGAGACGAAGTCCTCGCCCACCACGGACTCAGCGTCGAAAAAGTGTGCGAGCGCGTGCTCAAACACCTTGCCGCGCGGTGAGCGCCGCGCGGTGCTCGTTCGCGGCGCGGTGCTCGTTCGCGGCGCGGTGCTGCGTGCCTCAGCCCGCGCCCAGAAGCCGTCGCGCGAGCTCCTCGAAGCGCCGCGCGCCGGATTCGAAATCGACGGTGGTGAGGCGCTCGTGGTCGGTGTGCGCGTCTTCGATGCGACCGGGGCCGATCAACAGGCGCCGGCCGAAGTTCGCCAGAAACGGCGCGTCCGTCGCAAACGCCACGGGCACCGCCTTTTCGCCCTCGGGCACATGGAACTCCACCGGCCCGTAGTGTTCGCCGAGCTCGATCTCGACACCCTCCTCGAGCGCAGCGCGCAGGAGATCGATGACCCGCTCGGGCGGCTCGACCGCGCGCACCATCACGTCCGCCTCCGCCGCGTCGGCGACGACATTGGACGCGCGCCCACCGCCGATCGTGCCGATATTCATGCTGCCGGATCCGAGCAGCGGGTGTTCGCCCCAGCTCGTTCCCACGAGCCGCGCGCAGCTACATACGAGCCGATGGACCGCCGACGGCCCGGCGGGTTGGGAACTGTGTGACAACGTGCCCGAGGCGACGAGCCGTGCTTTGACGATGCCCTTGTGCGCGCTGACGAAGCGCCCCCCCGTGGGTTCGCCGATGACCGTGTGCTCGGGCGCTCGCCCGTCGCATAAACGCCCCGCGCAGAGCGCCGCGCTCGCCGCCTGCGCGCCCGCGCCATCGACCTCCTCGCCCACGGTCAACAACAACCCGATGTCGCGCTGCCCGCTTTTTACGAGCTGAGTGATCGCGATCGCCATCGCGAGCGCCTGGCCCTTTGCGTCGCACGCCCCGCGGCCATGCACCGCGTCGCGCGTGATGCGCGGGCCAAAAAACGGCGGCACCGTGTCGAGGTGTGTGCAAAAGAGCACCCGCGGCGCACCGGCGCGTGCGAGCACGTTGGCGCGGCCGGGTGCGACGGCGTGGAGCTCGACGTCGAGGCCAAGCGCGCGAAGGTGGCAGGCGACAGCCTCGCCGTAGTCGGCCTCGCGCCCGCTCGTGCTGTCGATCGCGATCCAGTCGGCGAGGGTATGGGTCCACTCCTGCATGGTGCGACGAGCGTACGGCCCCCAGCGCCCCGCGCCGAGCGTTCCCCGCCCGCGGGGCCCGCGCGCCCAAAGGCGCCGAACCGGTTGCCCTTGGCGCTGGGATCCCACAGGGGGCTCCCCTTTCCCGCGGCCCACGGTCAAACCCGGAACCTGTGACCGCCCACCCCCGTCCTTCGGGGCCCCGCGCGCCGCTACCCCGGTTTGCGCCCACCCCCGAGCGCACTACCATCCCCCCCATGATCACCCCGAGCGCCCCCTCCGCCGCGATCGAACCCCCGACCTGGCAGCGATTTGCCGTCGCCCTGGTGGCCGTGGCATTTGTGCTGTGGCCGTTTTTCTATGCACCGGCCGAACGGGACGGCGGCGCCGTGGGTGGAGCGCTCGTCCGCGACGGGCAAACCCTCGTCGCGACGCATCCGCAGTTGCGGTCCATCGCGGCGGGCCAGGGCGGTTTCGGCGCACTGGTTGCGAGCGACTGGTGGGGTGGTCTGCGCGCCGACCAGCCCTTCTACCGGCCGCTGTCGAGCGCGGTGCTCGGCACCGCCGCGTGGGTGGCAGGTAAACCCTACGACGCCGCCCAACCTGGCAGCGGCGCGATGCCGTTCAAGCTCTTCTCGCTGGCGCTGCACGCCATCGCGGCGTTGCTCGTCGTCGAGCTCGGCTGGCGGCTGATGCGCAAGGCGCCGCACGCGATCGCGGCGGGGCTCCTGTACGCCGCCCTTCCGATCCACGCCGACGTGCTGTTCGACGCCGGTGGAATCGCAGTGCAACTGGGCACGGTGCTCAGTCTCGCGGCATTGTGCGCCTGGTTTGGGGGCCGGCGCGAAGACGCGGGTCCCAATGGAGCGGGAGTCGTCGGCGCCGCGCTCCTCGCACTTGTGGCCGCCCTCGCGCACGAGATCGCCTTCGTGCTGCCCGTCGTGGTGCTGGCGCTCGAGACCGCGCGCGCGCGCACCGGTGGCCTGGGTGAGGGACTGCGTGTTGCACTCGGGCGCGTCGCACCCGTGCTCGCGATCGTGGTCGGTCTGGGGGTAGCCGCGGGCCTGCGCTTCGCCGTGGGTGGCGCTCTCTTCGCCCCCGGCCTCATCGATCCCGTCGTGAACCCTCTGGCCGACCTCGGCGCGCTCGACCGCATCGCCAACGGTTTGCGGATGGCGGCCGCGGGCGTCCCCGCGATGGTGGGCATCGATCCCCTTGCAAGCCGCATTTTTGGCGGCAGCCCCGACCACGGCGCCGCGCAGGTCACCGCGTTGAGTGCGTTTTCGCCCGCGAACCTGATCGCGCTCGTCGTGCTGATCGCCCTTGCCGCCGCCGCCGCGTGGCTCTTCCCGCGCTGCCGCACGCGCGGGGCGCTCGCGATCGCGGTGCTCGCCGTGCTCGTGCTCGCATCCAATACGCTCTTCGTGCAGCCCGAAGTGTTCTCCGCACGGCTGCTGCTGCTGCCCGGCGCGCTCCTTGCGCTGTTCCTGGCGCCTTTTTTTGGCGCGGCGGGCCGCATCGGACTCGCGGGCGCGGGTGTGCTTGCGATCGGGAGCGGTGTGTGGCTGAACGCCGAATCGCGCCACTGGGAGGACCCCACGTCGCTGTGGCGCCACGTCGCGGACCACACGGCGACGAAGAGCGCCCGCGCGCACACGGAGCTCGGCGGACTGCTGCTCGGCGAGTTGCTTTACTCGATGGGCCAAAATAGCCTCGACCGCGCGATCGCTTTGGCGCCGCAGAGCGCGACGGCGCAAGCGCTGCTCGGCGAAGCGCGCGCCGCAAACTTCGACCCCCAGGGCGCCGCGACCGCCCTGCGCGCGGCCACCGAGTTGCAGGCTCAGCGCGCGGGATGGACCTGGAGCCCCGCGATCGAGAACCTGCTGCCCAACCCGACGTACGTGCTTTACCGCGTGAACCAACTCGAGCTGATCGACGCGATCGTCACACCCGAAGAACACCTCGCGTGGCTCGACCGTTTGCTGGCGCGCGGCTTTGCGAGCCCTTCGGTCGAGCTCTACCGCGCGCGCACGCTGCTCGCGCTCAACCGCGCCCAGGACGCCGAAGCGGCCTTGCGCAGCAGCCTCGCCATCGCGCCGACGGTCGAAAACGTGCGCTCCCTCGGGCGGCTCCTGCTCAACACGGGCCGCGCGGATGAGGCACAGACGCTGTACCGCGAGATGACACCGCGCTTTGGCGGACAAAACGCTGCGGAGGCCGAGCTTCTCCTGCACCAGGCGGGAACCGAGCTCGCGCTCGATCCCACCCGCGCGCTCGAGCTCGCGACGCGTCTGCTGGCGAACGCCGACGACCTCAATCCCGAGCAGCGTTTCCAGGCGTACCTGATTTCGGCGCAGGCCCGCATCGACAGCCCTGCGGATCCCGTCGAAGCCGCGCGCCGTCGGCGGTTGGCTGTCGACGACCTCACGCGCGGCCTCGCGGGTTACCACGTGGTCGCCGAGGACACCTATTTCGCGCTGCACATGCTCGGGCAGTTGTTGTTTGCTCAAGGCCGTTACGACCAGGCCCGGGACGTGATGGAGAGTGTGTTGCGCCAGCGCGAGGGTGCGACGCAGCGTTGGATGCTGGGCACGGTGCTCGCGCGCAGCGACAACCCGCGCGAGGCCGTGCGGCAGCTCGACCTTGCGCTCGCCGGTTTGACACGCGGCGGCGCGCCGATTTCGCCCGCGATCTACATCGCGGCGAGCATCGAGCGCCTGCGCGCCCTCGCCGGGTGGAGCGAGCCCGACGCGGCGCCGCTTTACGCGGAAGCCCTCGCGGCCGCGCGGCATCCCGAGGATCGCGAAGCCGTCGCGCGCCACCTTGCGACGTCGGGCCGCGCCGAGGAAGCGCTCGCCATCGCGCGCGAGCTGGCCGCTGGCACGCGCCCCGGCCTTGCGAGCGCCATGCCTGCGTTCGAGCGCGCGGTCATCCTCGACCGCGACGACCGCGCAACACCGGGCAACCCAGGCCTGCTGGCGGAGCGATCCAGCCTGCGCATCGTTATGGGAGACCCGATCGCCGCGCTCGCGGACGCACGCACCGCCGTCGACGCGACGCCGGCGGGCGCCGCGCGGGGCAAACGCCTGATGTTCCTGGACGAAGCTCAAGCCGCAGCCGGCGAACTGGAAGCCGCCCTATCAAGCTGGCGCGCCGCAGCCGACGACGCCGAAACCCCCGCCCAGGACATGCCCCGCATCCAATCCGAGGTGGCGATCCTCACCGCACTCCTGGGCCACGAATAACCCCGGGGCCGCGGGATGCGCGCCGGCTGGATGCGCGCCGCATCGTTCCGCATCAACGCCGCACTCTTTTGCGGGCTCTGCCCGCTGGGAGCGCGGGCCTCCAGGCCCGCCGTGCAGCAACGCCGCACTCTTCTGCGGGCTCTGCCCGCTGGGAGCGCGGGCCTCCAGGCCCGCCGTGGGGCGCGCCTCGTGTTTGTGGATCGCGCCCCTTGCTCCACGGCGGGCCTGGAGGCCCGCGCTCCCAGCGCTGCTCGCCCGCTGCGGAGCGGGACGTGCACTGCGGATTGACTCCTCACTGCGGATTGACTCCTCACTGCGGATTGACTCCTCACTGCGGATTGACTCCTCACTGCGGAGTGACTCCTCACTGCGGAGTGACTCGTCACTGCGGATGGATTCGCAACTGCCGCGCGGGGTCCGGCTGCGGAGCCGGGGGCCACCTACGGCCACGCAAGGCGCAGCGTGCGTTGCACGTGTTCCCGAAGGCGCTGGGGGATTCCGAGTTGCTTGGCGTGCGCGGGCCAGGCTGCGAAGGCGGCAAGGGTCTGCTCGAGGATCGCCCGGTCGCGGCCCTGTGGCAGGCGCGCGTGCTCGGCGAGCGCGCTTAGGTCGGCGCGCTCGAAGCCACGGGTTTTGCCATTCACACTGAGCTGGTGGTGGCGTGTGAAGTCGCTGCCCTCGGCGTGGCACAGGTCGTAGGCGGGTGTCAGGTCCCAGCGGCCCTTGCGGTCCATCTGGAAAGCGAAGTTTTTCACGTGGTCGTCCTGGTTGCAGCCGACCAGGTTGAACACGACACGCCGGAACTGCTGCTCGAACGCCGCACTGGGCACGTCGAGGCGCCGCATGGTCTCGAAGAGCTGCTCGTACGAATATGCGCCGCTCTCGAAGTAGTCGAAGTGCGCAAGCGCGCCGAAGCTTTGGATGAAGTGTTTGCCCATCTCCCCATCACGGTCGAAACGCCGTGTCATGAAGTGCGCACGCCCGTTCTCTTCGAGCAACCGGCATTCCGCCATCTGGATGCCGCAGTCCTTCGCGCTTTGGGCGTAGGAATACTCGAGCAACCCAAAGCCGGCCGGATCCGCGACACCCCAGTCGCCGCTGAAGTTGACGCCGTCGAACTTGATCAACCAGTGCTCAAAACCGGGCCGCAAACGGGTTTGCCCCGAGCGCACATCCTTGGTGCGCGGATCGAATGCAATCACCGCTTTTGCGCGCGCGCCACCGGCCGACGTGCCGACGCTGAGGATGTCCGCCAACGCGCGATCGCCGTCGGCCCCATCCAGCTTCACGGACAGGCTTTCTTTTTCGGCAAACGCCAGCGCCGCCAGTTCAACGAGTTGCGCCACCTCAAGCGGCCGGTCCGCGCGCTCGGCGGGCCCGATGGCGGGCTCGAACTCGAGCGCGCCCATCCCGCGTGTGCCCGTGTAACACAGGCGGTCAACGGCGTTGAAGTCCTCGCGCCGCCGCCCGGTGCGCGCGAGCCAGACATCGATCAACCGATGCCCGTAGCGGTCCGGCAAACTGTCCGCCAGCAACCCCGGCAGGCCGTGGAAGCTGCGCGGCGCGAGTTGGGGGAAGCGATAGATGCGGCCCTTTTCGAGAAGCATCACGAGCGGCGCCAACTCGACACCCCTGTCGGCGAACTCCGGGTCGTACTCAAAGCGCGCGAACGGCTCGCCGACATCCATCGACACATAGCCGATCGCCGTGCCCCACAACCTGACGGTGGCTGTGGTCATCCGCGCTCATCCCCCCACACGAAGTCCGCGCCGTCCGCCGGTTGCCCCGGGCGCCGCCGCCGCTTACCGCGCACGTCGGCCATGGGCGAGCGCTGCTCTTCCGGCAACAACAATTCCACCGCCGTCACCAGATCGAGGGCCGCGAAGAGCCGCAACCAGGACCCAAGCCGCGCGTCCTTGCCGTCCTCGATCCGCCGCAGGGTGGCCACACCCACCCCGGCCCGCTGAGCGAGCTCCTCCTGGGAGAACCCCCGCTGCCGCCGGGCCAGCTCCAACCGCCGCCCAAGCTCTCCGAGCATCGCCGCAGGGGTGGTCAAGTTTTGGATCTTCACCCGATTATTATCGATCGATTCTAGGCCAAAGACGCCAAAAATCGCTCATTTTCGATCACTTGAGGGCCGCAGGAAGCGATGACGATCAAATATGATCGTTTTCTAGCCCCAATGGCCAGAAAACGATCATTTCCGATCATCCGCGCGGCATACTCCCCGCACCCGCCGCGC
Organism: Planctomycetota bacterium; assembly: GCA_038246255.1. Taxonomy (GTDB): domain Bacteria; phylum Planctomycetota; class UBA1135; order UBA1135; genus RI-242. The sequence continues at coordinate 27,842 of JBBRWC010000037.1, forward strand.
TCACGGCCCCAGCACCACGGACAGCGCGTTGCTCAAGGTAGTGCCAACTCCGTCGAGCGCCGCCGCTTGCAGCGCCACTTCCGCCCCGAGCAATCCGGGCGTGGACGGCACGGTCAGCGCCGCGTCGAAGCTGCCCAGCGTGAGCGGACCGATCGCCACCGGAATGATGGCCTGGGCGGGGTCGAGCCACAGCTCGCCGATGCCGGGTAGGGCGAGACCGCAGCCACCGCCCCCTTGGAACTCAAAGCCAAGCATCACGAGCGCCACACCGCTGCCGCCGGACACAAACAGCGGCAGGTCACCGCCAAGCGGCACGAACGACGCACTGCTGGACAGGCCGACGGCCGACGGTTCGCAGCTCGCGATGGGGTTCACGAGCGAGCTTTGCTCCGGGCAGCCCCAACGCGTGAAGTAGCTGTCGCCATTCGGGCCGAGCGCGGTGAATGCGCCGCCTAGGTGCAGCGTCGGTTGCAGGTCGCCGGGCCACACATAGCTGCGCGCGGTCGCGATCCACCCGCCGGAGATGGGCTCGGGCACCATCGTCCATTGCTCGCCGTTCCAGTGCGCGAGTCCCGTCGCCACTTGCCCGCCGGGAGGCAGGAAAACGCCGGCCGCGATCAGCAGCGGACCCGCGGGGCTCGCGTGCACGCTCAGCGTCCGCACGTCCCCTTCCACTCCACCGGCGAGCCCCGACCAGCTTGCGCCGTCGAGCCGCGCCACTCCGTTGACGACGGCCCCATCCGCAACGACGAACGCGCCCGCGACGTGCAACCGCGGGCCCGATCCCGAGTCGTAGATCGCGATGGAGCGCACGGGTCCACCGAGGTTCGCGCCGACTTCCGTCCAGCTTGTGCCGTCGTAGCGCACCAGGTAACGCGCCGACTGACCGTCGATCTGCGTGAAATCACCGCCCACATAGAGCGCGGGGCCCGAACCCTCGTCGAAGACACGCAGCGCGTTCACGGCGCCGTTGGCCCCGGCGAACACGGGCTGCCAGACGGCACCGTCGAAACGCTGCAGGTACGGCGACAGGACGAGGGTCGGAGCAAACGGCCGCAGCCCCATGAACAGTTGGCGCGTGCCGCCTTGCGGCTCGAAGAACTCGAGCGCGGACACACGCTGGATCCCGAACGAACCGCCGAGCTGGGTCCACGCCGTGCCATCGAATCGACCCACCACCTGGCCCGCCGCGTAGACGTCGGACGTCGGAGATTCTGTGTCGACCAGCAGCCGCTCGTAAAGGCCCGAAGCCGCACCCAGCGCCGCCTGCGACTGCCATTCACCATCCACGTAGCGCGCCACTTGGCCGAGCGGCGTGGAGCCGATCGCCAGCGGCCCGCCAACGACGTACAGCTCGGGCCCGTTCGCGGTCATCCGCTGCGCCGTGTCAAAGATCGGTCCACGCAATCCTTCGCCGAGCGCGTCCACGCCCTGTGCCGAGATGCTGGCCACGTTCCGCACGCTCGGCCCGACGTAATCGATGGCAAAACCACCCACGAGCAGGCGATCGCCGCCCGCGCCGATACCGCGCTCTAGCGTGCGTTGGTTCTGGACGGTGCCTGGCGCTCCGGCTCCGTTGAGCACACTCACGAATGCGCCGTTGTCCCAGCGGAACACCGCACTGGGATTCGGGCCGCCGAGCGGCAAACTGCCCATTCCGAACAGCTCCACGGGACCACCCGGTTGCAGTTGCGCGGGAGCGAGGCCGGCCACGAGGGCCGTCGGGGAACTCTGCGGCGCGATGGGTGTGTAGATCCACTGATTGCCTTCCAGTCGACCCAATCCGAGGGTCGCCGGCGTGACACCCGGCATCACGCCGACCGCGGTAAGACGCGGCCCTTGCCCCCAATCGAAGCTGGTGATCGCCGTGATGGCGCCAAGGGGTGCGTTCGGCGCGGTCGCCTGCCAAGCGGCGCCATCCCACACCACCATGTTGCGCGGCACACCGTCGGCGCCGACGAGGTTGCCCCCCGTCACGTAGATGCGCGGACCGCTGCCGTCGTCGTTCACCACGATGCGCTGCGGGATACCGGGTCGCAGCGGGCTAACGGATTGCCAGTTCGAACCGTTGTACGTCCCCACGCGCCACACGTTCACACCCAGGCTCGGGATCACGTGGTTGAGCGCGAGCAAGTCCTCGGTCGACCCGATCGTGCGCAGCTCGAAGTCGACCGTGACGCCGCCAAAACCACCCGCGGACGCGACCCACTGCTCCCCGTTGAACTCGGCGACGGAACTGAACGGGCCGGTGCTTCCAGGCAGCGCGGCCGCGATGCCGCCCGCAAGGACGCGCTGATTGCCGGGCGCACCAAAAACCGCCAACGCCCGCACTTCCGCGCCCAGCCCCAAGCCGAGCGGATGCCACTGCTGCCCATCAAAGCGCGCGACGTTGCTGACGGGCACACCCCCCGCGCTCGCAAAAACGCCCCCAACCAACGTGTCCCCATCGAGGTCGAGAACGGCATTCACCGGCCCCTCGACACCCGGCGTAGCCCCAAACCCGGGCACCCAATCCCCCGTGCAGGGGAGGGCCCCCGTGCCAGCACCCGACTGATTCAACGCGAGCGAGACGGCGAGCATATAAACGGCGAACATGGAGAGCTCCGGGCTGGGAAATTGTTCGTGGCGAACCTGAGGATAACGAAACGGCTCAAGGCCGCAAGGGGACCCGCCGAAAGACGCATGTCCAAACTGGCAGCCACCGACATCCACACCCCTTGACCCGACGCTGCCCTATCCGGAGTAATCGTGAATCAAGGACCGCTCCACCCGGGTCATTCGGATACGCCTGCGCTCCTTCCCGCGCGGATGCTCAATGAGTTCGTGTACTGCCCGAGGTTGTTTCACCTCGAATGGGTGCAGGGGGAGTGGGCCGAGAGCGCGGACACGGTGGCCGGCCGATTTGTGCATCGCCGGGTGGATCAAGAGACGGGCGAGTTGCCTTCGCCCGAGGCTTTGGCAAACGGCGACATGGATGATTCCACCGCCGTCGCGCGCTCCTTGGAGCTTTCCAGCGAAGAGTTAGGGCTGATCGCCAAGCTGGACCTCGCGGAGGCCGCCGACGGGAGCGTTCGGCCCGTCGACTACAAAAAGGGACGGGCTCCCGAGCAAGGTGCCTGGGATGCGGACCGGATCCAGGTCGGCGCCCAGGCGCTCCTGCTGCGTGCCCACGGGTATCGGTGCAATGAAGCGGTGCTGTACTACGCCGCTTCGCGCACGCGGGTGACCGTGCACGTCGATGAGCGGCTCGAACGCGAGGTGCATGCGGCGCTTGCGGCCGCCCGCGCCGTCGCAGCATCCGCGCATCCGCCCGAGCCGCTGATCGACAGCCCCAAGTGTCCGCGCTGCTCCTTAGTTGGCATCTGTCTGCCCGACGAAGTGCGCGCCCTGTCGTCCGCGTCCGCGGAAACCGAAGTGCGCCGACTTTCGCCCGCCCGGGACGACGCTCTCCCGGTTTACGTCCAGACGCAGGGAGCCTACGTTGGAAAGCGCGGCGAGGAGCTCGAGTTCAAGGACGCCGACGGCGTTCGTCAACGTGTGCGGCTGTTGGATATTTCGCAGCTTTGCCTGTTTGGCTCCGTGCAGGTCACGGCGCAAGCGTTCGCAGCGCTCTTCGACCGCGGCATTCCCGTCTGTCACTTCAGCATGGGTGCATGGTTCCACGGCATCAGCCATGGAATCGGCAATCGCAATGCCGACCTGCGCCTCCACCAGTACCGCACGGCTTCCGACGCCGCGGCCTCGCTGACGATCGCGCGGGGCCTCGTCCAACGCAAGCTGCTGAACCAGCGGACGCTGCTGCGACGAAACGCAGAAGGCGTCCCCCCGCAGGCGCTCGTAGAACTCGAGCGCTTGGCCGATCGTGCCACCCGTGCGGACGACGTCGCCCAGTTGTTGGGCTTCGAGGGTCTCGGCGCGCGCCACTACTTCGAGCACTTCCCGCGCATGCTCCGAGCCGGGGCGGAAACGTCGGGCTTTGACTTCCAAGGCCGCAACCGCCGTCCGCCCAAGGACCCCATCAACGCGCTCCTCTCGCTTGCCTATGCAATTCTCGCGAAGGATTTCACGGTGACCCTGCTCGCCGTCGGACTTGATCCGTTCTTCGGGTTTTTGCACCGCCCCCGCTTTGGCCGAGCGCCGCTCGCCTTGGACCTCATGGAAGAGTTCCGGCCGCTCATCGCCGATTCGGTGGTGCTGCAGCTCGTGAACAACGGCGAGGTGCAGGCGTCGCACTTCTTGAGCCGCGGTGGAGCCGTCTCGCTGACACCCGAGGGGCGCAAGAAGTTCTTCCGCGCCTACGAACGCCGCATGGCCCACCTCGTCACCCATCCGATCTTCGGTTACCGCATCTCGTACCGGCGCTTGCTCGAGGTCCAAGCCCGTTTGCTTGCCCGCCACCTTTGCGCAGAGCTGCCGGAGTACCCTGGATTCCGCACCCGATGAGCACCCGCAGCCGATTCATCGTGACCTACGACATTGCCGACGCGAAGCGGCTGCGGCGCATCTACAAGAAGATGCGGGGTTTTGGAGACCCGTTGCAGCTCTCGGTTTTTAGCTGTGTGCTTTCACCCATCGAGCGGGAGCTGATGACCGCGGAACTGCACAAAATCTTGAACCACAAGAGCGACCAGGTGCTTATCATTGAACTTGGCCCGGCGAGCAAACGCGCCCGGCGCCGAATCCAAGTGCTGGGCCGCTCGACCCCGCCGCCCGTCGAAGATGTCGTGGTATTCTGACCGCCCTCGCTACAGCCCCGCCGCCGCACCCCGCTGCGAGCGCTCGGGTGCTGGCGTTTTCCCCAGGCAGCGCTCGCAGCCGCAAGTCCTTGACAACAAGGCAGTTAGAGCCCCGCACCGCCCGGCGCACCCGCGCGCGACGCCCGCGCCGACCGAGCGCTCGCAACGGGCGTCGCAAGTACTGCTATCCTGGCCACTTGCGGCACCCGCCCCCTCCGCGTCCAAAAGGACGCGGCCCCATTGAAGCGGTGGAGATACACACCTACCTGCACGGCTGGGTGTTCCCCTCCGCGTCCAAAAGGACGCGGCCCCATTGACGCCGGGCCTGGTTCGCTACTGTGAGCTTGCCCACGCTCCCTCCGCGTCCAAAAGGACGCGGCCCCATTGAAGCGCCCCTAAGCGCTTGGCCCCTAGCCTGGCCCGTA
>JBBRWC010000038.1:0-32992 GCA_038246255.1 Planctomycetota bacterium
GCTGCAGCCGTACACGGGCGGCGCGAAGGTCCTCGGCCGCCCTTTGACCGCCTAGCCCGAGTTGTCCACCAGCTTTGCGATCGGACGGCCCAACCGGCGGTCTTCGGCCGCCTTTCGCCCTTTGGCGGCACTTTGCGACCATGGGCGTCCCTCGTTGACCTGTTCAAGGTCGACTGTGGATCCCGCGGCCGCAAAGCACCACCAGGCGACGACTTGGGCTCGTCTGCTCGAAAACCTGATGAAGAACCCGGGCTAGCTCGCGGCCTACCTCCCGCGTCAGCCGCCGCCGATCCCGAAGGGATTGGGCGGGATCGCGCCGCCGCCGCCGGACGAAGGGTTGAAGGGATCGGGGCCGAAGGCGGGCGGACCACCGGGTTGACCCGGCGCTCCGGGAATGCCGGGTTGCCCAGGATCGCCCCCGACGTCGCCCCCGATGGGACCGTCGGCCGGCTTTTGGATGTCGGGGATCAGAGCGACGGGCTGCACGGTCGTGCCGTGGCGCAGGTTTTCGGGGAAGCGGATGACCCGCCGATACTGGAGCAGCCGGCGCTCGGTCAGCGCGATCGCGCTCTGCTCCTCGACGAGGCGGGGACTGAGCTCGAGGCTCAGCGTGATCTCGATGCGTGCGGGCAGGCCCTTTTGGTCGCGGTCGCCGTCGCACCAGTCGTCCAGCGGATCCGCGTCGGGGCCGTCGTCCTCGAACACCTTGATGTCGAAACCGCGAATGCGGTCGTGGAGGAATCCGTAGCGGCCGCCCTCGGCGACCGACTCGCCGATTCCAAAACTCTCGCGGCGGTACATCTCGAGGAAATCGTCGAGAGCGGGGTTGGCCCGGAGTACGTATCCCACGGCCACGTAGTCGGGTCGCAGGAATTGATGGCGCGCGATGTCCTCGGTCACCATCAAGGCCGTGTTTGCCGTGACGAACTCGAGACTGTCCGCGTCCAATCCCGCGCTCACGCGGTCGCGAACTCGCAGGAGTTCGAACGGGTTGCGGTCGTAGGTGAAGAGGCCGCGCAGGTCGCGCTCGACGCGGTCGAGGATCGCGGGGCCCGCCAACTGGGTCTCCTGAATGTTGTGGATCTGGTCGCGGGTCGTCCTGGCGCCGTTGAGCAGTTGCGTGATCGTCACGAGGATTCCGGACATGATCAGCATGACCACGAGGATCTCGACGAGCGAAAAACCCGCGTCTTTGCGCGCGCTCGCGACACGCCGCAGTGGGCTGCGGAACTTCATCGCGCCCCGCCCGCTTCTTCTTCCGCGGGTCCGTAGGCCTGATCCCAGGGAATCCAGCGCTCAAGGACGAGTTCCGTCGGAAGGTCCTGCACGGCCAACTGCCACGTGACCTTCACGCGCACACGTTCGTAAGGCTCGCGCATCTCCTCGTCTTCGTCGGTGCCCGCGTCGCGGGCGGCCTCATCGGCCTTCAGCCGACGGTCTTCGAAGGTGTCGAAGCGCCCGTCGTCGGGGCCGGTCGACTCCAGGAAGACCTCGTCGCCGGAGATCACCTCGTAGCCGAACATCGGGTAACCCTCGTCGGAGTAGCTCCCGATGAGGCCGCGCCCGAGATCGTCCCGAAAGAGGCCTGACTCGATTTGCCCAAGGGTCAGAAGCCCAAGCTCGCGCGCGAGTTTCGTGTTGCGGGTGTGCGCCGACTCGAGCTTCGCGCGGTTGAGGCTCTGCAGCATCATCACGACCGCGATCCCGACAATGACGATCGTCACCGCCACTTCCGCGAGAGTGAAGCCCGAGCGCGGGCGTGCGGCGAGACCCAAGCAGCGCAGCGGTCGGACGATAGGCTTGATCGGGAGTGTCATTGGAAGTCCACGTCCTTGGGCGGCTCGGGGACGTACAGCCCCTTGTGGAAGCGGATCTGGCCCGTCAAGCCGAGCACCTCGACCGTGAAATAGCGGTCGTAGCGCTCCTGGTAGAGCACAACCGTGTGGTCGTTCGACGCACCCAGGGAGTCGAAGCGCACGAACGGAAAACCCCCGACGTTGTCGCGGTAGGTGCGGCCGTCGATAGTGATCTCCGTAAAACGCACTCCGTCGCGCAGCCGCGTGCTGTGCAGTCGTACCCCGTCGCGGGGGTCGAGCACGATCCTGCCTTCTTCGTCGTACGGCGCTTGCACCCAGTACTCGTGGGCCTCGACGTCGTAGAGCAGCCAGAACTCCGCGTTCCTGGCGATCGCGTCCGAGCGCGTCCCGTGCAAGCGCGCGGAGAGTCCACGGACGTCGGATTCAAGCCGCGTTCCCGGAAGAATCGAATCCCAGGCCACGCTGACGACACCCGCGACCAACCCGAGGATGACGAGGGCGACAAGCAGCTCGACGAGCGAGAACCCCGCGCGCGCGCGCACCGGCTCACCCGTGGCGGCCGCTGCGCTGCGTGTCGAACGGATGTCGCGGTATGGGCTCGTGTCGACGTTCACGGGTCAATCCTGGAGCATCGTGTTGTCGTAGTCCTCGTCCTCGCTTTCGCCGCCGGGTTGACCGTCGCGGCCGAAGGAGTAGATGCGGTACTTCTGGCCCGACACCGGCGGCTCGAACTGGTAGGGGTTTTTCCAGGGATCGTTCGGCACGCGCGAGCTGTTCAGGTAGTTCGGCTCGCTGGTGACCAGCTCCTCGAGCGACTGGGGGTAACGGGCTTTATCGATGTAGAAGTTATCGACTGCCATCACGAGCTGGGAGATGTCCGCCTTCATCTTGCCACGCTGGCCCTTGAAGAGCGCGCCGATGACGTTGGGCATGACCAGTGTGGCGAGCAGTCCGATGATGACGATTACCACCATCAGTTCGGCGAGCGAAAAACCGCCGCGGCGACCGCCGCGCGCGGCAACTTGGATGTTCATGGCGTGGGGTAGGTTCATGGTGCGAGGGGCTTCTAGAAGCTGGCCCGCGGCGCGCGCGGGCGGTCCTGGTCTCAGCCGATGGCGCCCACCTGGAGGATGGGGAGGATGATCGAAATCACGATGTATCCGACGATGACGGCGAGGAACACGATCATGATCGGCTCGAGCACCGAAGTGGCGCGCTCGGTCACGACTTCGATTTCCTCGTCGTACGCGTCGGCGATGCGGTCGAGCATCACCTCGAGCTCGCCGGACTGCTCGCCAACGCTGACCATATAACCCACCACGGAGGGGAATACACCGGTCTGACGAAGGGGAGTGGCGAAGTCCGCGCCTTCGAGGATCTTCACACGGACGGTTTCGCAAGCGTTGGCGATGATCTGGTTGCCCACGACGTTGCGCGTGATCTCGAGCGCTTGCACGGCGGGAACACCCGACGACAGCAACGTTGCCAGCGTCCGCGCGAAGCGCGAAATCGCCCGTTTGCGCAGCAACTCGCCCATGATCGGCACACGCAGGCTGAAGCGGTCGAGGAACAGTCGGCCCCCCGGGGTGCGGTACCAGCGGCCGATCGCCCAGGAAACGAACGCTACGGCGAGGAAGCCAGCCCACCAGTAGTCCTGGAACACCTTGGAGGTGGACATCAGGATCTGGGTGGGGAGCGGAAGCTCCTGACCGGTGTCCTCGAGCATGCCGGTGATCTTCGGTACCACCAGGGTCATCAGCACACCCACGACGACGACACCCAGGGAGACCATCAGCAGCGGATAGGTCAGCGCGGACACGACCTTGCGCTGCAGCGCGCGCTGCTGGTTGAGGAAGTCTGCGAGGCGCGCAAGCACACCGTCCACCTGGCCCGTCGCTTCGCCCGCGCGGACCATGTTGACGTACATGTCCGAAAACAGCGTCGGGTGTTCACCCAGCGCGTCCCCAAGGGACGTGCCCTGGGTAATGCGTTCGCGGATCTCGCGGAACAGGGTCTCGATTCGGCGTACGTCCGCTTGCTCGATGATCGCCCGCAGCGCCTCGGTGAGCGGGATGCCCGCGCCGAGCAGTGTGGCGAGCTGGCGAGTGATGGCGCCGACGAGTTCGACGTCGCGGCCGGTCGGCCCGTTCTGGCCGCGGCTGCGCATCTCCGCCAGCTTTGCGAACGCGCTCTTGCGCGGCTTGGGCGCGCCCACTTTGGACGCGTTCAGGTTCGCGCTCTTGCCCTTGCGGGCCACCTCGCGCAGCTCGGAGACGAGCAGGTTGTCCTTGCGTAGGCGTTGACGGGCATCGCGCGGTGTGTCCGCGTCGACGACCCCCGTGCGCGTGGCGCCGCCGGGGGCGTATGCCTTGTACTCAAAGATCGGCACGGCGCGCTCCGCGGGCACAGAACCCGCAGTGAAGCAGTGTGGTAACGCACGCGCTGGGGATCACACCATCTCCACCTGCGTGATGCGCAGGACTTCGTCCGGGGTGGTCACGCGGCGGCGGATCTTGTCGCTGCCATCCATGCGCAGGGTCACCATGCCCCGTTCGATGGCGCTGCGCTGCATCTGGCTGGCAGTTGCGCCTTCCATGATCTGTGTGCGCAGTACTTCGTCGACCGGGAGGAACTCGTAGATCGCCGTCCGGCCGCTGTAGCCGGTGTGGAAACACTCGTCGCAGCCGTCGCCGAAGGAGATTTCGCCGCCGATGTCTTCGGCCGTGAGATTGAGCTTCTTCAGTTTGGCTGTCCACTCGGGCGTGATCGGGTGCAGGGCCCGGCAGTGGGGGCAGATCGTGCGCACGAGGCGCTGGGCGATCACGAGGATCAGCGAACTTGCGACCAGGTACGGTTCGACGCCCTGGTCGACCATGCGCGTGATCGTGCTCGCGGCGTCGTTGGTGTGGACCGTAGAAAGAACGAGGTGGCCCGTGAGCGCGGCGCGGATAGCGACCTCGGCGGTTTCAAGGTCGCGGATCTCGCCGACCATCATCACGTCCGGGTCCTGGCGCAGGAACGAGCGCAGGCCCGACGCAAACGTCAGGCCCTTCTTCACCGCGACCTGCACCTGGCTGATGCCGGGCAGCGAGTATTCGACCGGGTCCTCGATGGTGAGGACGTTCTTTTGGGTCGTGTCGACCTCGGTCAGACCCGCGTAGAGCGTGGTCGTTTTGCCGGAGCCCGTCGGGCCCGTGACCAGCACGATGCCACTCGTCCAGCTGAGGTATTCCTTTAGGATCGCCTGGTTGCGCAGGTCGAGGCCGATCTCGCCCATCGTGTAGACCCGCGCCGTCTTGTCGAGCAGACGCATGACGATGCGCTCGCCCAAACTGGTCGGGACCGAGCTGATGCGCACGTCGACCTCGCCTTCGCCCAAGCGGATCGACGCGCGGCCGTCCTGGGGGAGGCGCCGCTCGGCGATGTCCATCTTGCCCATCACCTTGACGCGGCTGATGATGGCCTCGTGCGCCTTGCGCGGGATGGAATCCATGTCGTACAAGATGCCGTCGATGCGAAAGCGCACCTGGGTGCGGTCCTGATACGGGTGGAAGTGCACGTCCGACGCGCGCATCTTCAGCGACTGGAACAGGATCGTATTGACGAGTTTGATGATGGGCGCCTTGTTCGAGACGTCCAGCACGTCCTCGGCGTCGTCGAGCACCTTGGCGAGCCCCGCGATGTCCCCGTCCTCGGCGACGTCCGCCAGCGCTTCGTCGACACCGTCCGCCTTGTGGCGGTACGCGCGCGCGATCAGCGTGTTGATCTCCTGGCGGGGGGCGAGCACGGGTTCGATCTCGACCCCGAGCATGGACGCAAGATCGTCCATCGGGTTGAGGTCGAAGGGATGCGCGGTGGCCACCCGCATCGCGCCGTCCGCGGTCGGCTCAAGCGCGACGAGGCTGTAGTTGCGCGAGAACTGGACCGGGATCTGGTTGACGAAGTTCGGCGGCACGCGCACACCGTCGAGTGTCGGGCGAAACTCGTACCCGAGCAGTCGCGCGTAGATGTCGAGCACGACGTTCTCGGACAGGAAGTCCTTTTGGATCAGGACACGATCTAAGGATTCCCCGGTGGAGGCTGCGGCGCGGCGGCATTCCTCCAGGCGCTCACGGGTCAACCCCGCTTCAAGCAGCAATTCGGCGGCGGTGCTCATCGCGGTTGGCCCTGCGCCGGCTGGTCTGCAGGTTGAGCCTCCGGCGCGGGCTCGGGTTGGGTCTCCGGCAGGTCCTGCACGTCTTCCTGCGGCGCGGGCAGGGCTTCGGGCGAAGTCTGGGTCGGCTCCACGGGAGCGGCGCCGTTGCCGGCGGGGAGCCCGCCTTGGCTGCGCTCGCGCGCATTGCGCAGGAGCTCCGCGCGTCGCACCGGATCGTCGAGCCCGACGTCTCCGGCGTCCACCTGGCCGCTTTCGGGCGGGGAGTAGAGCGGAGTTTCGAACGCTTCCAACTCCGGTTCCACGTCCCGCTGGCCGAAGTCCGGGTCGATGACCCGCACACGCTCGGCTCCGATGACGCTCGACGCGTCGAGCTTCTTGCGGTAGCTGAGCTCCGCCAGGTCCGCGAAGTCGCGGTCCGCCATGATGTGCGGCGTCACGAAGAAGTACAGCGTGCGGCGCTGCTCCGAATCGACGCTGCGCTGGAACAGGTGCTTGATCAGCGGGATATCGCCCAGGAACGGTGTCTTGCGGCGGGTTTCCGTGCTGTTGTTCGTGATCACACCGCCGACGACCATCGTATCGCCGTCGGGCACGTTCACGACCGTGTCGATGCGGCGCGTGACGCGCGCAGGCGGGATCGAGCCCACCTGTTCGCCGAGGAAATTCGAAACTTCGAGGGAGATCTGCAAGCGCAGGTAGCGCGACGCGCTGATGGACGGGGAGATGGTCAAGCTGATGCCCGCCTCCTGGTACCCGTTGAAGTTCTCCTGGGTCTGGCCGCCGCCGGCGCCGCCGAAGGCAGTCACCGTCGTGGTCGGCTGCTCGTCCACCGTCGAAACCGTCGCCGAACCGTTGTTGTTGACCAAGATCGAGGGCACCGAAAGCACGTTGGCCGAGTCCACGCGCTGGAAGAGGCGCACGAGGAACGGGAGCGAGAAGTTGTCGCCATCGAGGATGCCCGCGGTGATGCCTTCCGCGAAGCCGGGCACGCGCGCGTCCGGCACACCGTCGCCGTCCAGGTCTTCCAGGGTGGAGAGCCCGAAGGACGTCAGGCCGAAGCCCCCGGTCGACCCCACGCCGGGGATGTCGGCGAGGCCGAGTTCCACGCCGATGTCGCGGAAGTCGTTGCCGGTCAGTTCGATCAGCGCCGTTTCGATCAGCACCTGGTCCTGACGTTTGTCCAAGAGCCGCACGAGGTCGATGACCTCGGAGTAGCGTGTTTTGTTGGCGGCGATCAGGAGCGAGTTGGTCGAGGGCTCCGCGACGACGACGACCTCGTCTGTGGATCCACCGCCCGTGCCGGAGGCTTGTCCGGCGGCAGCCGGCGCCCGGCCCCCCGTTCCGCCGGAACTGGCGGTCACCGCGCGGGCTTCGGATAGGAACGTCGTGAGCGTTTCGGCCAACTCTTCGGAGCCCACGTTTTCCAGCGCGTAGACGTGGTAGTTGCGCTCGGGCTCGATGACCTCCGTGTCGATGCGCGCGATCAGGTCCTTGAGGTCAGGCAGCTCCTCGGGCAGCGCCATGACGATCAACGAGTTGGTGCGTGCATCGACGATGATCTTGGACTCGATCTGCGCGCGGGCCGGGTCGACCATGCCACCCTCGACCGCCCGCGGTTGATTGAGGCGCATCTGGGCCTGCTGCTTGGCTTGCAGCAGCTCAGTAATGATGTTCGCGACGTCCTGGGCGGATGCAAACTCGAGCGGGACGCGGTCGAACACCGGTGCGCGCGCGGTTTCGACCGCGGACGCGGCGTCGATCAGCTTCAGCAAGCTGGCGAGCTGCACGATGTTGCTGCCAAAACCCGTCAGGACGATGGAGTTGCTGCTTCCCGCGGGCAGCATATTCTGCGTGTTGTTGTCCGTCAGCAGCGCGCGCAGGGAGTTCGAAAGCGCGCGCACTTCGACGTTGGGCAGGTTGATGACGGTCGTGATCAGCGTCGCGGGCTGGTCCGCGTAGCGGTCGAGGTCCTCGGGCGCGACGTAGACCGCGCGCTGTTTGATGTTGCCCGGCTGGCGCTGCTGGTTGAGGTTTTGGATGACGATGACGCTCAGTCCCGGCGGGCCGACTTCGACGCAGGCGAAGTCGTGGATGAACATGATGATCTGGAAGAAGCTGTAGAAGTCCTCCTTGGGCACACGCTTCGGGCCGAGCATCTGGAGTTCTTCCTGGGCCATGACGCCCTGGGACTCCTTGGGCACGATCAGGTTCAGTCCGGTAACCTCCTGGCAACGCTTGACGAACTCGATCAACTTCATGCCGCGGCCCTGCTCCTCGGCGAAGTTGAGGACGTAAACACCGCCCTCATCCTGGATCCGCGGCACTTCCTGCGCGGCCCCGGCCGCAGCCGGGCGGGCGTCCTGCCAGGGCGGCGCGGCCGCATTCGCGGAGCCAGCCGCGAACAGCGCTAGGGCGGCGAGGCCCAAGGCGGCGAAGCGCCCGAATGCGACAAGGGGCCCCAGTGCATTCGTGGGCGCGGTGCAGATCTGGCGGAGCGTCATGGGCAGTGGGTGGGGGGGGCGGAGGCCGGGTGTGAGCGTCGGGAAGCGGACTTCGCGGGTCCACAGCGTGTGGTCGCCTGCCAGGGGGGGCACAGTCGCCCGCTGGGGGAGCGAAACCTCTCGGGGGCGGGCACTCTAGCCCAGGGCGCGCGGTTGACCCACGCCGAAGGAGTGGCCTTCCGGCGCCCGGAGCAACGCGCGGGACCGGAGGCCGCGCCGCCGCTAACGCGAATACTCGGATCTGCTCGTGTGCGAGCAAAGGGGACCGTCGATAAGGACGACGGAGCGGGGACGTTCTTCCCGGTCCGAGTCTCACTGCGAGCGGCCGTGCTTGTCCCTGGACGCGACCAATGGGTAGTGTCCGGCGCTGGGCCCGCCCACGGCCGATCCCCCCGGCTACGGCCCCTCGAACCACCCTGACCCGCGCGCGGGCCGGCGCCACCCCGCTCAGGGTTGCCCTGGCATCCGTGCGGGACGTCCCCCCCGCTCAGCGCCCCGCGCCGGGCACGAACCGAACCCCTCAACTCGATGGCGTCCGACGCTGCTTCCCACGGCGCACCCAAGTCCCTCCTGACCCGGGCTCGCGAGGTTTCCCTCCCCCTCATGTTGGGGGTGGTCGCCGCGTTGGTGTTCGCCAACGTCGCGCCCCACGCCTACCACGACCTCGTCCACTGGAAGCTGCTCGGGGACTTCGCAATTTTTGGCCATAAGGTCGACTTTCACTTCCTGATCAACGACATCTTCATGGTGTTCTTCTTCGGGGTCGCCGCAAAGGAGATCACCACTGCCGCCCTGCCCGGGGGCTCGCTCAACCCCTTCCGCAAAGCGCTCAATCCGCTGTTTGCCACCCTCGGCGGGGTCGTCGGGCCGGTGGCCTTCTTCTTTGCGGTGCTCTACGGCCTGCACTCATCGGGGGTGTTCGGGACGAACGGGGGGGGGCTGCTGCATCCCCTCAAGGACGTCGCCCGCGGCTGGGGCGTTCCGACGGCGACCGACATCGCCCTTGCGTGGCTGGTCGCGCGCGCCGTGTTTGGAGCGGGGCACCCGGCCATCAACTTCCTGCTGCTGCTTGCGGTCGTGGACGACGCGATCGGCCTCGTGATCATCGCGATTTTCTACGGGGACCCCCTGCACCCGGCGAACCCCGCCTGGCTCCTGCTTTCGGTGGGGGGCATGGGCGCGGCTTTCATCCTGCGCCGGATGGGGGTGTCGAGCTGGATTCCCTACGTCGCAATCGGCGGCCCCCTCGCGTGGTCCGGCCTGCTCCTTGCGAACATGCACCCGGCCCTGGCGCTGGTGTTCATCATCCCGTTCCTCCCAGGGCCCAAACCCGTCAGCGCCATCGACGTGCCCCTGGGTGCGAAGAATCCGCCCGTTCCCGTGCCTCACCCGCACCACTCGCCCCTTGACGCGTTCGAGCACCAGCTCAAAGCATTCGTCGACTTCGGCCTGTTTTTCTTCGCGTTCGCGAACGCCGGGGTCGAGTTTGCGTCGATTGGCGCGATGACGTGGCTGATCCTCGGCTCGCTGGTGGTCGGCAAGACGATCGGAATCGGCGGCCTTGCGTTCATCGGCACGAAGATCGGATTCCCGCTGCCCACCGGGATGACCCTCAAGGACGCGATCATGGCGGGGTTCGTGGCCGCTCTCGGCCTCACAGTGGCGCTGTTTGTCGCCACCGCGGCGTTCGTTGACCCCCAGCTCCAAGGTCAAGCGAAGATGGGTGCCCTCTTCAGTGGGTTGGTGGGTCTTGCCGCGATCCCCATCGCACGTGCCATCGGGATCCGCCCGGGCGGGCGCCGCTGACGTGAAGCTGTTCGAACTCCTGCGCCCCGCGGAGTGTGTCCTGCCCCTTGAGGCGCGCGACAAGTGGGACGCCATCGAGCAACTGGTCGGCCGCCTCGTCGCGACGGGGCGTGTCCCCAAGGAGCGCTACGAGGAATTGTGTGACCTCGTGCTCGCGCGCGAACGCAGCATGTCGACGGGCATGGAGCGCGGCATCGCGATCCCGCACGCCGCCGTCGATCGCTTGGACGGGGTGGTGGGGGCGCTCGGTGTCGTCCGCAGCGCAGGCGGGCTGCAGTTCGAAAGCATCGACGCACGCCCGACCCAGTTGATCGTCCTGCTGCTCATCCCGCGCAGCCAAAAGCTGCTCCACATCCGCACCCTTGCGGACACCGCCCGGACCCTGGGGCGCGAGGAAGTGCGCGAGGCGCTGCTCGCCGCGGCGGACGGTCAGGCCGCCTGGGACCTTTTGCGAGCGGCCGAGAAGGAAAGCTGAACTCGGCGCGCGGCCTGCTGCGCGTGGGGCGCCAGCCGCGG
Organism: Planctomycetota bacterium; assembly: GCA_038246255.1. GTDB lineage: Bacteria > Planctomycetota > UBA1135 > UBA1135 > RI-242. The sequence goes on from JBBRWC010000038.1 coordinate 10,797, forward strand.
CGGCCGTCAGCACCAGTCGTCGGCGCGCTGTGCGATGGCCGTGGTCAGCGCGTCGGCGCAGCGCTCGTAATCGGCTTTGGAACCGCCGACCGGGTCCGGCACATCCCGTCCGTCGGGGTCGAGCAGCACCACGTGGCCGGCGCGGCCCGGGGGCAGCCCCATGACCAGCGCTTCCACGTGGGCCCGCGTCAGGCAGTAAACCCGGTCGAGGCGCGCGATCTCCTCGGGAATGGCGGCCCGCGCGCGGTGGCCGCGCAGGTCGATGGAGCGCGCCGCGAGCACGTCGATCGCGTGGCCCGCGGCAGGGGCGCCGATCGCCGCGTGCACACCGGCGGACACAACGCGGAAGCCAAAATCGCCCAGGCGCTTCGACCCCAGCCGACGCGTGAGCTCCGCCCGCGCGAGACCCTCGGCCATCGGGCTGCGGCAGGTATTGCCGGTGCACACAAAACCGATCGCGAGCCCCGCCGTTTCGCGCAATTGTTCGAGCGGCAAAAGGCCTTCGCGGCACAGCTCGAAACGGCCCATTCCGAGCCCCAGCACCGCACTCGCTTCACCCAGCCGGGACGGACCGCCGTCGACGATCAGGTCGATGCCGGTCGGATGCGCGGCGGCAACGTCGTCCGCACGCACGAGCAACGCGCCACCCGGGCCGGGGGCTTCGAGTGCAGCAAGGGGCATCGGCGCGAGTGCGACAAGACCCGCCGTGGCCCGGTGGGCGACCGACCGCAGGCGCAACCGGCCCTCCCGCGCGAGCGCCGGGGCAAGGGAATCAAGGCCTTCGAGCTCGAGCACCAAGGGCCCCGGCCAATAACGCGCCGCCAGCCGCCGGGCCAAGCCGGCGAGGGGAAAGCCACCGGCGAGCGCCGCCGGACCGCGGACGAGCAGCGCGGGCGCCTCCGATTCGGACCCCGTCGCCAGTGCGCTTTGGGCCGCGGCGCCAAGGCGCGCGAGTGCCGCGGGGGAATCGGCCCGCGTCGCAATCAGGTACGCGGTCTCGCTCGGAAGCGCGACCAAACGCCCCGCCTCGACCGGCCGGAGCACGGCTTCGATGAGCTCCGCGCGCGGCGCGGCGTCTTGGCCGGCGACGCGCGGGGTGTTGGGATGGATGTCCGGCATGGAGGCCCTCCGCAGGCGTTGATAACGTAGCGGCCCAACCTGAGCGCCCCAAGGCTGCGGCGCGTGTCGAACCCGGGCCGTCCCGGGGTTGCCGCGCTCCAAGGCCTTTGAACGGGCCCCAAAGGGGAGGGCCATGGCCGAAAGCATCAGCGGGGAGGGAGCGAGCGCAGGCGGAGCGCGGGACGCCGCGAACGCGGCGGGTGGCGCCGAAGCGGGAGCCAGCGGGGGTGCACGCGCATTCCAGCCCGGGGGCGCCGCGCGTCCGCCGAGCGGCGCGGCAGAGCGCGGCGAGTGGCTCTCGGAGCTCGCCGGAGGCCTCGCTCACGAGATCAAAAACCCCCTTTCCACGATGGCCATCAACCTTGCGTTGCTGCAAGAGGACTTCGAGCGCCCGGGGGGCGGCGAAGTCAGCCCCCGCGACGCGCGCGTCGTGAAGCGTGTGCGAACCCTGCAGCGCGAGGTCCAGCGGCTCGAGGTGATCCTCGAATCGTTCCTCGAGTTCGCCCGCGGCGGCGAGGTCAACCGCCGTCCGCAGGACCTCGCGCGCCTCGTGCAGGAAGTCCTAGATTTTGTCGAGCCCGAAAACCATCGTGCAGGCATCCGCCAGCACGCGGACCTCGAGGTCGGTTTGCCGCTCGTCATGGTCGACGAGACCCAAATCAAGCAAGCGCTCATGAATCTGCTAATCAATGCACGCCAGGCGATGCCCGACGGCGGCGAGTTGCTCGTGCGCGTGGGCCGCGTCGGCAACCAGGCCGAGGTTTCGATCACGGACACGGGCACGGGCATGCGGACGGAGCAGCTGGAGCGCTGCTTCGACGTCTATTGGTCCGACAAGCGGGGCGGCACGGGACTCGGGTTGCCGACAACACGCCGCATCGTCGAAGAGCACGGCGGGGCCATCCGCGTGCTGAGCGAAGTGGGGCGTGGGACGTCGTTTGCGTTCACGCTGCCGCTTGCGGTCGAGCTGACTCGCAGGCCGCCGGCGGCCGGGGGTGCGGTTTGAGTGCCGCGGACGGCCGCGGGCCGCGAGTGTTGATCGTCGACGACGACGAAGCGCATGCCGAGGCGCTGGCGGAAAGCCTGCAGCTCGACGGGTATACCACGGCCCTCGCGGGCTCGGGTCGCGAGGGTGTCGAGCGCCTGGGTGAAGCATCCTTCGACGCCGTGTTGACCGACCTCGTCATGCACGACCTCGACGGGCTTGAACTGCTCAAAAACGCCCAACGGCTGCAGCCGGAAGCCGCCGTTTTGCTGATCACCGGCCACGGTTCGGTGGAGACGGCGGTCGACGCCATGCGCCGCGGCGCGGCGGACTACATCGAAAAACCCGTGCGACTGAACGAGCTACGCGCGCGCCTCGAACGCGCCATTGAAACCCGCCGGCTGCGGCGCGACAACCGCGAACTGCGGGCGCAACTCGACGAGCGTTACGGCGTCGAGGGCCTGATCGGCAACTCGCCGCAGATGCAAAAGGTCTTCACGGTTCTGCGCCAGGTCGCACCGACCAACGCGACCGTGCTCGTGCTCGGCGAGAGCGGCACCGGCAAGGAACTCGTCGCCCGCGCGGTGCACCTCAACAGCCCGCGACGGGAGCGCCACTTCGTCGCGATGAACTGCGCAGCACTGAGCGAGGGTCTGATCGAATCGGAGCTCTTTGGCCACACAAAAGGCGCGTTCACGGGTGCGGTTACGGCGAAGGAGGGCCGCATCGTCTACGCCGATGGCGGGACGCTCTTCCTGGACGAGGTGGGGGACATGCCCCTTGAGACGCAGGCGAAGCTCCTGCGTGTGCTCGAGACGCGGGAAGTGCAACCCGTCGGCGGCAACCGTACCCAGAAGGTCGACATCCGGCTCGTTGCGGCGACGAACCGCGATCTGCGCGCGCAGGTCGCGAAGGGCCGCTTCCGCGAGGACCTGCTCTACCGCCTCGCGGTGGTGACGATCGAACTTCCGCCGCTGCGCGACCGCCGCGGAGACCTGCCGCTTTTGATCGACCACTTTCTCGTCGAGTTCGCCCGCGCCCACGGGCGGCCCCAGCGCGCGCTCGCGCCGGAGGCCCGCGCGGTGCTCCTGCGACACCCCTGGCCGGGCAACGTACGCGAGCTGCGCAATGCGATCGAAACGATGGTTCTGCTCGCCGACGGGGACGTCATCCAACTCGGCGACGTGCCCGACTCCCTTCAGGAAGCCGCCGCCCAGGCGCCGCCGCCGCGGACGGGTTACGAACTCGGCGGCCGCTCCCTCGCCGAGGTCGAGCGCGACCTCATCCGCGCGAACCTGGAGCTTGTCGAGGGCAACCGCCAGCGCGCGGCCCAGGTGATGGGCATCGGCGAGCGCACGCTCTACCGCAAGATCAAGGAATACGGCCTGACCTGATCGGATTCGTGCGCCTGCCACACAGGCAGGCTTGGTGGCCCGTGGCGCGGGGGCGCCTGCCGCTCTGGCAGCCGTCGGATCCAAGGCCGTCCGCGGGGGCGCCGTTTGGGCGCCGCGGACCCTGGCACGGAAATTGATCCCGCCCAGTGCGCACCCGGGTGGGTGCGAGGAGAACCCATGAGCAAGAAGAGCAAGATCATCGGCATCGACCTTGGGACGACCAACTCAGTGGTGGCCGTCATGGAGGGTGGCTCGCCGGAAGTCATCCTCAACATCGAAGGCGCCCGCACGACCCCGTCTGTGGTCGGATTCGCCAACGACGGCGGCCGCCTCGTGGGCGCGCCCGCCAAACGCCAGGCGGTCACGAACCCCACGCGCACGGTCTTTTCGATCAAGCGCTTCATGGGCCGCCGTCACGCGGAGGTCGGCAAGGACGAAAAACTCGTGCCCTACAAGCTGGTCGGCGGCGCCGACGAGCTCGTGAAGGTGCAGATCGGCGACAAGTCCTACACACCGCCGGAAGTCAGCGCGATGATCCTCGCCGCCCTGAAGGAGGCCGCCGAGCGCCACCTGGGCGAGAAGGTCGAAAAGGCCGTCATCACGGTCCCCGCGTACTTCAACGACTCCCAGCGCCAGGCGACCAAGGACGCGGGCACGATTGCCGGCCTCGAGGTCGTGCGCATCATCAACGAGCCCACCGCGGCGACCCTGGCGTTCGGCCTCGACAAGAAGAAGTCCGGCCGCGTCGCCGTCTATGACCTCGGCGGCGGCACGTTCGACATCTCGATCCTCGAAATCGGCGACGGTGTGTTCGAGGTGCTCGCGACGAACGGCGACACACGCCTGGGCGGCGACGACTTTGACGACGCGCTGATCCAGTTCGTCGCCGATGAGTTCAAGCGCAGTTCGGGCATCGACATCCGCGCGGATGCGATGGCTCTCCAGCGGCTCAAGGAAGCATGCGAGAAGGCCAAATGCGAGCTTTCCAGCACGATGCAGACCGAGATCAACCTGCCGTTCATCACGATGGACGCGTCTGGGCCGAAACACCTGGCGGTGAGCGTCAGTCGCGCCAAGTTCGACGCCTTGACCCAGAAACTCGTCGAACGCAGTCGCGGGCCCTGCGAGCAGGCGCTGAAGGACGCGGGTTTGGTCGCGGGCCAGGTCGACGAGGTCATCCTTGTCGGTGGCTCGACGCGCATCCCGGCCGTGCAGAACCTCGTCAAGGAGCTGTTTGGCAAGGAGCCCAACAAGAGCGTCAATCCCGATGAGGTTGTGGCGCTCGGCGCAGCGATCCAGGGCGCGATCCTCGCCGGGGAAGTGTCGGACGTCGTTCTGCTCGACGTCACGCCGCTCTCCCTCGGCATCGAGACGATGGGGGGTGTCGCAACACGCTTGATCGAGCGCAATACGACGATCCCGACCTCGAAGAGCCAGGTGTTCTCGACCGCCAGCGACAGCCAGCCCAGCGTGGAGATCCACGTGGTCCAGGGCGAGCGCGAGTTCGCGAAGGACAACCGCACGCTGGGCAAGTTCATGCTGGACGGGATCGCTTCGGCGCCCCGCGGCATGCCACAGATCGAGGTCACCTTCGACATCGATGCAAACGGCATCTTGAACGTCACCGCCGTCGACAAGGGCACCGGCAAGAAGCAGCAGATCCGCATCGAATCCTCGAGCGGGCTCTCCGCGGAGGAGGTCGAGCGCATGCGCAAGGAAGCCGAAGCCCACGCTGGCGAGGACAAGGCGAAGCGCGAGCTCGTCGAGCTCAAAAACCAGGCCGAAGCCGTGGTGCACCAGACCGACCGCCAGTTGGAGGAGCACAAGGACAAACTCTCGGAGGCCGATCGGGACGCAATCCAAACGGCCAAGCAGGCCCTGCAGACCGCCGCGGCGGGCGAAGACAAGGGCGCCATCGAGCGCGCCCTGGCCGAGTTCCAAAAGCGCGCGCAGAAGCTGGGTGAGGTGCTCTACCAACAGCAGCAGGGTGCCCCGGGCGGCGGCGGCACGGGCGCACCGCAGGGCGCGCCCGACGGCGCGGCGAGCGCAGCCGACGAGCCTGTGGACGCCGACTTCGAAGTGAAAGGCTGACGTCCGCGCGAAGGTGCTGACCGCACCCGAGCGACGGGTTGCGCGCGGGGCGGATTTCGGAGCGCTTCCGAGTCCGCCCCGCGCGCGGCACTTTGGGGGCCGCGCTGGCCCGGGCCGCGAACGGATCGGCGGGGACCCGAGCATGCCGTTTGAGCCGGACCGCCCGAGGGGCTAACCTCGTGGGCGCTGTGATCGATGTCCGTGGATTGACTCGGCGCTTCGGCGCCACACTGGCTCTTGACGACGTCACCTTCCGCCTCGAGCGCGGCGAAGTCGTCGGATTCCTCGGCCCTAATGGCGCGGGCAAAACCACCGCCATGCGCATCTTGACCGGCTTCCTGCCGGCGACGCGCGGATCGGTGACGGTGGCGGGTTTTGACGTCCTGCGCGAGTCCCTCGAGGTCCGCCGGCGCATCGGTTACCTCGCCGAAAGTGTGCCCCTTTACCGCGAGCACCGCATCGAAGAGATGCTGGAGTTCCAGGGGCGCTTGCACCGGATGTCGCGCGCGGATTCGCGGCGTCGCGCGGCCGAGGTTTTGGAGCGTGTTGGCCTATCCGACCGCGCGCGCACCCCAATCGGCGCGCTCTCGCGCGGCATGCGCCAGCGCGCGGGGCTCGCCGTCGCGCTGCTCGCGCGGCCCGAGGTCCTGATCCTTGACGAACCGACAAGCGGCCTCGATCCGTTGCAGCGCATCGAAGTGCGCCGGCTGGTGCGGGAACTCGCGACGGAACACACGGTGCTGTTGTCTTCGCACATCCTCGCGGAGATCGAAGCGGTATGCCCGCGCGTCATCATCCTGTCGCGCGGCCGTGTCGTCGCGGACGGCACGCGCGAAGCGCTCGCGGAACGCCACGGCGGTCGCTCCCACGTGCGCGTGGAAGTGGCGACGCCGGACCTCGCGCTCTCAAAACGCCTCTTCGCGCAGTTGCCCGGCGTGCGCGCGGTCCACGACGACGGGCGGCTCGGCCTGCACTGGACGCTGCGGATCGAGGGGGATGGGGACGTGCGCGAGGACATCGGCGCCCTGTGCGCAGCGAAGGGTTGGAGCCTGCGCGAGCTCTCCTGGCAGCGGCCGACGCTCGAGCGCCTCTTTGCCCGTATTGCGCTGGGCGAGGACGGCGAGATCGATCCCGCAGCCAGCGTGCCCGCGGCTTCCGCCAGTGACGCGCCGGCGCCTGGGCCGGCGCCTGGGCCCGCTGCTGGGGGCCTGATCGACCTCGACGCGATGTTCAAGCCGAAGAGCGCTCCGGCTGTGGCTGCTGCCGCGGCTGCTGCCGCGGCTGCTGCCGCTGCTGCGGGCGCTGCTGCGGGCGCTGCTGCGGGCGCGGCGGCTGCTCCGGCGGCGCCAGCGCCTCCGCCCGCCGACGCCGCGCCGCGCATGCGCACGCTCAACCCCTTCGAGGGATTCGGCGCGCCGCCCCCGCGCAAGCCCACGCCGCCTCCGGAGGGCAAACCGTGAGCGGCTACACGGCGATCCTGCGCCGTGAACTCGCGGGATTGTTTCTCCAGCCCCTCGCGTGGTTCCTGCTGGCGGTCGCGCTGCTTTTGCAGGGCGCTTTTTTCGCGGCCGCGATCGGCATCTGGGGCGGTGATACCGCGGCGGCGCTCGCGTTTGCCCAGGGCGGCGGCCTCGGCTTCTGGGTGCTGGTCGCGATCCTCCCGCCGCTCATCACGATGCGGATGGTCAGCGAGGAAGCACGCAGCGGACTGCTCGAGTTCCTGCTCACCGCACCCGTGCGCGATGGCGCGGTGATCCTCGGCAAAGCCACCGCGGCGACGTTGTTCTTCGCCGCGGTCTGGGTCGCTGCCCCGCTCTACGCGATCCTGTTCGCCGGCATGGGTGTCGCGGTGGATTGGGGCCAGGTGCTGTGGGGTTACGCGGGCTCGATCGTCGTCTCCGCGCTGTTCTGCGCGGCCGGGTTGTTCGCGAGCGCTCTCAGCGGCACACCGGCCCTCGCCGCATTCATCGCGTTCACGATCGGCATCGTCCTTTTGGTACTACCAAGCCTGGGTTTGTTCGACTCGTACCTCGACCCTGAAACCGCGCGCGTGGTGTTCACCAAGTTCGACGTTCTTGCGCGCTATCAGGCATCGTTCCTGCGCGGCGCCGTGGACAGCGCGCACCTCGTGTTTTTCGTGGCCTGGACCGGACTTTTCCTGTTCCTCGCGACCCGCCTGTTGGAGATGCGCCGTTGGCGGTGATCCGAACGGGGGGGTTTGGTCGCTGGACACGCACCGGTCTCTTCGCCGAGCTGCTCGTGCTCGTGGTCCTCGCGCTCGCGGCAACCGTGTTGGCGATCGCCGCGGCCGAGTGGCCCGCCCTGCGCCTGCGCGTGGACCTGACGCGCGCGGGCGCCAATACACTGGATCCGACGACGGCGGCGATGGTTGCCGACCTGCCCGTCGACGTGCGGATCGACGTCTTTTTCTCGCCGGTGCCCGGCGACGTCGGTCCGGCGATTGAAGAGGTGCAGCAGCGCACACTCGACTTGCTTTTTGTGCTGCGCGAGAGCGCGGGCCCGAAGATCGAGATCTCTAACTTGCCCGTCAACCGGCCCGCGCTGCGGGAGGAGCGGGCGCGCGAGCTGCGCCTCTCCCGCGACAACGTGCTGGTCGTGTCTGCGGGCCCGCGGCGTGTGGCGCTGCGCGTGGAGGCGGACCTTGCTTCCATCGCCCTGGGCGATCCGCGCCAGGGTAGCGCCCCGTCGGTGGTGGATTTCCGCGCCGAGGAAGCCCTGGTCGAAGCCCTGGGGCGTGTTGCGGACGCGCGCGAGCCGCGGGTGCTCTTTTCGACCGGGCTGGGCGAGCCGGACCCCGCGGCCATGGCGCTGGGCGAAGCCCTCGCGGTGGAGGGTTTTGGCGTCGGTACGTGGAGCCACGAACGCGACGGTGCGGTGCCCGCCGAAGCCGCGGTGCTGGCGGTGCTCGGGCTCGAGCAGCCCTTCACCGCCGGTGCGGTGGAAGCGATTCGCGGCTTCGTCGCAGGCGGCGGAAATCTTCTGGTTGCCCTCGGCGCTCAGTACCTCGACGGGCCGGGCAGCCCGCTCGATCTGCTGGAGCCGTACGGACTGCGCGCCGTGCGCGGACTCGTCTGCACACCGTTGGTCGACCCGCGCACGGGCGGGCCGCTCGAGGGGCATCCGGAGGTCAGCTCGCTCGTAATCCCCACCGAGATGCTCAACGCCACGCACCCCGTGACCCAGTCGTTGGCGGAGCGCGGCCGGCGGCTGCGGGGCGCGTTTTTTCGGGCGCTCGAGCGCGGCCGGACTCCCACCGGTGGTGCCGTGCTCGCGCTCGTCGGCACGCGCGAGGACAGTTGGCGCGACGTGCCGGGGCTGGACAATCGCCCCAACTGGACGTTCGACGAAGCCACCGAGGAGCGCGGCCGCATGATGATCGCGGCCTCCTCCGAGTTCCCCACATCGCCGACCACGGAAACCCGGGCGCGTGTTGTCGCCCTCGGCGGCCTCGATTTTTTGGGCGACACGCACTTCGAGACCAACCGCGACTTCGCGCTGAACCTATTTAACTGGCTGGCTGCCCGTGACTTCCGCGTGCGCGTCGCGCGCCGCGACCCCTTCGAGGCGCGCATCGACCTCGAGCGCGGCAGCGAGCGGGTGTGGGCCGAACGCCTCGCCCTGTGGTACCTGCCCGCATCGTCCGCGCTGCTGGGCCTCCTGTTCCTCTGGCGCCGTCGCCGTTGAGTCCGAGCTGCGGCCCGCCCTGTGCGGCGCGCCGCGACCCTTATTCGCTTCGCCATGCATGCTGGCAAACTGATCCTGCTCACGCTCGTCGTGGTGCTGCTCGCCGCGGTGGCCTGGTGGCGTTCGAAGGAGCCGGCTGACCCGCTCGCCGCGCGTGGAGAAGTCGCGCTTACTCCCGGTCTCGACACGGCGCGTTTGTCGGCGCTGCGCATCGAGAATGTCGGTCGGCAATCCGTGGTGCGTTTGGAGCGCGACGGGCAGGGGACGTGGTGGATGGTGGAGCCGCTACTGTGGCGCGCCGATGGCGCCCACGTCCGCAGCTTGATCGAAGCGACCGAACGGGCGCGCGGGACCCTCGCCGAGGGGATCGAACCCAACGACGCGGGCCTTGCGCCACCGCGGTTCGTGCTGGAGCTGATTGAAGACCGGCGGGATGGTTCCGAGCGCCGCCACCGCATTGCCTACGGCGCATCGGACATCGGCGGCACACGGGTGTTCGCGCGGCTGGGGGAGTTGGCTTCGGGGCCGCTCGTGCGCGCACCTGCAGCAGCGATTGCGCTCCTCGACCTGCCGGTCAACGAATACCGCGAGCGGCGCCTCCTGGACGTGGCTTGGTCCGACGTCATCCGCTTCGCGCGGCGCGGTTCGCTGGTGCCGCCATCTGCGGAAGCGCCGATCGAAGGTGACCGGCCGGGCGCGCCGCGCGCCCTCGACCTCGAGGCGGAACCCGAGACTCTGGGGTGGTTTGCGACGCAGCCGGTGCGCGTGGGGCTCGACCCCCAGGCCGTGGGTTTGCTCCTGCGCGCGGCGACTCAGTTGCGCGCGCGGGGGTTCTACGCGGACGCGCCGACGGACCTGGCGCAGCTGGGGCTCGAACCGCCGCTTTTCACGATGGAGTTCGAGGTGCGCGGCGAAGAACCGTTCGAGATCCACGTAGGCAATCCCGTGGGCGACGATGCACCGACCTTCGACGAGCGCAACTGGCTCGCGCGGCTCGCGGGCCGTCCGAATGTCGTGCGCCTCGAAGGACTCGACGTGCGTTTGCTCGCGTCGCCGCTCGCGTACCTCGTCGACCACCAACTGGCGCGTTTCGACCGCAACGGGACGCGGGCGGTGACGGTGGAGCTCGACGGGCTGCGGGTCGAATTGAATCGTTTGGGCGAGCGCTGGACCGTGCGTGTCGGCGCCGGTGAGGACAGCGGCCACCGGCCCGCCGACGCGGGGCGCGTGGGCGACCTTTTGACGGCGATCGAGCGGCTCGAGCTCCTGGGTTACCCGTGGCTTGCCGAACCCGGCGGCGGGCCGCAGGATATTCGCACCGAGGGCCGCCTCGAAGTGCGTGTCGCCGCACTGGATGGGGGCGAGGACCTCGTGTTGGGCGGAGCGTTCGCCGCGCGGATCGACGTCGGCGGTGTGGTCGGCCGCCCCTTCCGGCGGTTCGGTGAGGAAGCCTTCGGGCTGCTCGCCGAGGAGGACCTCGAGCGGCTGTTGCCCGCGCCAAAGACGCTGCTTTCGACGGTGCTGCTGCAGCTCGTCGAGCTCGAGCAAAATGAGGTGCGGGTTGAGGGGCTTGGCCGCGAGCGGAGTTGGATCCGCGACCCGTCCAAGGGCCACTGGGGCGCGGTGGGCACGGACCTTGAGGACAAGCGGTTCGCGCTGCTCGTCGACAGCCTGCTGACCGTGCGCGCGGTCGAGTTCCTCGCTCCGGCCGGTGACAAAACAGAGGCGGAGCCCGTGACCCTCGGGGAGCCCCTGCGGGTCGCGGTGCGCGCGGCGGACGGTTCCACGCGCCGTTACACCCTCGGAAAAACCTCAGTGAGTGGAGCCGTGGCCGTGGTGGCAGATGTGGACGGCGCGCGCGCGACGGTGGCACCCGCCGTGTACGAACGCCTGCGGGAACTGCTCGACGTGCGCTGACGGCGCGGCATTCTGCGCGCTCGATCACGGCATCCACACCCCGCTTTGCAGAGCGGGCTCGCACTCGTCCGCGGCTACGCATTTTTCCGCAACCGCACATTGTTTTGCGGGCCGAGCCCGCCCACGAGGGAACGTCGCTGCGGAGTGAACGTCGCTGCGGTGTGCGAGGCCTTTGCCCTGGGATGGCTCGGCGCGAGTTCCACACGTCACAAACACGCTCCCACCAACTGGGCACAGCCCCAGGGAGCGCCGCTTGGGATTCCCACGCCAGCGCGCGGGCTTGCGGCGGTGCACGTCGCCCCGCTAGCCTGAAACCCGAACGAGTCCAGAACATCGCCCCCCTGGCGTGTCTGGCCCGTTCCGCCGCGATCCCCATGCTGCCCGACCCGGACTCCCGCGCTTCCCATCCCCATCCGGGGCACGCCGCCAGCCCGCAGCCCGATCCTTGGCCGGGTGCGGGGCCCAGCCCTGGCCGCGGCGGTCGGCGGCGCATGCGCGCAGGACTGGGGGCCGAGGGCGTCGCCGGGGCGCTCCGCCGGCATGGCAAGTTGGGCCCACGGGTGCTCGAATGGCGTTCGGATCCCCCGCGCGCGGCGCGCTACGCCCCGTTCCCGACGGCGCTCGACCCGCGCCTTCGCGACCTCCTGCGGGAAAGCGGTCGCGCGGAGCTGTTCCTGCACCAGGCGCGCGCCGTGGAACACGCCCTCGCAGGAAAGGACGTGCTCGTTGCCACGCCGACCGCGTCCGGCAAAACGATCGCGTACACGCTGCCGGTGCTCCAGTCCCTGCTCGAGTCCCGCGGCCGCGCGCGGGCGATCTGGATGTTTCCGACCAAGGCGCTGTCCCAGGACCAGTCCGCGGGGCTCAACGTCCTGCTCGAACGCCTGGTTGCAAGAGCGCCCGAACTCGAGGGACTGCATTCTTTCACCTACGACGGCGACACCCCCGTGGCCGTGCGCCGGACGTTGCGCGAGCGCGGCCACATCGTGCTCACGAACCCCTGGATGCTGCACGCGGGCATCCTGCCTAACCACGCGAAATGGGCCGACCTGTTCCGCGAACTGCGCTACATCGTCATCGACGAAGTCCACACGCTTTCCGGGGTGCTGGGCTCGAGCGTCGCCAACGTGCTGCGCCGACTCGTGCGTATTGCGCGCTTCTACGGCGCCGACCCCAAGTTCCTCCTCTCGTCGGCGACCCTGCGCGACCCCGGCGCCCACGGGCGCGCGCTGATCGGGCGCGACGTGGAAGTGGTCGACGAAGACGGTTCGCCCGCCGGAAAACGCATTTTCGGCGTTTACGAGCCGCCGCTGCTCGATGCCGTCGCGGGTTTGCGTGCGAGTGCGCTCGAAGAAGCGCGCCACCTCGCCGACGTCGTCTGCGGGCCCGCGCACCAGACGATCTTCTTTTGCAACCGGCGCACGTCGGTCGAAGTGTTGACCCGCTATCTCAAGGAGGGCGCGGCGCGCTTTGGACTCAAGCCCGAGGAGGTGCGCGGATACCGCGGGGGTTATCTCCCGCTGCTCCGCCGCGAGATCGAAAGCGGGCTACGCGACGGTTCGGTCAAAGTCGTGGTAACGACCAATGCACTCGAGCTCGGCATCGACATCGGGCGGCTCGACGTCGCCGTGCTCGTGGGTTATCCCGGCACGCAAGCATCGTTTTGGCAGCGGGCGGGCCGTGTGGGACGGCGCGGGGACACGAGCCTCGTCCTGATGATCGCGCGCTCGGACCCGATCGACCAGTACCTCGCCCAGCATCCCGAGCACCTGTTTGCCGCCGCGCGCGAACGCTTGGGTCTGGATGCCGACAACCTCGTGATCCTTTCGGAGCAGCTCAAGTGCGCGGCGTTCGAGCTGCCGTTCAGCGAGTCGGGCTTCGAAACGGGCAAGGAAGTGTTCGGGGCGGCTCCCAACACACCGCAGATCCTCGACTACTTGGCGCAAGAGGTGGGGCTTTTGCACCACCGCGACGGGACGTGGTACTGGATGGCGGATGCGTATCCCGCCCAGGACGTGTCGCTCGCGGGCGGGGAACCGGACAACGTGTTGGTGCTCGACGTGGAAACCACCAAGGCCATCGGTGAGGTCGATCGCGAGAGCTCCATCACGACCGTGCACGAGGGCGCGATCTACCAGGTCGAGGGCGAAACTTGGAAAGTTGAGCGCTTTGACTACGAAAACCGGCGCGCGTACGTGCGCCGTGTTGACAGCGACTACTTCACGGACGCCCAGGCGGACACCGAAGTCCGTGTGCTGCGGCTTGAGGAACGCGCCCGCGCACGGCGCGCGGACGGGGTCGAAGAGCACAGCCTGTGGCGCGGCGAAGTGCACGTCACGACGGTCGCGAGCCAGTACAAAAAAATCCGCTTCTACACCCGCGAAAACGTCGGCACCGAGGACATCCACCTGCCGCCGGAGGAGATCGACACGGAAGCGTTCGTGCTGACGCTCGCCGACGAGCGGGCCCGCGAACTCGGGCTGTTCGAAGCCGAGGGCGGCGCAGCGTGGAGCGCGTTTGGCTCGCTGCTGCGGCGGGTCGCGCCGTTGTTCGTGCGCTGCCAACCCCAGGACCTTGGGATCGCGTCGAACGTGCGCTCGCCCCACTTCGGTTGCCCCACCGTGTTCCTTTACGACCGAGTGCAGGGCGGAGTCGGGCTTTCGGCGCTGGTGTTTGCGGGGGCGGTCGACCTGTTCGGGGCCGCGCTGGAGGTCGTCGAGCGCTGCGCGTGCGAGCGCGGTTGTCCCGCCTGCGTGGGGCCGCTGCTCGAAGTCGGACCGCGCGGGAAGGAGTTGGTCGCGGTGCTGGCGCGGGCGATGCTCGCGGTGCCGCGTGGCGCTAGCGAGGCCGCAGAGGACGGACCGAGCGCGGTCGCGGACGCACCGTGAACGCTTCCGAGGCCTTCCGCGACAGGCTCGCGCGTTTGCGGCGGGAACCGGCCCGGGACGACGCGGCACACGCAGAGCCGCAGGCTCCGACAACACCGACAACTCCGACGGCCGCGGCGCCGACGGAACCCGATCCAATTCCTGCACCCACGGCGCACCTCGCGCGCGCTGGACTGCCGGTGTGGCTTGGCGCGCGGCTGCGCGCACGGGCGCGCCGGTCGAAGGTGCAGACCATGGCCTGCACACCGGCGGTGGCGCGGGCGGACGGTGCGGCGTCGCTCGCGCCGCCCGCGGGCGCGCCGGCGCCCGAAGAGCTCGTCGTCCACGTGGGCCCACCGCGTGCCCTTGAGCGCTCAATCTGCGGCGGATTTGCCGTCCGCCACTCGCGGACCTGCGGTGCGGAGCTCCACGGTCACTGGCCGCCGGCCTTGGCGCTCGGCGCCGACACGCGTGTCCTCGCGCGCCTCGGCCGCGACCCGCGTCTTCTCGAACTCGACCCTGCGCGCGCGCTCTACCTCGACATCGAAACCACGGGCCTCCACGGGGGTGCGGGCACGTGGCCGTTCCTCGTTGCGTTGGGCTCGTTCGAACAAGGGCCCACGGGCCCCGTGTTCGTCGTTTGGCAGGGCTTCCTGTCGAGTCCCAGCGAGGAGCGCGCGATGTTGCGGGACATCGCAGAGCGTGTGCGCGCGTCGAGCGGCCTCGTCACATTTTTCGGCAAGTCGTTCGACCGCCACCGCCTCGAGGACAAGATGCGGCTCCACGGCATCCCGGCGCCCTTCGCGGACGCGCCGCACCTCGACCTCTACCATCCCCTGCGGCGTTTGTACGGTAAGGCGCTGCCCGACGGGCGGCTCGCCACGCTGGAGCGCGAACTCGTCGCGCTCGGTCGCATCGGCGACCTGCCGGGCAGCCAGGCTCCCGCCGCGTGGTTCGATTTCCTCGCCGGGCGTCCGCACCACTTGGAGGCGGTATTCGAGCACAACCGGGTCGACGTGGTGTCCCTCGCCGTCTTGCTGGCACACCTTGCGTGCACCCTCGATGAAATCGGGCCAGAGGGTGCGGCGCTGAGCGGCTCACCGATCGCGCGGGCGCGTGCGCTGGCGGAGCTGTTCGAGAAGGAGCGCGCCCACGACGACGCGCTCCACTGGTGCGCAGCGGCGCTTGCGCGCCTCGAGGCGTTGCCCGAATTTCAACGCGCCGCGGCAGCGCCGTTCGTGCAGGAGCTGGTGGAGCGCCGCGCGCGCATCGAAACCCGCCGCGCGCGGGCTGCGCGCGCTCCAAAGCACACTCGGCGCCCTTGATTCAGTTCCGCGCCTTCGCGCCCGCGGCGCGAGCATCCCCTTCGATCAAAATGCGCAGGGCGTCGGGCATGGCCTGTTGTTCGGCCTCGAACACGCGCGCGGCGAGGTTTTCCGCAGTATCACCCGGTAGCACCGGCACACGCCGCTGCAAAACCACGCGGCCGCGGTCGTAAACGTCGTCGACCAGGTGGACGGTGCAGCCGCTTTCGGTGCGCCCCGCGGCGAGCACCGCGCGGTGCACGTGCTCACCCCACATGCCTTTGCCGCCAAAATCGGGCAATAGCGCGGGGTGGATGTTGACCACGCGCCCGCGCCAACTGTCGTCGAGCTGCAACAGGCGCAAAAAGCCCAACAGGACGATCCACCGCGCCCGTTCCACGCGCGCGCGTTCGAACACGGCGTGCGAAAACGCCGCCATGCCGCCTAGCGTTTTGGGCTCGAGGACGTCGCAGGGAATGCCGAGCCGCTGGCAGCGCTCGATGGCGCCGATCCCGGGGCGATCCGCGATCACGCGCGCGATGCGTGCGTCGATTTTGCCGTGCGCGATCGCTTGGGCGAGGTTTTCGACGCTGCGGCCGGATCCCGAGACGAGCACGACGATCGGCGTGGCTGCCGTCACGGGCGTTCCTCGCTTTCGAACGCGCGCACGGCGGCGTCGACGGCGGGTGCGATGGCGACCAGCAAATCCTCAAGCGCCGGAGCGGCGTCGCTGGAGCGCTCCAGCAACCGCCGCAGGTCGGCGCGCCCTTCCCCGGCGTCCGTGATCGCCACGATCGCGAGCGCGACCAGCCCCGCGTGCGCCGCGGCGATCAACGGGCTCTCAAGGTTCTGCACGGCGACGTCTGCGCCCGCGCGTGCATAAAAACGGCGCTCCGCCGCGGTGTCGAGAGACGGGCCGGAGGTCGCGGCCACGACCACTTCACGAAGGTCGAGGCCGAGCTTTGCGCCCGCCCGCAGCGCAGCCTGGCGGAGCGCGCCGTCGTGCAGCCGCGACGGGTCGGGGAACAGGGGTCCGCATTTCGACGGGCCAAGGCCAAGGAGTGGCGTCCGCCCGCTGAGGTTGATGTGGTCGCGCACGAGCGCGAGGTCACCAGGCTGCAGGCCCGCAGTGCTGCCGTCGGTCGCGGACAGCGCGGCGCCTGCGGCGGCACACACCAGAACGCGCGCACCCCGCGCCGCGGCGAGCCACGCGGGGAATCCGCGGACCCACGGCGGCGCGTCCGCCATTGCCATCGCTTCGCCGGACAGGTCGTCGAGCAGCCAGAGGTCGAGGCCCAGGAGCTGGCCCGCGATCAACTGCGCATGGCGCCACGGCGCGGGAACACCGTCGACTTCGCTGAGGTCGAGGCGCTGCGCGCCGCTCAGCCGCTCCGGCAGGAACCCGACGCCCGTGGCGAGCAGGAACAGGGCGCGTGGCGCGGGGAAACCGAGGGCTTCGAGCGCGCGCGAAGCGCGGTCCACGGCGGGGTCCAGGGTGTCGGCGTGCACGGACATAGGCGGCGAGCCTACTGCCCGGTGCGGGAGCGCGCGACGCCCGGCGCCGCGCGCGATCCCGCAAGGTTCAATCGCGCACCCAGTGGCAGCTGTAACCGCCCGGGTTTTTCTCGAGGTAGTCCTGGTGGTAGTCCTCGGCGGGCCAGAACACGCCGGCCGCTACGACCTCGGTGGCGATGGGTCGATTCCAACGGCCGCTCGCCTGCGCCCGTGCGATGGCGGCGTTGGCCTCGGCCTTTTGCTGCTCGTCGGCGTAGAAAATCGCCGAGCGGTACTGGCTTCCGACGTCGTTCCCCTGACGGTTCTTCGTCGTGGGGTCGTGCATGCGGAAAAACATGTCGAGCAGCTCGCCGTAGCTGACCTGGTCCGCGTTGAACGCGATGCGAATGGCCTCGGCGTGGCCCGTTTTTCCAGTGCGCATGTCCGGGTACGTCGGGTTTGCGAGTTGCCCGCCCGTGTACCCCACCTGCGTTTCGCGCACACCCTTGTGCTTGCGCAGGATGTCCTCCATCCCCCAGAAGCAACCGCCCGCAAGCACGGCGACCGATTCGTCCGGGGCAGACGCGGACGGGGACGATGTTTTTGCCGCGGCGGAGCGTTCGGCCTCGGACAGCGGGGACGACGGCTGCGTGGGGGTATCCATGGGGGCGGCGTTCGGGGCGGACGGGCGCGTCGTCGAGGACGGAAGGGTGTCGGAGACCTGGGTGCCGCCGCAGGACACCCCGGCGAGGCCGGCGAGCGTGGCGAGGACACCCAGCGCGAGGTTCCGCGGCAGGGGGAGTTGGGAAGGCATGACCGTCAACGTAGTCGGCCCGCGGCGGCGGCTCAACCGTCGCCGTCTTCAGAGGTTGCCGAGACCGGGTCGGCGGGAACCGGGTTTGGCGCGCACCCAAAGCACCGCCCCGCCCTCCGCGGGCTCGAAACGCGGGGGCGTGGCCGTCAATCCGCGGACCGTTCGGAACCGTCGCCCGCGCCGCCGAAGTCGAGCGCGGCGCGCTCGGCGTCTTCGATCGGGCGAGCGAGGGCGAGCCAACCCTCCGGCGGCCAGGGACGCAGTAAGCCCTCCGGACGCCCATCGAAGAGCGCGCGCACCGCAAGGCTGTGAGGCGCGTCGGCGAGGGCCTGTTCGAGGACCCAGGCGACCTCGAGCGGGTCGCCGCCGTCGAGGGCGCGCAGGGACCGCCCGATGAGCAGCTCAGCGCGGCGCTCGCGCTCGAACCACTCGGTGTCGCCCGCGCGCGCGCTCCACTCGCGCACGCGGTCCCAGGACTCGCTCAGCGCCTCCTCCTCGGAGGAGCTGAGGCGTGCGTCGACCGCGGGGTCAAGGATCGCCAGCGCGTGCACGAGCAGCTCGCCCGCGGCCGCAATGGCCATCGCACGCGCGATCTTTCGGCTCTCGTCGGGACTCCACTCGCGGTTCAGGCGTTGGGCAAAGAGCTGCGCGAGTTCGGAGGTGCGCGCGCCGAAGTCACGGTACGCCACCTGGATCTCTTCGCCACCCGCGGCAACACGCATGCCCTCGGTTTCAAAGCGCGCGAGCGTGGCCATCGGCAAACGCCGACCGGGCACGGGAACGTTCTGGCGTCGCCACTCGCCGCGTCCGTGGCTTGCGACGAGGGCGTCAAACGCGGCACGGGCTTCCAGCAGGTGCGCCGCGAGGTCCGTCAAGGCCTGCGCTTCGCCGCGCGAGCGCATCGCGGGCACGAGGCGTTCGATGCGCGTGGCAAGCGCCGCGAGTTCGAATCCGATGAGTCCTTCGGCGAGTCCACCCGCGCCGCCCATTTCCGCTCCGATCCGCGCTCGGTCGCGCTCGGCCATGGCGCGTTCGAACTCGGCGGCGAGCTCGGCTTGCTGGGCCGCGGCGGCTTGTGCGCGCGCGCGCAGCACGGTCAGGTCCAGCGCGGTTGCGAGCGGCCCCGCGAGCGCGCGCGCGCGTTCCAACGCATTGTTCGCGCCCGCGGGGGGGGCGCTGCCGAGCGGCTGCGTGGGGGTGCGCGCGTCGGATAGCGTGGCGGGCGCCGGTTCGCTCCAGATCAAAAAATCGCCGAGCGCAACGGAATAACCCTCGAAATTGCCCCCGAGCAGCGCCCGTTCCGCTTCCTCCAGCCGCTCGCGAACGTGTTCGCGTGCGGCGGCGACGTAGCGGTCGACTTCCGCGCCCAAGCGCCCTTCGAACGTCGCGTCTGCGACGAGGACGGGGGGCACGGGGATCGCCGCAAGTGCGCTTTCCGCCGCGTCGGGCGCAAGAGGCGCACCGCCAGCCTGTAACGCGAGCACGCGACCGATGGCGTTGAGCACCGGATCGCGCGCCGCGTTCAATGCCGCCTCGGCGGAAGTCGCGGACACAGCGCCCGACTCGCGCTCCCGCTCCAGGATCGCTTGCGCTTCATGGGCCGCGCCCGTGCCCGCAAAACCCGTGACCAGTTGCTCGAGCGCGTCGCGCCGGTCGTTCGGATCCAAAAGCCCGCTCGCACGCGCGAGTGCGGCGGCGGCGTTGTCCTCGGCAGCGCGCAGCGCGATGTCCTCGGCGCCCACTTCGCCCGGCGCCAGCGGATCTTCCGCATTCCCCGTAGGCGGCATGCGCAGCGCGTCCTCGAGGTCGGTATCGAACGCGGCCTCTGCGTGGGTCGCGCCGCCGACGTTTCCCGCGCGCGACTCCGCGCCGGAGCGTGGCCCGCCGGGCTCGTCCGCTCCCTGCGGTGTCCGGCCCAGGAACCCATACGCCGCGGCGCCGGCCGCGAGCACCGCAAATCCGCCCGCCAACAGGAGCCCCAAACGGCGCCCGCGAACCGGGGTGAGCGCGCCGTGTTCAAGGCGCAGCGCGAGCGCGTCGATTTCGCGCGCCAATGCAGCCGCGCTGGGGGCGCGCGCGGCGGGGTCCTTCGCGAGCAAGCGCTCGATCAGCGCGACGAGTTCAGGATGCGCCGTGGGAACCAGCGGTTGGAGCGGCGTGGGCGGCTCTTCGAGTACACGACGCAGGATTTCGCGCCGATCGGCGCCCTGGAATGGCGTGCGGCCGGTGAGCAGCCGATAGGCACTGGCGCCCAGCGAATAGAGGTCGGCGCGTGCGTCCACGCGCTCGCCGCGCACCTGTTCGGGCGACGCAAAGTGCGCCGTGCCAAACACGCGCGCCTCCGCTTCCGCCTCCGCTTGTGTTGCAAGACCAAGGTCCGCGATCTTCACGACTCCGGTGCCATCCTGCATGAGGTTGGCGGGCTTGATGTCGCGGTGGACGATGCCGCGCAATTCGGCGTATTCGAGGCCGCGGGCGGCATCGCGCAGCGCGCCGAGCACCTCGCGGGGCGGCAGCGGCCCTTCGCGCTGCAAACGCTCCTCGAGGCTGCCGCGCGCCATGAACTCCATCGCGAGATAGTGCAGGGGCGGCGCGCTCTGCGACGATCCTGCGACGAAGCCCACGTCGTACACCGTGACGACGTTGGCGTGTCCGAGTGCCGCGGCCGCCCGCGCTTCCGCTTCGAAGCGCTTGACGAAGGCTGCATCCGCTGCGAGTTCCGCGCGCAGCACCTTCAATGCAACCTCCCGCGCCAGGCTTTCCTGCACCGCGAGAAACACTTGACCCATCGCACCCGAGCCGAGCTTGCGCACGACCCGGAACCCAGCGACACGCTCGGGAACACGCAGCTGTGCGCCCACGGCGCCCGCGCGGCGCGCAACGATGCGCAGGGTGTGGGGTCCGATGTCAATGCGGTCGCCCTCGGCAAGGCGTGCGCTCGCTGCCGCTTTGCTGTTGACAAGGAGCGGCGCACCGTCGACGGCGACGATGCCAAAGCCGCCGTCCTTGAGGCGCGCGATGGCCGCATGCGCGGGTCGGACGTCGGAGCCGGGCAACACGAGAACGGCGGACTCGGCGCTTGAGCCGATCACAAGCGCGCCGCTCGCGGGCAGCGGCAGCGCGCGGCCGCGGCCCGCCGGGGGCTCGACGAACAGCGTGCGTTCGGGGCCGGGCGGAGTGCTCATGGACGCGCTCCCGCGCCACCCGGATCAGCGTCGTTCTCAAAGAGCGCGCTTCCGATGCGCAGCCAATGGCTGCCCGCCGCAATCGCGGGTTCGAGGTCGCCGCTCATTCCCATCGAAAGCCGCACGCGGCCGGCGGCAAAATGTGTGGCATCGACGTTCTTCGCGAGCGCGGCGAGTTCCGCGAACACTGCGGCGGCCTCGCGCTCGCGCTCGGTTCCATCGTCGAGCCAGGGTGCGAGCGCCATCAGGCCGACCAAGCGCAGACCCGGCGCGCGTGCGAGCCGTTCGGCGAGGGCGGGCACGTCGCCGGGGGCGAAACCGCCCTTGTTGGCCTCGTTGCGCAGTTTGACCTGCACAAAAACGTCAAGGGGCGTCCCCACGCGCTCCGCGGCCGCCGCGCACAGGGGTTCGACGAGGCTGGCGCGGTCGAGGGAATGCAGCGTGTGGAGCCCATCCAGCGCCAATCCCAGTTTGTTGCGCTGCAGGTGGCCGATCAGGTGCCAACGCGCTGCAGCGGCGTCTGCGCCCAGCGCCGCGGCAAAGTCGGCGCGGCGCCGCTGGAGCGATTGGGGCCGGCTTTCGCCAAAGTCCCGCTGGCCGGCGCGGAACAGCGCGAGGGCTTGTTCAAGGCTCGCATCTTTTGTCACCGCGAGCAGCGCGACTTCCCCGGGGTCGCGCGCGGCCCGACGGCAGGCGTCGTCGATGCGCGCGCGGACACGGGCGAGTTGGTCGGAGGCGGTGGAGCGCACGGAGGGCGTGCCTGTGCAACGACAGGGACCCCAAGGTACACGCGCAAGGGCCCCGCGTCACCGCGCGCGTGCCGCTGAACCTGTGGCCAGCGTGTAGCCGACCTGTGGCCGTTCCGTGGCGGCGGGGCGCCAGGCTTCCGCCGCCGGCTCAGCTCGGACTCAACCGGCGCGCAGGGCGCCGTGTGCGACGAGGGCAAGGCGCAGGCGCCGCGCGGTTCCCGGGCGCACGCGGCGGCGTTCGGACGGGCGCAGGCCGACGACCCACAGAATTTCGTCCCCGGCGACGACGAGCGGCACGAGGGAGCGCTCTTCGCGCGGCACACCCGCGTCGGCGAGGAATCGCACGAGTGGGCGCGATCCGGGTCCCCCGAGGGGATGGAAGCGGTCGCCCGGGCGGGGGAAGCGGATGGCGAGCGGACCCGTCAGTCCGGCGGCGTCGAGCTCGACTTCGGCCGGGCCGCGCGGGAACGGCTGTTCGCGCGCATTTTCGACCCACTCGGCGGCGATGCGGCGTCCGTCACAAAGACGCGCGAAACTGGGCACTTCTAAGGGCACGGATCGCACCTCCAGCC
>JBBRWC010000039.1:0-32927 GCA_038246255.1 Planctomycetota bacterium
GCTGGGGCGGCTGGGTGCGCTCGATACCTCGTCGTCCGGCCTCGCGCTCACACCCCTTGGCCGCACGATGGCCGCGCTTCCTTTGCATCCGCGGCTTGCGCGGCTTCTGATTGCGGGCGCGCACCAGGGCGTCGCGCGGGAAACCGCGTTGGCGGCGGCGCTGCTGGCCGAGCGCGATCCCTTCCGCCGCGCCGCCCGCGAGCTGGGCGCGGACCCGTTCGCGGATGCCCTCGATTCGGACCTGTTCGAGCGTGTGCGCGCGCTGGAGGCCTTCGAGCGGGGGCAGCGCTCCGACGCGGATCCGGGCGCCGCCGATGCCGTCCTGCGCGCGGCCGATCGTTTGATGCAGCTCGTGCCGCGCAGCACCGCGGGCGCGCGCGCAGCAACGGGGCACATGCGCGAAGAGGGGCTCGCGCGTGCGCTGCTCGCGGCCTATCCCGACCGCGTGGCCCGACGGCGCGAGCCGGGCAGTCCGCGGGCACGCCTCGTGGGAGGGCGGGGCGCGGTGCAGGGTCGCGAGAGCCGCGTCAGCGAGGCCGAGCTGTTTGTCGCCATCGAGGTGGACGGCGGACCGCGCGCGGCCTGGGTCGCGCCCGGCGGCCATCCCGCCGATGCGCTCGTTCGGCAGGCCTCAGCCATCGAAGCGGATTGGCTTGATCCGCGCCTGATCCGCACCGCGGACGACGTGCGCTTCGACGCGGAGCGCGGCCGTGCGGTCGCCATGCGCCAAACGCTGTACCTCGACCTGCCACTCGTGGAGCGGCCCGTGCCGCCGACCGCCGACGACATCGCGCGGCTGCTCGGCCGCGAGGTCGCGCGCGATCCCGGACGCGCGCTCGGGCTTGCTCGGCCGCATGTCGAGGATTGGCTCGCGCGGGTGGAGTTCCTCGCGCGCCACTGCCCCGAACTCGAATTGCCCGTTTTCGACGCCACGCTGTGGGGATCGCTCGCGGAGGAGCTGGTCGCGGGCGCGCAGTCCAGCGCGGATCTGCTCGCGCTGCCGCTCGTCGATATCCTGGGATCGAAGTTGACGCGCGAGCAGCGCGGCGCGCTCGAGCGCGAGGCTCCCGAGTCCGTGGTGGTCCCGGCGGGCCGCCGGGCGAAGCTCGAGTACCCGCGCGGACGCGCGCCCTTCCTCGCCGCCCGCATCCAGGAGCTGTTTGGCCTCGCCGCGGGCCCGCGGCTTGCGCGTGGGCGTGTGCCGCTCGTCGTGCACCTCTTGGCGCCCAACGGCCGGCCGCAACAGGTGACCGACGACCTGGCGAGTTTTTGGGCGAACACGTACCCCCTCGTGCGGCGCGAACTGAAGCCGCGCTATCCCCGGCACGCGTGGCCCGACGATCCCGCAACGGCAACGCCGACCAGCCGGCCGCGGCCGCGGGGTAGGTAATGGGGGATCGGGGGGGCGGCGATAGGGCAGCCGATGTCGGCGCTCCCACCAGCGGGATCGAAGCCCCGGTTTCGGGGGCAAGCAGGGTTCTGTGCGCCGTGTTCGGCGATTTCCGCTGCCCCGTGTCGACACCGAGCGGCCGCCACGCAGTCTCATTGCGGGCTTGACCGGCTCTTCTCGGGCGCAGTTCGCGATCTGTCGTTACCATCCAAGCACGGTCGTGGCACACAACCGTCGCCCACGACGACCCGGTCCGACGAATCGCTCCCCCCCCTTCCGGCGCCCCCCCTCGCCGGGACGATGTTGAAAGCCCCCCACGACGATCTATTCGGCGCCCCGACGCCCGATCGCGGCGCCCCCTGGCAACCCAGCCCGGGAGAGGGCCGGCGCATCGTGATGCTCGGCGGCAGCGGTTTCCTCGGCGGACCGCTCGCGCGGCGACTTCTTGAACTCGGGTACGACGTCGACGTCGTCGATGACCGCCGCGAGTTTGGAGCGGAGCTCGTTCCGCGCAGCGAAGGGCTTCGAAATGTATCCGAGAATCAGTTCTTCGGATCGCCGCGGCACTGGCTGAAAGACGCCGCGGCGCTGGTGCACCTGCGCTGGCGTGGCATTGCGCGCCCGGTGCCCTTGTCCGAAGAAGACGAAGAAGAGCACAACGTCGTACCGACGCGCCGCGCGCTTGCGGTGTCGCGCGACATCCCGGTGCTGTTTGCGTCGTCCGCGGGCGCGCTCTACAGCGACGCAGTGTGCGCGGGAACGGGCGCGCACGAGGACGACCCCGTCGAAGCGGTGCGTGCGTACGGCCGCGCCAAGTTGCGCGCCGAAGCGCTCGTCCTGCAACACGGCCGCGGCCGACCGGGCCCGCACGGTTCGACGCAGCGGCGCGGTCCCGGTGGACTCGTGTTCCGGCCCGCAAACCCCTACGGCCCGGGCCAAGCGGCGGATGCGCGCTGCGGAGTGGTGGGCACGTTCTTGACGCGCGTGTCGCAGGACCGCTCCATCGCCCTGTACGGCGACGGCGGCGTCGAGCGCGACTTCGTATACGTCGATGACCTTGCCGACGTGTTTGTGCGTGGACTCGACGCGGCGTTTGAAGGCCGCCAGCGCATCTACAACGTGGGTGGCGGCGAAGCCACGTCGCTCGCGAGCCTCCTCGAAATAGTCGAGCGGGTGGTGGGTCGCAGGGCGCGTGTCGAGCGCCTGCCTCCGCGCCAGGGCGACCGCAGGCGTGTGTTCGTCGACGTGTCACGCGCCCAAGAGGAACTCGGGTGGGAACCCTCGACCGGGTTGCGCGAGGGCATCGAGCGGACCTGGTTTGCCCTCGCGGACATCCGCCGCACCAGCGTGGGTCCGCTCAGCCGCTCCGCACCGGCGCTGCCCGCGCTTGCGCCAGCATCATCGGTCAGCGCACCGCGGATCGCGGTCGACGGAACGCGCTAGCGGCGGTCACGGGAAGTCGGTTATTCGAACTCGCCGGTTGGCGTGAGCGCGCCTTCGCGCTGGGGCATGGGCACGATCTGCGCGGTGCCGGCGAGCGCGGTTCCTTCGGGTCCAAGAAGCTCAAAACGCGTGCCTTCTTTTTGGTGGCGCCGCTTCACGTAGGCGATCGCGAGCCCGCCGTCGCGCACGAAGGAGTACGCCCAGCTCGTGATCAATCCCAGTTCGCGGGGCTCGCCCGTGGTGTCGTCGCGGCCCATCAGGCGCGTGCCGCGCGCCAACGGGTCGTCGTGGCTGATCGCGACCAGTACGAGGCGCTTGTTGATGCCGCCGTAGGTGTCGATCTTGGCGACAACTTCCTGGCCGATGTAACAGCCCTTCTCGAGGCTGAATCCATCCTCGAGGCGCGCTTCCTGCGGATACACGTTCGCATCGACGTCGAGCCCTGCCTCGCCCCATCCCGCTTCGATCCGCAGGCTGTCGGTCGCGACGCGGCCGATAGGGCGCGCGCCCGCGCGCTCCAACGCGCTCCACAGCTCGCGAACACCGTCGGGACCGGCATCGAGCCGCCAACTGAGGCTGCCGGCGACCGCGACGCGATACAGCACCACGGGAGTGGCGCCGAATGCGATGTGCGCGAAGTTTCCCCGCGCAAGGTCCGGGACTGGACCGAGCACCGCCGTCAATATGTCCGTGCCGCGTGGGCCCGCGATCGCGATGGGCGCGTGCATCGCCGTCGTGTCCGCGAGCGTCACCTTCTCGCCGAACAGGTAGCGGTCGAGCCCCGCCGCGAGCGCCGCGGCGCCCCCCAGCGGCGTCGACAACAGGAAACCGTCGGCATCGACGGCGAGGTCGAAGAGGTGCTCGACCTTGCCCTTGGCGGACAACAGCATGTTGCGCGCTCCCGCGCCGACCCCGAGCCCTTTGACGCGGTTCGCGAGCACGCGGTGGAGGAAATCCCCGGCGTCGGCACCGCGAACCCGCAGCGCGCCGCGCTCGGTTTCGTCGAGCAGCGCGGCGCCGGTGGCCCCCGCCTTGTACTCGGCGGGCACATCGCCGAAGGTGAGCGGAACGGCGCTCGCGCCTCCCGCAGCAAAACGCGCGCCCGCGGCGCGGTGAAGGTCTTCACGGGGGGAGCGTTGCATGGTTGGCGGGGGGTTGCGAATCACGGAAGCAAGCGAGGATAGGGCGCAGAGCGGCGCCCGCGCCCGCGATCCGTCGGGTTTTTGCAACCTTCCGCCCGCGGCGAAGGCTGTCCCGGGCTCCCAGCAGCCCGAGCCCAAGGGTGACGGCTGGGGCGATGCTCGACTTACCGCGACGAAAGGCGGCCGAAGGCCGTCGATTGGGCCGTATGGTCGGAAAGCTGGTGAATGACTCGGGCTAGCTTCAGAGGGCGGGCCTGGAGGCCCGCGCTCCCAAGGTTCCGTCTGCACACCGGCTGCAAAGGCCCCCGGCATCGTTCGTCCGCCGATGGCCAGGGAAATCGCGCGACGTCCGTCGCTTTTTCATGGGGCCCCGCGCGGGCCCCGCGCGGGGCCCGTGGAACGATTTTGCCTCCCTGCGACGATTTGCCGCGTTCCACGGGGGGCTCTATGGGGCGACGATTCCGCCATGAACCGCCGGGCCCATCCGCGCCGCGTTGCGCCCGCAGCCGCTCTGCTCGCGATGGCGCTGCTCGTCGCGCTTGCGGCGTGCCAACGGTCCGAGCCCGCCGCGTTCGACTGGCGGCTCGCGGCGGCCCATCGCGAGGCCCTCACCCCGGACCAACAGGCCCCGATACTCGAACTTCTGCGCGAGGTTTTTGGCACCGCGCTCGACCCCGCGCCGCTCACCCCGCCCGCGCTTGCCGCCCGGGGCATCCACCTCGACGCGCCAGCGCTCGGCGCATCGTCGGAGTTCCTGCTCGCGGCGGTTCGCGCCGACAATGGGCGGCGGTTTGGCGACGTGCTTGATGCGCTTGACGCGGGGAGCGCCCCGACCCTGCCCGCGGCGCTCGCCGGGCTCGATGCACACGCTAAAAGCGTCGCCGGCGGCGATTCCGACGCGGCCGCTGCAATGCGCAACGCCGTCCTCGATTTTCGACCGCCCCTCGCCGTGAGCGCCCGCGTGTTCGCGTCCCAATGCCTCTCCTGCCACGGACGCGAGGGCGGCGGAGACGGGCCCGCCGCCGCGGCCTTTTCGCCCCGGCCCAGGGATCTGCGCCAGGGGGTCTTCCAGCATTTTGATTCAAGTGCGAGCCTGCGGCCGCGGCCCGAGGACCTCGTGCGCGTGCTGTACACCGGGATCGAAGGCGGCGCGATGCCCGCCTTCCGGCGTTTTTCGACGGCGGAACTCGCAGGGCTCGCGGACCTCGTGCGGCTTTTGGCCCTGCGCGGCGAGGTTGAGTCGCGGCTCGTCGAAGACGTGCGCGCCGGGCGAGCGATCGACCGCGAACGGGCGCTCTACCACCTCGCAATGGCCGCGGAGCCTTGGACTCGTCCGGGCGTCGTTGCAACGGGGGGTGACGAGGCCGCACACTCCCCGGCGCCCGCACCGCACGCGGTCGAACGCCCGTGAACACACCCCTTCGTTTGCCGCCCGCGCTCGCCCGCCACTTCGCCGTAGCGACATTTCTGTGCGCGATTCCCTTGATCGCGTTCGGCGGGTCGATCACGACCCTCGGCGCAGGCATGGCGGTCGAAGGATGGTGGGATGCGGAAGGGCATTTCATGCCCTTTTTTCCGCTCGAAAAGTGGTTCCGCGACCTTGGCACCTTCGTCGAGCACACCCACCGCTTGTTTGGCATGTTGGTCGGGTTGCTCGCCATCGGCACAGTGGTGGTCGACCTTGTGAAGCGTGCACCGGCGCGGCGGACAGCGATGGCCTTTGCGGCACTCGTCGCGGTGTCGATCCAAGGTGCCATCGGCGGTTTCCGCGTGCTTGAAAACTCGCCCGCGCTCGCGGAACTGCACGGCCTCGTCGCCCAGATTGTGTTTGCGCTTCTCGGGCTCAACGCACTCGTCCATTCGCGCCGCTGGGTCACGTGCGACGGTGTGGCCCCCGCGGCGCCGCGCGCACTTGCCCTGGGCGTCGCGGCGCTCGTGTTCGTGCAGATCACCGTCGGGGTTTATTACCGGCACGACCTGCGCCCGGTGCCCCTCGAAGACATCACGTGGCTGTTGCACCTGCACCTTGGCCTCGCGGTCGTCGTCCTCGCCGCGGTGGTGGTGCTGGGCCGCCAACTCGCCTCGGCCGCGAGCCGCGCAACCGGCGGAGCGGCGCGCGTGCTGCGGGCCCAAAAGGCGCGGCTGCATGCGCTGCTCGGCGTGCAGATAACCTTGGGCCTCATCGCGTGGTTGAGCCACTCGGCGGACGAACCCGAGCGTGTCACCAAACCCCTGTTGGTTTCGTCGTTCCTGCACGTGACGTTTGGCGCGCTGCTGCTCGCCGCCGCAGCTGTCGCAGTTGCATGGACGCACCGTGCGCGCCGCGGGCCGGAGGCGGGCCCGTGAACGCCGTGTCTGTCGTGGTCCCCGTGACACCCGCACCCTGGCGCGACTTTTTGGAGCTGACGAAGCCGCGCATCGCGAGCTTTGTTCTGTTCGCCGCGTTCTCGGCCGCGCTGTTGTATCCGGGAGCTTCGTTTGGATTCGCGGCGCTGGCCGCGGCGGCGGTGGGGGCGGTCGCGGCGGGCTCGAGCGCGCTCAACCACGTCATCGAACGGCGCACGGACCGTCTGATGGAGCGCACGCGTCGACGCCCGGTCGTGACGGGCCGCCTTTCACCGCGCGCCGCGGCGGCGTTCGGCTTGGGACTCGGCGCGCTCGGAACCTTCGTGCTGGCCGTGTTTTTTGGGCCGATCGCCGCCATCGCCGCCGTGGCGACGTTTGTGCTCTACGCGGGCGTCTACACGCCACTCAAACGCCGTACCACGCTCAACACGATCGTTGGCGCCGTGCCCGGAGCCATGCCGCCGCTGCTTGCCTATGGCGCGATGTCCGAAGCGGCGGGCGCGGGATTCCAGGGGGGCGTGTGGGGCTGGACGTTGTTCCTCGCGGTCTTCGCGTGGCAGTTCCCACACTTCCTCGCCATCGCGTACTTGTACCGCGAGGACTACGCACGCGGTGGTCACGCGATGTTGCCGAGTTTGCCCGGCGCGGGCCCCATGGCCGGGCGCCAAGCACTGCTCAACGCCCTCGCGCTGATCCCTGCGACGCTCGTGCCCCTGCCGCTTGGGGAATCGGGGCCGTTGTACGCTGCGGCAGCGCTTGTCCTCGGCGCGGTTTACGCCCACGCGGCGGGGCGTTTTGCTCTGCAACAGGACGAAGCACGCGCCCGCTTACTCCTGCGTGTGTCCCTCGTCCACCTGCCGAGCCTTTTCACCGCGGCGCTGGTCGATCGCCTCGTCCTCGCCTAAACCCCGGAGATTCGCCCCTTGGACGCACCCCTGTTGCCGACGTTCAACGCCTGCATGAACGCCACCGCCGTGGTGTGCCTCGTCGTGGGACTGCGCGCGATCCACCGCGGCAACCAAAAGGGCCATGAGCGCGCGATGTTCGCCGCCCTGGCCGCCAGCGTGTTGTTCCTCACAGGGTATTTGACCTACCACTTCGGGCCGCAGCGGGAACTTGGACCCACGGCCTTCCACGGCGCGGGTGCGTGGCGCGTGGCGTACTACACGCTGCTCATCACGCACGTCGTGGGAGCGATCGTGAACCTGCCGATGGTGCTGCGCACGTTTTGGCTCGCGCACCGCAAGCGCTGGGAGGCCCACCGACGTCTCGCGGTTTGGACTTTTCCCCTGTGGCTTTTCGTCTCGATCAGCGGAGTTCTGGTCTACTTGGCGTTGTACTGGTGGAACCCGGCGCCGCCGCTCCAATAGCGCAGCGCTTCGCTACCCCGCAACATCCGATCGCCGCGCGCGCGCGGACGAAGGAGCGACGAGACATGCTGCCCGACGTCCCTACCGAACTCAGTGAGTTCGCTGCCCCGCTCGAAACCACACGACTGCGCTGGCGCCTCGTCAGCACGGTGCTCGGCCGCTGGCTCGTCGCGGACGCGGGGCGCGGGTTGTGTTTCCTCGGCTTCGGAGGGGAGCGCGCATCCGCGGGGCTTTCCGCGTGGGCCCGGCGCCATGCCCCCGACGCGTTGTTCGAGGAAGACCACGGCGCGCTGCGCTCCGCCGCCGTGCAACTCGAGGCCTATGCGGCTGGCGCCGGTGTGGAGTTCCACTTGGAACTTGACCTGCGCGGACCCGCGTTCCACCTCGAGGTCTGGCGCGCTCTGCTTGCATTGCGTCCGGGCGAAACCACGACCTACGGCGAACTTGCGCGCAAGCTCGGGCGACCGGGCGCATCGCGTGCGATCGGTCAAGCCGTGGGAGCCAATCCGGTTCCGGTCGTCGTGCCGTGCCACCGCGTGCTCGCGCGCACGGGCCTGGGCGGGTTCTCCGGCGGGCTCGAACTCAAGCAGCGTCTGCTCGCCCACGAAGGCTGCGCCCTCGCCGTCGCATGACCCTGGCGTAGCGCGACCTATTCCTGCGGCGCGCGGGCCGCAGCGCGTCCTTTTTTCCAGGGGCGCGCTGTAACCGAATGTGCGCGAGCCATGTCTTCGTCGGCATGGCCTCCCAACTGCCCTCGGCGTCGAATGCTGAGCCCCGCGCGCGGACGCAGCGGCGCACGCTGAGTCTTGCGCAGCGGCGCACGCTGGGTCTTGCGCAGCGGCGCACGCTGGGTCTTGCGCAGCGGCGCACGCTGGGTCTTGCGCAGCGGCGCACGCTGCTCGCGGCCGCGGTGGGCGCCGCGGGCGTCTGGGCGCTGGGTCCGCACGCTGGCGACATCGGGCGGGGCGACGTGCACGCCTGGGTCGCGGACCGGGATGGGGGATGGCTGTACGCGCTCGATCGCGACCTCCTGATCGTGCGCGCGGTGCCGCTTGTGCGACCGGTGCGCGTGGTGGCTCGCCCGGATGGCAGCGCTTGGGTGATCGAGGCGCCCGACGGGCCCGACGGCGCGCATCTTCTGGGTCGCGTGGACCCTGGCGGCGCGTTCGACGTGGTGACACCGCTCGGGCCCGTGCGCGACATCGCTGCCACAACCGACGGCGGCGTCGCCGTGCTCGAGGGTCCGTGGCGGGCCGGCGCAGCGGTTCGACTGTGGGCCTTCGACGGCGACGGGGCCAAGCGCGCGCTCGCCGCTCCGCCGGGGGCCGTGGCGGTCGAGGGCTCCGGGCTGCACGTCGGCATCGCGGCGGCGTTTGGCGCGGCGCAGGTCACGGACCTTCGCACACCCGACGCCGCGCTCTTCGCGGCGCGTGTGGGGGCCGACCCCATCGATGTCGCGAGCGCACCGCGTGGCTCGGGGTGGTGGTGGCTCGACGCGGGTCCGCCCGCGCGGTTGATGCGGCTCGACGAGCGCCTGCTGCCGCGCGCCGAGGTGGTCGTCGACGGACGCGCGCCGCTGAAACTGATCGCAGAACCCCAGCGCGATCGGTGCTGGGTCGCCGATGGTTCAGGGGGCGATCTGCACGCCTACGACGGCGCGTGCAATGTGGTCGCGACCGTGCGTCTGCCCATCAACCTCGCGCCCGAGGGAGGTTCCGCACTTCCGCGGGGTGGATTGCTCGTCGTGGCGCCCGGCGCGGTGGCGCGGGTCGACGCGGGGGGACTTCTCGTGCGCAGCCAAGGGGGCTTCGAGTTTGCGGTCGACGTGTGTGTCGTGCCCGAGCTCGCGCTGCGTGCGCGCGATCCGGTCTAACAGGGGCAGCTCGCGCAGGCCGCGACTGCGGGCGGCTGCGGTTTTTTGACAACCAGGATGGTTAGAGCGCTTTGGGGTCAGCCCACGGGGTCCGGCGCCGCGGCGAGGAGCAGGGCCGCCGCGAGGAGCGTTTTGGCATCCCGCGCGGCTCCTGCAAGGATCTGCGCAGGGGTGCGCTCCTCGAGCTCGATCTCTTCGTCCGCGTCCGGCTCCCTGCGCCCGGTCCCCGCGGGGCGCAGGCCCTCCGCGAGGAACACGACCAGTTCCTCTGAGCAAAAACCGGGTGCGGCGAAAAACCGCGTCAACTCGCTCCAGCGCTCCGCGACCAACCCGGTTTCCTCCTCGAGCTCCCGACGCGCGGCACAAAGCGGCGCCTCGCCGGGCTCGAGCCGTCCCGCGGGCAACTCGAGCAACCAATCGCCCACGGCGTGGCGGTACTGGCGGACGAGGACCAGTTCCCCGGTCGGGCGCCGGGCGGCGATCGCGACCGCTCCCCCGTGGCGCACGACGTCGATTTTTTGCTCGCGGCCCGAGGGCAGTCGTACGTGGTCGCGCACGACGTCGAACACGGGGCCGCGGTGCAGGTGCGTGGAGCGCAGCAACTCGACGGGCGGGCGCGGGTGCAAGCGGGTTTCGGTCACGGGCAGCGTCGGGTCGGAGGGTGCGGAAGCGGCGTCGAGAAGGATGCCGCGAGGATGTGGAGCGTGGCCAGTGCACCTCCGCCTGCGTAGGCTACGGCCCGAGCTCTCGGACTGAGCTCCCGGACCGCGCGCCCCCGGCCCCGACCACCCGCTGCCCTTGCCGCAACACCGCCCCACTCCCCGCGCCCCGGAGGCGGCGCACCCTGGAGCGGCGGGCGCGTCCATGGACGCGGGCGGCGCGTGGCGCCCGTCTGGTCTGCGGGAGGGGTTGGTGGCGGGGCTTGTCGCGGTGCTCCTTGCGGTGCTCATGACGTGGCCGCTCGCGGGCGAGCTGGGGCACGCGCTGCCCCACGACCCGCGCTTTAACGCGCCGGAAGGCAGCGACGTGCACCTGTTCGTATGGGACCTTTGGTGGGCGAGTGAAGCGCTTGAGCGCGGTGTGTCGCCCTTCCACGCGGATGTGCTTTTTGCGCCCGCGGGCCACAGCCTCGCGCTGCACACACACGTATTCCTCTGGGGCCTGTTCGCGGCGCCCTTCGAACGTGTGTTCGGCGCACCCTGGGCGCTCGGAGCCCTCGTGATCGCGCTGTTCGCGGCGACGGCGTTCGCGACGTTTTGCGTGGCACGCCGACTCGGCCTTCGGCCGGGCGGGGCGGCGTTCGCGGCGTTTGCGTACGCATTTTCGCCCTACTTCCTGCAAAAGGGGCTCGAGCACCTCAACTTGACCGCGAGTCCGCTGCCACCGCTCGTTCTGCTCGCGGCGCTCGCGTGGCGGGAGGGGCGCGGCAATCGCGCACGTTGGGGTGCGCTGTGTTGTGGTGGTTTGGGCGGCGCAGCGTTGCTCGTGGACGGCACGGCTGCCCTTTGGCTCGGTGTGCTCACGCTGTGTGTGTTCGCCATCGCGCCGCGCCGGTTTGCCGAACCCGCGGGACAGGATCGGCAACGCGGTTCGGCGGATCGCGCGGGTCTTCGGTCGCCGATCAATGCCGCGCTCGCCGTGCTGGCGCTCGTCGCCGTCGGCGGGAGCTACCTCGCAGAGCTGCGCCGCGAACTGGGCTCACTTGCGTCCGTCGACCGCGACGTCGGACCCATCACGGCCGCGGTTGCGCGCGACCAGCTCTACCACCCTGAACTGCGGGACTTTCTCACGCCACCCGGTCTGCATCCTTTGTTGCGCGGCGATCCCAGCACTGCACTTGGCGCCGCGCGACCGCGGCCCGGCGCTCACTACCCCGCGGCGCGCGCGGAACACGCGGGCCTCTTCGCGCCGCTCAGCGCGCTGGTCCTTGCGGGATACGCCGCCTGGCGCGTGCCACGCGCACGCCGCTGGTTGGCGCTCGCGCTGCCGTTTTTTGCGCTCGCGTGGGATCCGGGACCGGATCCGGTGGGATACCTCGCGGGGCTTTATCGTGCGGTGCCCGGGCTCGACATGCTGCGTGTCCCCGCGCGCGCGTGGCCCTACGCATGGCTCGCGATCGCAATTGCGGCGGGCGCGGGTGCGCACCGGCTGATCGAAACGGGTCGCAGGGGGCGGATCTTCGCGACCTGTGCGGGAGCCGTCCTTGGATTCGAGCTCCTCGTCGTGCCCTATCCGACGACGCCCTGGCGTGTGCCCGCGGCGGTCGAGGCCCTCAGGCCAAGGGACGCGGAAGAACGGGCCGCCGCGCGCGCGGGCGGATCGGTGCTGACGCTGCCCTTTGCACCCGGCTCGAGCCCCGCACTCGCGTGGCAGACGGTGCACGGCCGGCCAGTCGTGTATGCGTATGTCGCGCGCACGCATCCGCGAGTGCTCCTGCGCCTCCTGCGGCTTGCACCGGGGCTGTTTGCTTACGCGACTGGCGGACCCCTACCGAGTCCCGAGGTGCTCGCGCTCGAGCTGGACCTCTTGGGTGTGGAGCACGTGCTCGTCGACCTACGCGCCCACGCGGACCCGCTCCGTGCGATGGACGTCTTTGACGACTTGTCCTCCTTCGAGCGGCGCGCCGCGGGTGAAGCCGCGAGCCCCGGGAACGACGGGAACGACGGGGCTCCCGGGGATCACAGGGCTCCCGGGGATCACAGGGCTCCCGGGGATCACAGGGCTCCCGGGGACCACAGGGCTCCCGGGGACCACAGGGCTCCCGGTTACCTACGAGACGGCGTGCTGGGGTGGCAACGGCGAATCCCGGTATCCCGTGTCGAACCGTCGCGTGGCGGTTGACGGGTCGGGGCTCGCGCGCGGTAAACATCCGTTCTTCGACGCCGCAGCGGCCGCACGAATCAGGTCGTCGTGGATTTCCACAGTGGTCGCGGAATGGGGGAGGGGTATCCTCCCCGCGCGTTCCATTTTCTTCCCGGGCTCGTCCCAGAGCCTCGATCGACGGGACGCCGCCCCCCCTACCCCGTGCACCACGACATCGACCGGGTCCTGATCTGTGCCGAGGAGATCCGCGCGGGCATCACACGCGTGGCCGCGGAGGTCACGGCGATGTACACGGGGCGCGCGTTCACCGTGGTAGGTGTGCTCAAGGGTTCGTGCGTATTCGTGGGAGACTTGATCCGCGCCGTGCCGATCCCGCTCGAACTCGCGTTCCTGAGCGCGTCGAGCTACCGCGACGGCACCACCGCGGGGCGGCTTGACCTCTCGTTTTTTCCCGCGGAAGGCGAAATCGCCGGCAAGCACATTTTGTTGGTCGACGACATCCTCGATACGGGGCGCACGATGCAGGCGCTCGCGGACGCGTTGCTCGAGCGCGGCGCGGCGGACGTGAAAACGTGTGCGTTCCTCGACAAGCCGAGCCGCCGGGCGGTCGACATCGAGCCTGACTTCCGCGGCTTCGCCGTCGATGACCTGTTTGTCGTGGGGTACGGTCTGGACTTCGCAGGCCGCTACCGAAACCTCCCCTACGTGGGCGCCCTGCGGCCGGACGTCGTCGCAAAGGGCTGAACGGGCTCCGTAGGGCCGGGCCTGTTCGTTGCCGAGCACGCGGGGGGCCGCGCACGCGGGGGGCCGAGATCGCGGGCGTGGCCCCTGGTGAGGGCCGTTGCGGTGGAGGCCCGCGCCGGCGATTGGTATCCTCTTTACCCCGCTCGCGCGAGGTCCCGGGCTCCTTCGGCCCGTCAGACCGTCGCGCGGCGGATTCGCCCGCGGACCCGCGGGCGTGGCAACCCGGTGCGAGTGTTCCCTTGGATTCCTTCACACCCCTAGGCGGGGACTACGACGTCCACATCGTGCCGATCGAGCACGCCGGGCTCGAACTCGACGAGTTCCTGGGGCTGTTCTATCCCCAGTTTTCGAAGGGATTCCTGCGCCAGCAAGTGCGCGAGCGCCGTGTTTTGCTCGATGGCAACGGCGTCATGCCGTCCCAGCGGCTGCGCCAGGACCAGGTCGTCTTGGTGCAGTTCGATGAGGACGCTGCGGCCGACAGCGGGCCCGTGGCACCCGAGCTGGAGATCCCGGTGCTGTGGGAGGATTCCGATGTCCTCGTCGTCGACAAACCGCCGCGCCTCGCCGTCGAGCCGGAGCGTTGGCACAAAGCCGCCGCCACGGTCGCGGGGGCGCTCCTTGCTCTCGCGATCGAGCGCAGCGGGAAAGACGCCGCGGCCACCGACGACGCAACACCCCTCGACTTCCGGCCGCGCATCGTCCACCGTCTGGACAAGGACACGTCGGGTGCGCTCGTCGTCGCCAAACACCTCGACGCCGAGCGCCGCCTGCGCACGGCGTTCGAAGCGGGCCGTCTGGCCAAGCAATACCTCGCGCTCGTGGAAGGGGAACACCCCCTGGGGGACGGCGAGGAGGATTGCATCCACTTGCCCCTTGGACCCGACGGGCGCCGATCCGGTCGGCAGAAGGTGGACGAGCAGGAGGGTAAGGAAAGCACAACCCTCGTGCGTGTCGCCCAGCGTTTTCGCGGTTACACGCTGCTCGCGTGTCAGCCCCTCACCGGCCGTACGCACCAGATCCGCGTGCACCTTGCGGCGCGCGGCTTCCCCCTTTCCGTCGACCCGCTTTACGGCCGCGCTGACGCGCTCTCCCTCAGCGACTTCAAACGCGGTTACCGCGCCAAACGGGGCCGCCCCGAGCGCGCCCTGCTCGACCGACTCGCCCTGCACGCAAGCCAGATCGTGTTCCCCCTGCCCGCCGACGACGGCGCGGCGTTTGTCCCCGGACCGCAACCCGAGGGGACCCCGAACGGGCCCCTCGCCGACGGCAAGTTCGCGCACGTGAGCGCCCCGCTGCCGGCCGACTTCCAGCGCACCCTCAAGCAGCTCTCCAAGTGGAGACCCCACCACCGATGAAACTCAAACACCGCATCGGCGACTTCCGCGTGCGCGAACTGCTCGAAGAGGGCTTCCTGCAAAGCACCGGCGCCCACCGCGTTTACCGCGTCACCAAGCGCAAGCTGACGACACCCGAGGCCGCCGCGGTGCTGGCGCGCGAGGCGGGTTTCACACCCGCCGACGTTGCGGTCGCGGGCCTCAAGGACCGTCAGGGCGTCACGATCCAACACATGAGTTTGCCGGGCGGTGACGTGGTGCGCCTTGAGCGGCCCGAGCTGCGCATCGAGCCCATCGGATTTGCGCACGAAGCGCTGTCGAGCCGGCACAGCCTCGGCAACGCATTCGAGATCCGCGCGCGCGGCCTCAACCGCCAGGACGTTGAAGTCCTGCGCGCGAACGTCGACGGAGTGCGCGAAAACGGCGTGCCCAACTACTTCGACGACCAGCGCTTTGGCAACCTGCGCCACGACCAGGGCTGGATCGTCCGCGACCTCTTTGCGGGGCGGCTCGACGCTGCGTTGCGCGCGATCCTCGCCACACCGCCGCGGCCCCAGGGCCACTGGCAGGCGCACCCCGAGTTTGGCGGCTTTGAGCGTGGTCTCTCCGAGCGCTGGGGCGATTGGGAGGCGTGCTTGGAACTCGCCCGTCGAACCGGCAAACACCGCTCGGTGTTCGAGCACCTCGTCGAATCGCCCCGCGACTTCGCGGGTGCGTTTCGGTTCATCGGCCAGCGTGTGCGGCTGATCCATTTGTTCGCGTGGCAATCGCACCTTTGGAACCGCGCGGTGTCGGCACTCCTGCGCGACCGACTGCCGGTGGAAGAGCGGCTCGTCGTCGATTCGCTCGAGGGTCCGCTCGTGTGTCCCACCGGCGCGTGGCCGAGTGCACTCGCGGGAGTCCACGACTTCCCGCTGCCGGCGGACGGGCTCGAGCAGGAATTGAGCGACACCGAACGCGATCTGCTCGAGGACGCGCTCGCCGAAGAACGGCTCGTGCCGGACCAGATGCGCATCCGCGACGTCGACGGGTTTGCCTTCAAGGCCGAGCGCCGTGCGTTGGTCGTGCGACCCCAGCACTTGCGGGTGCGGCCGGCGGAACCGGACACGGAAGAGCGCGGCGCTTGGAGCCTCAAAATGGGTTTTGAGTTGCCCCGCGGCGCATACGCGACGCTCGTCGTCAAGCGCCTGCTCGCACCTCCGGACGCGGCGCTCGCCGAGCGCCGTGCGGTGCGCACGGGCGAGCTCGAACGCATTCCCGAGCGCCCCGAAGACGAGAGCCGCCGCGGTTTTGGCCGCGGGTACGGCGTCCGCCAGGGTGGAAAGGCGCCCGGGGCCGGCGGAGCGGGTCATTCCGACCGCGGCACGCGCGGGCGCGAAAGCAGCGGACGGACCGGATGGACCGACCGGGGGTCGCGCGACGGTCGCGACGGTCGCGACGGTCGCGAAGGGCGCGAAGGGCGCACGGGGGAGCGCGAGCGGCCGCGTCAGACGAACGCGCCGGCTGGGGGCGAGCGGCCGCGCTACGGACGTCCCAGCTCTCAGGCGCAACCTCCCGTGGAAGGTGAGCGCGAGCAGCGTGCGGGCGCCGTCGAGCGCGACGGGCCCCGGACTGGGGACGAGCGGCGCGGCGGCGGCTTTGGTCGCGACGAGCGCGAAAACCGCGGCACCGGCACTACCCGCGACGCGCGCGAGCGCCGCGAGACGCACGAGCGCGGTCCGGGCCAACTGGGCGGATGGCGCCCCGGAGGGTTCCCGGGACCCGGTGCCGGTCAGGGTCGGCCCTTCGACCGCAGCCGTGGGTTTGGAGCGCGCCAGGGCGGTGGCTCCGGCGGCGAATCCCGCGGGGCGCCCCGTTGGAGTGACTCCGACCGCCCGGGCGGAGGATCGCGCGATGAGCGGCCGCGCTCCTTTGGTGGCCAGCGCGACGACCGCGGTGAAGGCCGCAGCTTCGGCGGTGGTGAGCGCCAGGGCGGCGGTGGCCGCGGGGGCGGCCATGGCGGCGGTGGATACGGCGGCGGTGGCGGCTTTGGCCGCGGTGACACCCGGGGTGGCGGCCAGTCGTCCTACGGCAGCGGTCGGCCGTCCTACGGGGGTGGCCAGGGTGGCTCTCGACCGTGGGACAAGCGCTCCGGCGACGGTCGTCCGGAAGGTGGGCGCCCCGAAGGTGGGCGCCCCGGATTTTCCCGCGGCTCCGGTCACACGGGCGGGGACCGCGGGGAACGCCGCGGCGACAACCGCGCCGCGGGTGGCTTTGGCGGCGACCGCAAAGCTCCGCGCTGGGCGGAGGAACCCCGTCGCGACGATCGCGCTGGCTCAGGGCCCAAGCGCTACGGACGTCGCCCCGAGGGCGACTCGCCGTCGGGCGGTACGCCCGAGTGACGTCGCCCGGTCACCCCTGCGGCTGGTGCCCGCGCATCGGCTGCTAGGATGCGCCGCTCCCTCCGGCGGCGCACGCGCTCGCCGTTTGCGATCCTCCCCCCCAAACGTTCTCCATGTCGAACGCCTCTTCGGAACTCGTCCTCGGTGTGATCGGAGGCTCCGGCCTGTATGCGATGGACGGTCTCGCGGACGTGCGCGAAGTCGAACTCGCCACACCGTTTGGCTCTCCGAGCGACGCGTTCGTGACCGGCGTGCTCGATGGGGTGCGCATGGTCTTCCTGCCGCGTCACGGCCGCGGCCACCGCATCAGCCCCAGCGAAATCAACTTCCGCGCGAACATCTGGGGCATGAAACGCCTCGGCGTTTCGCGGATCATCTCCGTTTCGGCAGTGGGCTCGATGCGCGAGGACATCGCACCCGGCGATTTCGTGATGGTCGACCAGTTCATCGACCGCACGCGCCACCGCCCGGACACGTTTTTCTCGGACGGCATCGTCGCCCACGTGATGTTCGCCGACCCGGTGTGCGAGGACCTGCGGTCCGACCTGCTCGAGGCTTCACAGGGGTTGGGCGTGAAAGTGCACGACGGTGGCACCTACCTGTGCATGGAGGGCCCCCAGTTCTCCACCCGCGCCGAGTCGAAGCTCTACCGCTCCTTCGGTGTCGACGTCATCGGCATGACGAACCTCCAGGAGGCCAAGCTCGCCCGCGAAGCGGAGCTGTGCTACGCGACCGTCGCCATGGCGACCGATTACGACTGCTGGCACGAGAGCCACGACGACGTGACCATCGAAGCCATCCTGGCCGTGATGCACAAAAACGTCGCGAACGCGCGCGAGCTCGTGCGCCGCGCAGTCCCGATTGCGGCGCGCCGGGAATCCTGCCGCCACAAGGACGCACTCAAGAATTCGATCCTGACCGCCCCCGAAGCCATCACGCCGCACGTGCGCGCGCGGCTCGGCCTCCTCATCGACAAGTACCTGCCCGCACCGAGGTAAACCGCCATGCGAGGTTCCGCGCCCGCCGCTCCCGTGTCCTTCCCGCCCCGGCTGATCGTGGGGCTGCTTGTGGGTGGGCTGGCGCTCGTCGTGGGGTGCCGCTCCGGCTCGCCGTCCGTGGCGGAGCTCGCCGGTGCGGTCGTGTCCGCGGAGGCGGAGTCAGCGCGGAACGCGGCGCTCGACCCGGGGCTCGCCGTGGTCGAGCTCGACGCCTACCGCGGCCCGGGTGTCGTCGGGGGCGACACCGGGCCCGCGCGCTACGTGCGCGGTTTGTCGCGCGGGTTCCGCACCGCGGAGGCGATGGCGACGCTCGAGCGCCTCGACCGCACGTACCGGTCCGCGGGCAGCCCCGAGTTCGATGGGGCGCTCGACGACATCGAAGAGGCGCTGCGCCGCGGCGGATTCGACGGTACGGATCCGCGCTTCGAGCTCCGCTGGCTCGTCGGTGCGGAGCTCGCACAGGGCTGGCAGCCGGTGCGTGCGCAGCTCGAACTGCACGGCGCCTCCGGCACGCGGGTGCTGCACGCCTTCGACGCACCGCACCAGCCCGAGCGAGTCCTGTTGCCGATCCATGCGCCGTCGGCGCGTGTGCGCGGCCCCGTGGTGCTCGCGCTCGAGGACGTCGACGAGGGCTCGGTGTTCGTCACCGAGGCGCCCGCGCGGCAGGTCGCCGACCGTGCGCGTGCAGCCGGCGCCGTCGCCGTGGTTTCCGCATCCCTAGGCGACTACAACGTCGATCCGCACGGCACCGAGAGACACCTCGACGCGATCCAGTACCGCAAGTTGCTGCCGGGGAACACGGTTCCCGTCGCGCAGGTTTCCCAGCGCACGTTCGCGGCCATCAAAGCGGCCCTTGCCGAGGGTCCCGTGGAGCTCGCACTCGACGCTGAGGTCGAGGTGTACGAGCGCCCCCTGCGGACCCTGGTCGCCATCGTGCACGGCGGTAAACACCCTGGACGGGCCGTCGTGGTCTGCGCGCACGTGAACGAGCCCGGAGCGAATGACAACGGCAGCGGCGTCGCGACACTCCTTGAGGGTGCGCTCGTCGTGCGCGAGGCCATTGCCGCGAACCGTTTTGCGCGCCCGGGCACCTCGCTGCTGTTCGTATTCGGCGACGAGTTCCGCCAGAGCGAAATGGTGCTGGAGCAGGGAGGCTTCGACGTCATCGCGGGCATCTCCGCCGACATGACGGGGCAATCGCTGGAGCGCACCGGCGCGATTGCGCTGCTTGAGCGCGGGCCCGATCCCGGCGCGCTCGTGTGCTTACCGCCGGACGAACACTCGACGTGGGGCCAGGGCGAAGTCGAAGAGGGCATGCTGTTCGCAAACGGCCTCGCGGTCATCGCGCGCTGCGCCATGGTCGATGTAGGACTGTTCGAGGAGCGCGAATCGGCGCGCCCGTGGCCCAGCGCGGACCACCCCTGGGAGGGCGGCAGCGACCACGATGTGTACCTGAAGGCCGGCGTGCCCGCCGTTCTGTTCTGGCACTTCACGGACTTCACGTACCACACGAGCCTCGACCGCCCGGACATGGTTGACCCGGAAGAGATGCGGCGTACGGGCGCGGCAATCTTTTCGACGGCGCTCGCAGTTGCCAACGCGGGGCCCACAGACCTCAGCCGCTACGTCGAATCGCTGCGGGTCGAAATCGACGTGCGCGTGGCGGCTGCAGAGGCTCACGGGGATCCCCAACTCGCCACCCGCTGGCGCGAATGGGGATCGGGAGCGCGCTCGTGGCTGCGCAAGCTGTGCCTTGACCTCGAAGTCGACGAGGCTGCGCCGCTCCTGCGTTAACGCAGGAGCACGAACGGCTCGAGTCGCGCGTCCGGGTCGGCCGGATCGAAGCGCCACGCCGGCGGATTGCCGCGCGCTTCGATCAACACGTCGTTCGCGGCGCCAAGGTCCCGCGCGAAGACCAACACCGTGTTCGGCCGGGGGGGCGGCAGGGGGACGCGCCGCTGGGCTTCGCTCGAGTCCAGTTGCACGAAGACGATGCCCTCGACGATGCCAGCCGCCCGCGCGGCGAGCAGCGGGGCATGTTTTTCGAGCACGGCGTGCCGCGCGAGGGGGATCTGGTGTCCAAGCACCATGGCGCTCGCTCCCGCGCAACCTGCGAGCACCCACACGACGTTCCCGCGCGGACGGTTGCCCAAGAGGGTGTACACACCCGCCGCCGCGAGGATCGCAAGCGCGCCGAAGCCCTCCAGCAGGTACACGGGGCCAGCCCACGGAACTCCGTGGAAGGTCAACAGCGAATAAAACGCGAGCAGCGCCAGGGGCGCGGCAACGGGCAGCGCACGTTGCTCGAGCGCGCGCGCTCCCAAAACGCACAGCACGAGCCCGCCCCCGAGCCCCAACAACCACGTCGACGCACGCGCCACATTGAACGCGGAGTTGTGAACCGCGAGGTGCAGGTTCGCAAGTCCCCAAAGGTCGTCCGGCGAGAGCGTTTGCGCGTAGAGCGTGTAGCCCGTCAGCCACGGATCGCCGGTCGTCGCGCGCGAGAAAAGCGCGAGCGCCAGCGCCGCGGGGGACGCGCCCATCACCGCTGGCCAAACAGCGCGCAGCGCGATCGTCGGCCGCGCCGCAAACGCCGCGATCAAAAGCGCCGCGCCGATCGCAACCGCGCTGCCCGGCCGGGAAAGCCCCAATCCGCCGATGCAAAGGCCGGCCGCAAGCGCCAGAAGGAGCGCCGATTGACCCTTGCGCGCGCGTCGGATCGCGTGGGCACCCGCCGCAAGCGCTGCCGCGGCGAACGGCACCGAACTTCCGAACGCGAGGGAGGTCGAGAACGCCGCGGCGAGTGCGGGCGACAGCGCGGTGAACCATGCGGCGAGCAGCGGGGCCGGAGCGCTCACCGCGCGCGCGAGGCTGAACGTGAGGGCCGGCAGAAAAAACGCCCCGAGGACGATGAAGAGCCGCTCGAATCCCAGCCAGCGGCCCGCTGCGAGCACGAGCGAGTGTCCCGGTGGGTACTTCGCAAAAACCCGCGGCACCGCGTCCGACCCCGGCCAAATCTGCCGCGCGGGGTGAAAGGCCTGGAACGGGGTGTGCTCAAGGTGCGTGGCGCCGGCGGCAAACAGCTCCGCCTGGAACTCGTAGGCAACACCGTCGTTGGTGACCGGGAGGCCCTCGAGCGGCCCCTGGCGCAGGGCTTCGGGAACACCGGCCGCCACTATTCCAGCGAGCACGAGTCCAAGCGCGGTGGTGCGTCCGCGCCGCTGCAGCGCGAGCCACGGCCCGCCGCGCCCTGGCCAGAGGGCGAGCACCCCCGCAAGCACGACCACAGCGCCCAGCCCCCGCAGGGCGTGCTCCACGGCCAAATAGTGCGCCGCATTGGCGGTTGCGCGGCGCGCGACAAACGCGAACAGGCCGGGATCGCACGCAAAAAAGATCGCGAGACCCAGCGCCGCGCCCCACAACCAAGCCTGCGCGCGGGGCGGTGGGCCCGCGCCCACTGTGCCCACTGCGCCCATCGGGCTGCCAGGCGGTCGCAGTCGACGCGCGAGCAGGATCCCCACCGTGAGCGCGACCGCGAGCACGAGAAT
This sequence comes from Planctomycetota bacterium, assembly GCA_038246255.1. Taxonomy (GTDB): domain Bacteria; phylum Planctomycetota; class UBA1135; order UBA1135; genus RI-242. Next base: position 21,393 of record JBBRWC010000039.1, read on the forward strand.
TCGCAGCGGTCCGGCGGCGAACTCGGCCGCGCGTTCGATGCTCTTTGGCCCGACCGCGCGGGTCGCCCCGAGGAAACCCCACTCAAAAAGCGCCGGATCCCCGCCCCGCGCCGGTGCTTGCCAGGACGCGCGCGCGGAGCACAACGCGGTTCCGACGGCGATGGCACAGGCGCCCGCCGCGCGCATGGCGAGGCGCCCGCGGGCGTCAGACTTGGGTGCGATCGGCGCGGTCATGGGCGAGGGGTGGGGGCGGAGCGCGGCAAGGATGCCCCGGGCGTGGGCGGGCGGCTCGTGGTCAAACGGTATAGTTTGGCGCGATGCCCCGAGTGCCCCTCCATGTCGGTGGCGCCGTCCTGTGTGCCATGCTTTCGCTTGTCGCCTGCGGCGGGGAAAAAGCGCGCCCGAACGTGCTGCTCTTCACGGTCGATTCCCTGCGCCTCGACCACGTGAGTGCCCTCGGCCGCGGCAACCCGCGCGAGCCCCGCGACGTCACGACTCCCGCGTTCGACCGTTTTGCGTCGGACGGAGTGTTGTTCGAGAACGCGGTCAGCACGACCTCGTGGACGCTGCCGTCGCACGCCGCGCTGATGACCGGCCTGCCCGACGAGCTCCACGGCGTGCTCGACAACTTCCAGCGCCTATCACCCGGGCTCGTCACGCTGGCGGAGCTGCTCCAGGGCGCGGGTTACCGCACGGCGGGGTACTTCTCAGGTCCCAACGTGCACCCCGCCTACGGATTCGGCCGGGGGTTCGAGCGCTACGTCGACCTGTCCTACGTCGACCTCGAGCCCGAGCGCCTCGACCAGCACGGAAGCGGCGACCTGCGCGACGTGCACCTTGCGTCCCACCGCGCGATCACGAGCCCTGCCCTGCTCGCGGCCGCGCGCGGTTTCCTCGACGAGATGGCGGCGACCGACGTGCCGTTTTTCTTGTTCGTGCACTGGTGGGACCCGCACTACGACTACCTAGCGCCGGCGCATTACGTCGAGCGCTTCGTCGATCCCCAGTACGCGGGGCCGATGCAGGGCCTGCACGTGGCGGACCGCACCCTGCGCGTCGAAGCCGCCGACATCGAGCACCTGCGCGGGCTCTACGACGCGGAGATCCGCTTCACCGACGACCACCTGGGCGAACTCCTTGAGCACCACGACCGGGTGATCGGCGCGGATCGCACCTTCGTCGTATGGACGGCGGACCACGGCGAGGAGTTCTACGAGCACGGCCGCTGGGGCCACCAGCGCACGCTCTTCGAGGACGTCGTGCGCATCCCGCTCGCCCTGCGCGGACCGGGTGTGCCCGCGGGCCAACGGGTCGGCGGGCAAGCGCGGCTTTTCGACATCTACACTGCGGTGGCGGCGGCAGCCGACGTTGCGATCCCCGCGTACGTGCAGGGACGCGACCTTCAGCCACTGTGGGCGGAAAGCGCCCATTCGGGTTTCAACGCGCCCTTGCGGCTGCGTGTGCCGCGGCTCGGCAACCCGGTGGACCTCACGGCGCTGCGGCTGGCGCGCCACAAGGTGCTGCGCGACAACACCACGGGACAAACCGTCGTGTACGACCTTGTGACCGACCCCTTGGAGCAACGTCCGATGCCCGCGGAGCAGGCGATCGGGCCCGCGGCGAGCGCCGTGGCCCTGTTCCACGCCGAACTCGCGGCGCTCGAAACCGCCAAGGAGCGCCTGCCCGGCCAGTCCGAATCCGTCGACCTGCCCGACGCCTTGCGCCGCCAACTGGGCGCGGCCGGTTATCTGGGCTCCGGCGAGGACGGCTAAAAGCCGGGGAGCGCGGCCTCGGGCGCCGGGTCATCAGGCTCGGGGGTCCCAGGCTCGGGGGTCCCAGGCTCGGGGGCCGCGGCCGTAGCGTTCGGCTCGGCGGGCGGTTCAAACGCGAGGCGGAACTCCGCTGCGCTGATGGCGCCGTCCCCATCGCGGTCCAAGGTGGCGAGCACGGTTGCGGGTCGAACGGCCAGGGTCAGGGGGAACTGCAGGCGGTCGAGGTCGGCGGCGTCGATCGATCCGCTGCCATCCAGGTCGAGCCGCCCGAATGGAAGCACCGGGCCGGCGATGCGCGGCGGGGCGGGGACCGACCCCAAGTCCTTGGGGCGCTCCAGTTGTGTGCCAAACAGCTCGGTCAGCGAGCGCGCGGGTTCCGACTCGTCCCCGTCGCCCGCATCTTCCCCCGCGCGCTGTGCGGCCAGCATCGCCGCGAGGTATTCGACCTCGGGCCGCTCCAAGCGCCCCGATCCGTCGCCGTCGAACTGGCCCAGGGCGAGGGCGCCATTCATCCCGCGCACCGCGTAATCGCCGATCAGCGTGTCGAGCTCGTCCTGCGACAGTGCACCGTTGAGGTCGCGGTCGTAGGCGCTGAGCAACCCCGCAGCGTCCCGGGTTGGCGCGGCCGCCGGCTTAGAGGCCCCGCGCGGCAGTGGAAACGCGCCGCCGCGGGCGATCACTTCGCGGTAACGGGCGTCGAACTCCTCGAATGGGATCCGACCGTCGCGGTCCGCGTCAAAGAGCGCAAAACCGTCGCGGTCGAGGTTCATGGAGAACGCCGCCTCCTCGAACGACACCCATCCGCCGCGGTCGTGGTCCGCGAGGGCGAAGCTGTCCGCGATGCGTGCGGCTTCGGAGTCGTCTTCCGGCCACACCATCGGTTCCAGGGGGTCCTGCGCTGCGCGGGCGACCGCCGCATGCACGGCGAAACCCGCCAGCACCGCCCCCGCCGCGCCCGCGAGGCCCGCAATGATCCGCGGCAAACGCCGTGCCTTGTCGAGCCGTTCCATGGATTGGAGCTTGGGCGAGGGGCCCGTCCCACGTCAAGCCCGCGCGCGCCGCGACGCCCGCGGGCCCGCTCGGCGAGCCCGCGGGCGCAATGGAGCCGGCCCCGGGAGGTGCGCGAAAGCGCTCCACCCGGGGCCGGACAGCGCGGCCGCCGCTTGTGCGGTCAGCGCTCCGATCACGGCATGAACAGTGCCTTGCGGACCTCGTCGATCACCGTGTCGATGCGGAGCGAGAGGTTTTGGATCCGGGCGTCGACGACCGGGTCGGTTTCAGGATCGCTGAACGGGACCACTGTGTGGTTGGCGAGCAGGAACTCCGCGAGAGCGTCCTGCTCGGACCCCGGGGCGGCAAACGTCGAGAGGCCGGCGCCAAGGCCCGCGGACACGAGGTCCACGCGATTCGCGAACACCCGATTCGCGGCGATGAACTGGCTGAACGGATACGCGTCACCGCCATCGGCGAGGAACCCCAGGGTGACGACCCGCACCGCGGGGCCACCGACCACAGCGCCCTCGAAAACGAACAGCGGCAGCCCGCCGCCCGCTTCGATGAAACCCGCCGTGCGCACACGCTGGCCGGCAGGCAAGGATGGATCGAAGCTGAATGCGACGCCGCCCAACTGCCCGAACTGACCCGGTGTGGACGTGGGGGTCCACGCCGCCACTGCGTGCTCAAGCACTTGCTTCAGTTGTGCACGCGTGAGGGTGAGGAGCGCGAGGCTGTTGTTGAACCGCAGTGAGTTTTCGACGTCGAGCTGCGAAACCTCACCCGCGAGTTTGCCCGACTGCGGGTTCGCAGCCGTGGGCAGGAGTTCGCCGGTGATCCCGTCGATGGAGCCGATTTCGGCGCGGATGCCACCGGCGTTCTTGATGGAAACCCGCACTCGGGGGTCGACGAGGCGCGCGATCGCGAGGTTGGCGTCCGCGGTCAGGTTCCCCAAGTTCGTTTCTTCGGTGCGCACCACTTCGCGGCGCCCCTCAAGGAACACCGAAGCCTTGCCGAGGACCACACTGTCCTTCGCAATCACAATGTCGCTGACCGCGTCGGTCAGCTCACGCACCTTCGCCGCGGCGGTTCCCGGCTGGAAGGGCGCGACCAGGTCCGGGTAGAACGCAAGCACGCCGTTGTCGTTGGTCGCGAGCGGCCCGCTTACCACCGGATCGACGGATCCCGCGAGGACGACGCCATTGGCGTCGAAGTCGACGACGAGGCGCCCCACGTAGCTGTATTCGCCGTCGGTGCTGACGATCAGCGCGGTTTGTCCGCCGGCGTTGGCGGTCACGATCGGGTACGGACCCGCCGCGACGTCGCCGGGCAAGAGCACGTCGGAGCCATCCGCAAGCAGCGTGTCGGAACCGCCAGCGATCGCGATGTCAACGTCGAACAGTAGCGGCACCAGGGTTTCTTCCAGCACCAGTTGTTGCAGGTGCGTGACGAGGATGATCTTGTCGATACCCTGCGCGGTGAGGGCGTCGATCACGGGCTGCAGGATCGACGCGAGGGCCACCATGTCATTCGTGCCCGCGCCCGGACCTTTGACATCGACGCCGCCCGTGGATGAGATCGTTTCGACGATCGGCGTCGTCGCGCCGACAATGCCAAAGAACTCGCCGTCTTTTTCCACGATCGTGGCCGGGGCGAACTTCTTCGCCGCCGCGGCGGCTACCAGATCGCCGATCGGCGAGAAGAACGCATCGGACGGCAGGCTGTTCGCCGTGTAGAGGCTCGCAAGGCTTGGCTCCCCGGTGAAGTCCAGGTTCGCGGACAGGTACGGGAAGTCCGCCCCAAGCCAGCGGGGTTGCGTGCCAACGATGTCCGTGCCGACGATCGAGCGGTAAACGGCGGGGCCCGCGTCGAACTCGTGGTTGCCGACCGCCGAAGCGTCGAAACCGAGCAGGTTCATGATCGAGATGTCGACGCGACCGACCCCTTCGCGGGCGAAGGGGTTCGCGAGCACCGACTGGAACACGGGGCGCATGGCCGGATCGGCGGCCGCGTTGAAAAACGGCCCCGGGATGTAGTTGTCGCCGGCGCTGAGCAAGAGCGACGGGATTGATTGCGTGGCCGCGTCGGCCTGAAGGGCTTCGACGATGGCCGCGAAGTTCGGGGCTGCGTCGATCGCGCTGACACCACCCTCGAGGTCCGAGGCGTGCAGGATTTGGACGCGGGTTTGGGCGTGTGCCACACCTATGGAAAACGACGAAACCGCAAGGAACGCGGCGACGTGGAGATGACGGGGTCGGAACATGATGCGTCGATGCAAGGGATTGTGGAGTGCAAGCGCGTTGGGCCGCATTGGCCCCACGCGCACGGCTCTAGCATGGGTCCCAAGCCCACGCCATCCGACTCAACACTCGTTCAATCTGCGCCGAAGAATTTCAGGGGCAGAACAAGGGAAAGCAAATACACATTCGGCCTTGGCCGAACGCCGCTTGCGCAGTAGCGCTCCGGCTTAATCGTCTTCGTCGTCCGCGCGCGCGGAGCGCGGCCGGGGAGCGGCGCGCTTTTTGATCCGCGACGAGGACGCCTTCTTGCGCGGCAAGGCCGGGCGTCGCGGGCCCTTGGATTCGGTTTGCTCGCGCACGACGAGGGCGAGTTCGAGGGCTTCGTCGACCCGGTCGACGAGGTGGATGCGGATCTTGCTGCGGATCTCCGGGGCAAGGCGCAAAACGTCTTCGGCGTTGCGTCCGGGCACGATTGCGGCGCGCAGCCCCGCGCGGATCGCGGCGAGCAGTTTTTCGCGCAGGCCGCCGACCGGCAACACCGAGCCGTGTAGCGAAAGCTCGCCCGTCAGCGCAACATCGTGGCGCGCGGGCCGCCGGCCCAGCAGGCTGAAAAGCGCCACCGCCACCGGCAAACCGGCCGAGGGACCGTCCTTGGGCACCGCCCCGGACGGGAAGTGGAGGTGCAGGTCGAGGCTGTCGAGCGCGTCCTTTTCGAGGCCCAAACTGGTGAGCTTCGTGCGCGCAAAACTGACGGCCGTCTGGAACGATTCGCGCAGCACGTCGCCCACCTGGCCCGTCAGGGTCGTGCGGCCCGAACCGGGCATCGCGAGGGCCTCGACGGGCAGCAGCGATCCGCCCGCGCTCGTCCACGCCAGCCCCATCGCCACACCGACCCGCGGTCGGCGCGCGCGAAGCTCTTCATCCGCCTTGGCCGGACCGAGAAGCCCGAACAGGTCGCGCCGGTGGACGCTCATGCCCGTCCCCTCGCGCACGACCGAAAGCGCCGCCTTGCGCGCCAGCGCGTCGAGTAGCCGTCCGAGGTGGCGCACGCCGGCCTCCTCGGTGTAGTTGCGCACGAGCCCCAGCAACGCGCCCGGTCCGATCTGGAACTGGCGTGCGTTGATGCCGGCGTCGGACCGCGCCCGCGGCAAGAGGTGCGAGCGCGCGATGGCGAGCTTTTCGGCCTCCGTGAATCCGGAGAACTCCACCACTTCCAGGCGGTCAAAAAGGGCCTCGCTCATCTCCTCGGTGTCGTTGGCTGTGGCCACAAAGAGGCAGCGCGACAGGTCGTAGGGCACACCGAGGTAGCGGTCGAAGAAATCGGCGTTCTGTTCGGGGTCAAGCACCTGCAACAGGGGGCCGCCGGCGTCCCCGCCGCCGCCGAGCTGCAGCTTGTCGATCTCGTCGAGCAGCACCACGGGGTCCGGTCGTCCCGCGCGCCGCAGGCCCTCGAGCAGCGCTCCTGGGTACGCCCCCTCCTGGCGGTGGGGGGTGCCGACGAGGTCGCGCTCGTCCGTCATCGCACCGACGTGGATCGAAACGAACGGCCGGCCGAGAGCGCGGGCGATCGCCCGGGCCATGCTCGACTTGCCCGTGCCCGGGGGGCCGGAAAAACACAACGCGCCCCGGGGGCGGCCACCGAGCTGGCGCACCGCGAGGGCTTCAACGACCCGCTGCTTGACCTCGATCAGGCCGGAGTGGCTCTTGTCGAGGACCCGCGTCACACGCGCGAGCTCGACCTTGTCGGCGCGGCCCCCGGGCTGTTCGGCCCCGAAGGGCAGCTCCAAGAGCCATTCGATGTAGTTGAGGAGCTGGGCGGCCTGGGGCGAGCCGGCGGGCAATCGCCGCAGGTGCGTGAGCTCGCGTCGGCCCAGCGCACGGGCGGCGGCGGACAGGGGCGTGCGCGACAGGCGGCGCTCGAGCTCGTCGAACTCGGCCTCGAGGGGGTCCGTGTCGCCCAGCTCCCGGCGGATGACGTCGAGCTGCTCGCGCAGGTACTCCTTGTGGATGCGCTCCCTGACCTTGCTGCCGAGCCGGTCGTGCGCCTCACCGCGCACCGACAGCGCCCGCAAAAGGTCGGCGAGGCGCTTCGCACGCCGCCGCGGGTCGAGCTCGCCGAGGAGCTTCGCCCGGTCGATGTGGCTGAGGGGCAAGAGTCCCGCCGCGAGGTCGATGGCGCGCCCCGGATCGCCGCCGCGCAACTCGACGAGTCCGGCGAGCGTGCCGTACTCCTCAGGTTGCGAGCGCACGAGCTCGCCGAGGAGCGTGAGTGTCGCTTCGCATTCACCGCGCGCGGCGGCGCCGTCGTCGCCCTCCGGTGCCAGGGTGGCAGCGTCGATGTCCTCCGTTCGTACCAACAGCAAGTCGCCGCGGCGGATGAGCGCACCACGCCGCACACGCGCGAGCCCTTGCAGCACGACACGCATCCGACCGCCGCCTAAATCGAGCCGCTCGAGCACTCGCGCGGTGGTTGCGATCGCACACAAACGCGGCTCGTCGAGGCGCGCATCCTCGCCGCGCTTGGGTCCGCGCAGAACCGGCGTCACGGCCAACACCGCCGCGTCGCCGGGCTCTTCGGCGAGCGCCGCAAGTGCTTCCGGCGACACGACTTCGACCGTCGCGACACCACGCGGGAAGAGCACCGCCTGATCCAGCGGCAGTAGCACCCGGGGGCCCGTCGAGGACGCGGGAGGGCGGGGGAAAGGCAGTTCGTCGCTCATGGCCAGGCGTAGGACTCCGCCAGTATCGGTCGGTATCCGCCGCGGCGCCCCGGACCGTCCGATCGCCCGCCGCCGATGTGCACTCGCCGCCCCCCAAGGGGCCTCAAATGCACCCCACAGGCCCACCAAAGTCGGCTGCCAAAATGGCGCCCGTGCCCCGTTCAGTCCCCGGCATCTCGCTCGCCCGGCGCCGCTCGGCTCCACCGGCCCGGCCGGCCCAGCGCGCCACCGAACGGCTTTGGGGTGTTGCACCGCCGTCGCTTCGGTCTTACGCCCCCAGTGGGGCGGCGACTGCGCTGACCCCAAGCACATGCACACTCCCACGCTCCTGCCGACTCCGACGCAGATCGTCGAGCGGATGGACCGGTGTGTGCAGGGGCAAGAGCGCGCAAAACGCGACCTCGCCGTCGCCGTCTACAACCACTACATCGCGCAGGCCCACCGCGATCGGGAAGGGGTCGACCTCGGGCGTTACCACGTGCTCCTCATCGGGCCGACGGGGGTGGGCAAAACGTGCCTCATTCAGACCGTGGCCGAGATGCTGGCTGTGCCCGTTCGCTTCGCGAGCGCCGCTGGCCTCGCCGAAGGCAGCGCCAGCAGCAAGTCGGTCGAGTCCCTGATCGCTGGCCTTGTGGAGCGCGCGGGGGGCAACCCGCGCCGGGCGGAGAAAGGCATCGTCTGCATCGATGAGATCGACCGGGTGCGCCGCAACAACGGCGACGGGGGCGAGGCGATCCAGAACGCGCTGCTATCCCTGTTGGACGGCCGCATTTCGAAGGGGGTCGAGGGCAGTCCGCACCCAGCGGTCGATACGGGCCGGCTCCTGTTTGTTTGCGCGGGGGCGTTCCCGGGCCTTGATGACATCGTGCGGGCGCGTGTCGGCGAGCGCCGGGCGCCCATGGGGTTTGCGGCGCGCAGCGACGAGGACCAGGCGGCGATCGAAACGCAGCCCCATTACCGCGCCCTGTGCCAACTTCAGATGGCGGACCTCGAGCGCTTCGGCATGATCCCGCAGTTCGTCGGGCGGTTTGCGACGGTCGCCGCGCTCCACGAGCTGTCCCGGGATGCGCTGCGGCAGATCCTGGGTGAAGGGCTGGAGGGCTCCGTGTTGGAGCGCCAAAAGGCTCTCGCCCGCATCCACGGCATCGAGCTCGAGTTCGAGTCCAAGGCCCTGGACGCGCTCGCCGCGGAGGCGGAGCGCATCGGGAGCGGGGCGCGCGGGCTCGATCGGCTCGTGGGAGCCGCGGTGGACGGTGTCGACTACCGCTGGTCAGAGCTCGCGAACGACGGTGTCTCCAAAGTGATCGTCGGCGTTGACGCGGTGCGCGACGGCGCGCAGCCCCAGATCATCCGCGGGGAAGCGAACTCCGGGCGCTCCGACGCGCTTTTGCGGCATCTGGCGCTCGGCAGGTTGCCGTCTGCACCCGCGTTCCTCGACGGCACGGGAGACCCTGCACCGGCGGGGGAACCGGCCCCGCACTGGAGCGCGGGTGAGTTGGCGGGGACCATCGAAGCGACCAAGCGCGAGCGGCTGGACTGGGGCCAAACCATTGGTGGGGCGCGCGAGTGGTGGGAACGGTTCGAATCCCAAAACGCCGCCCGGCCCACCGTCGTCCTGCGCCTCATTGAGGAACTCGCCAAGCGCCAGGCCACCATCACCGACTTCTTCCTCGCGGCGGTGGACTCGAACACCGACGACCTGGAAGCGAACCTCCACTTCCTCGACTACCGTCGCCTGAAAGAGCGCGGCCGCACCCTCGCAACGCCCGGACCGTCCCCGCGCGCGTGCGCCGACACGGGCGGCTCCCAACGGGAAATGGGCTAACCGCGAAGCCGTCTGGCGCGCAGATCCATGGCGCGACGCGCGCCCGGATTCGCACACCCCCCCGACGCTGCCCGTGGTTCGCGCGTGATTCGCGCCTGACCCTGCGAGCCCCGGAGGCACGCGGCACACCGTGATTCCAAGCGGGTCGGTTTGCGGTCGCCGTTCAGCTTTGCCGCCCGCCGTGGCAGAATCCGCGCCTGCGATGGACACGCTGGACCTGCTTGCGCTGAACCTTCTGTCGCCGGTCGTGTTGAGCTTCGCGCTCGGCGCGGCGGCGGCGTTTTTGCGCAGCGACTTGAAGCTGCCCGAGGCGCTCTACCAGAGCCTCTCCATCTACCTGCTGTTCGCGATCGGGCTGAAGGGTGGTGTGGCGATCGCGCAGACACCGCTGGCGGAGCTGTGGTTGCCCGCCGCGGCGACCTTGCTGCTGGGTTCGCTCATGCCGCTTTGGACCTACGCGATCCTGCGCTGGATGCGGTTTGGCGTGGCGGATGCCGCCGCGCTGGCGGCGCACTACGGGTCCGTGTCCGCGGTGACGTTTGTGGCCGCGGGCACGTTCGCCAGCGCCGCCGGCAGTCCGGCCGAAGGTTACATGCCCTCGCTGGTGGTGCTGCTCGAGGTGCCCGCCATCGTCATCGCGCTCCTGATCGCGCGCGCGCGCATGGGGTCCACACGGCCCCTGGGCGAGGCCATGCACGAGGTGCTGGCCGGTCGCAGCGTGGTGCTCTTGGTGGGGGGGGTGCTGGTCGGAGCCCTCGCGGGTCCCGACGGGTATGCACCCGTGCGGCCGCTGTTCACGGAACTGTTCCACGGCGCCCTTGCGCTCTTCCTGCTCGAGCTTGGCGGCACCGCCGCCCGGCGCGCGCGCGACCTCGCCCGCGGCGGCCTGCGCCTCGCGATCTTCGCCATCGCCGCGCCGCTCGTGCACGGCGTCGTGGGTGTCTACGTCGGCCACGTGGCCGGCCTGGGTCAGGGTGGAGCGACGGTCCTTGGCGCGATGTCCGCCAGCGCCTCCTACATCGCCGCGCCCGCCGCCGTGCGCATTGCGCTGCCCGAGGCCAACCCCGCCTACTACCTGACCGGCTCCCTGGCGATCACGTTCCCGTTCAACTTAGCGCTCGGAATCCCCCTGTTCTACGCCCTCAGCGAGGTCCTCGCCCGATGAGCTACCTGGACGACCTGCCGCGCTTCTACAAGTTGACCCTGGTGGTGGAGCGTGTGCTCGAGGAGCGCATCCTGCGCGAGCTGCGCGAACTGCGCGCACCCGGCTGGACCGTGGTCGAAGTGCACGGCGAAGGCCGCTCCGGCATACGCGCGTCCGAGTTCGAAGGCAAGAGCCTCAAGTTCGAATCCATCTGCAACGCCGCGACCGCCGAACGCATCCTGCGCCGCATGTCCGAGCGCTACCTGGGCCGCTACTCCGCCATCGCCTACGCCGAAGAAGTCCGCGTCCTACGCCCCGCCCCCTTCAGCGACCCCGCGCCGCCGACGCCCTGACCCACCCGGGAGCGCGGGCCTCCAGGCCCGCCTTGGAGCGACGCGCGAAATCGACACGCGCGCACCGCGCTCCAGGGCGGACCAAAGGTCCGCGCTCCCAGCGGTGAGGGCGCGCTGCGCGAAGGAACGTCGTTGCCGCTGTGGGGCGACCTCGCGCTTCCCCGAGACAACAGCACGAGCGCAGAGCGTGCCCACACCGTTGCTGCACCGCGTGCCATCGCGTCCCGCAGCGCAAGCCCTCCCCACACCGCAACGGGCCTGCAGCGCCGGGAGCGCGGGCCTCCAGGCCCGCCTTGGAGCGACGCGCGAAATCGACACGCGCGCGCACCGCGCTCCAGGGCGGACCAAAGGTCCGCGCTCCCAGCGGTCAGGGCGCGCTGCGCGAAGGAACGTCGTTGCCGCTGTGGGGCGACCTCGCGCTTCCCCGAGACAACAGCACGAGCGCAGAGCGTGCCCACACCGTTGCTGCACCGCGTGCCATCGCGTCC
>JBBRWC010000040.1:0-32691 GCA_038246255.1 Planctomycetota bacterium
GACGCGCAGCGTGTGGATGTGGCTCTACGCGAACGGCGATGGCGACTGCTACTTCGACTCCAACGAGTCGCGCGGCCGCGATTCACCGACACGCGTACTGGTGGGCTTCGTCGGCTGGCTGCACGCCGACGGCTACGGCGTCGAAGTGCAAGGCGCGCGGGGTCGACCCGACGGTCTACATCCACGACGTCATGCTGCGCCTGGCGGAGGGCGAGGATCAAAAGACCCTTACGCTGCGCGAGTGGCAAGCGCGCCACGGCGCTGCGGTCGCGGATCGGCGGAGCTACGTGCTCCAGCAACTCGTCGGGAAGCTGCGCGCGTAGGCCGCGCCGCTGCGGCCAGCGGCCAAACTGCGGAGCCCGGCCCAAGCGTCAAGGCTGCGGGAATGCCGTGACCGTTACCTTCAAAACGTAACCGGCGCGGCAGCGAGATGGTCATGCGCTGGGCCGCCAGCGGCCTCGTGCTGACCCAGGGGAGCTTCCGCCGCATCAAGGGCTACGCCGACCTGCCCATCTTGCGGACCTCATTGGCCCACACCCCCTTGCACTCGCCGGAAACCGCTGCTGAATGCCCGCCCGCCAGGTTTGCCCCCCTTCAAAACTCACAAAACCACGGACATCCTCAGTCCGAGCGGCGCAGGGCCCAGTCCGGCTGTGTGGCTGGTTCTTCACCGGGCAATCCTGCTGCGCCGCTGGACAGCGGCAGAGACTAACGAGGCAACGACAAGTGGATAGTAACGGGTCGGGTCGTGCTGACAGCGCCGATCGTTTTGACGGTCAACGCGACCCGTCGACATCTGCCAGGGAGATTTGTCCCGAGTCGGCGAAATAACGCTGCAGCACGAGCAGCGCGAGCGTGTCTTCATCGCGCCGATCTTGGAACTGCCGAGTCCACGCGTTGGCGTTTTGGATGATGCGCTCCGCTCCGCACGTGTCGCGGGACCAGCGCGCGACGGCGTCCGCGAGGTCCTCCAGATCGTCGCGCAGCTCCACGTAGTGCACGCCGGGCTCCAAGCGGCCTTCCATGAACCACGTTTCCTTGGTGGGCCGTGGCATCAGGCACAGCGAGTTCGACGACAGGATCCACTTCAGGTTAGTGGCGACGTCGTTGCCCTCGATCGACAGCACGAACTTGTGCGCGAGTTGAGCGTCGATCCCCATGTACGGTCGGCGGAACTCCTCGCCGCCGGGGAGCGAATCGGTGCGGCCGATGTCGCCCTGTCGATGGCCGAACCAGCGTTCCACGAATTGGCGCCGGTGCGGCTGACGCGCGCCCCCGCGCCACACCACCGAATCTAGCTTCGACGCGAATGGCCGCCGATCGCGCACAAAAACGTAGTGGCGAACCTGATTGAGCTTGAGCAGCACCGACGTGCCCGACGTTTCGCCGATGCAGCGCGCTTTCACGATCGTCGGTCGCTCCGGCGGCACCGTGCTGTCCCCGAAGCGGTAGTGCAGACGCAGGCCGCTCGGCAAACGCCGCAGGTGCTCCGCCAGGTCGAACCAGTAGTTGCGCTGGCGCCCGAGGCGTTCGAGCGGCAGGTCGTCCGCGTCGTCGCCGAGTTCGAACGGACCCGGCACGCGGTAGTAGTACCCGAGCCGCGCGCGGAGGTGCGCCGGCAGCACCGCGCCGTCGCGCGCGAGGAAACGTCGCCCCGCGCGACGGTGCACAAACCCCGGCAGCGCCATTCGCCAAAGGTGCTGGACAAAATACGCAAAGCGCGAATTTTTGTGGCGGCGAACGGCAGCAAACACCGTAGGTATTTCGAGCGGGCTCACGCGGCGCACCGGCGCGCTTGCGAACGGCGCACTGGGCAACTCGCCGCAGCGCCGTGGCAGAGGTCTCCGCGCGCGATGCGGGTCACGGATGTCGGTTGGGCGTGGGGCACGGGTGGCCGGCGATGTCGCGGGTGGGAGCGATGGGGGATAGCCGAGCAGCACCACTTTAGTGACCGCAGCGTGAGCGCGGAGCGCGCGTCGCGCAAAGGTCCTGCAACGGGCGAGCCGCGCGGCGGGGGGGCGCTTGCCGTTGCGCTCGGTCGGCTTCCGAGCGGGTTATAGTGGGCGACGCGGACCCCGAACCCGCCTTTCTATCGATCGATGGCCGGCGAACAGCCCCTACGTGTCCTCGTGCCGCTCGCGCCCCTTTTCGAGGAGCTCGAGTTTGTTGCCATCGTGGACGTGCTGCGGCGCGCCGAAGTGGACGTGGTCGTGGCGGGGTTGCCTGCGGGTCGCGGGCCGATCGAGGGCTCCCACGGGATTTTGATCCACCCCGATTGTGACTTCGACGAGGTCGACCTCGCGCGTGTGACGGCCGTGGTTTTGCCGGGCGGCCCCGGGACGCGTGCCATGGGGTGTGATCCGCGGCTGCTGGAGCTGATCCGGCGGTTGGACCAGGAGGAGCGACCGCTCGCAGCCCTGTGCGCCGCGCCGCTGGTCCTCGCGAGCGCGGGTGTGCTCGAGGGCCGCGAGGCGACGAGCCACCCGAGCGCGCGGGGCGAACTCGCGGGTGCGCACGTCCTCGCGGACGCGCGCGTCGTCAAAAGCGGCCGTGTCATCACCAGCCAGGGCGCGGGCACCGCGGTCGAGTTTGCGCTGGCCCTCGTGGAAGCGTGGGTCTCGCCGCGCAAAGCCGAGGAAATCGGACGCGCGATCGTCCACACGGGCCCTTGACCGACGTTTTCGAAGAGGTGGTACGACTGCAGCGCGCCGGGCGATCGTGTGCCCTGTGCACCATCGTCGCAACGCAGGGTTCGACACCCGGCAAGGCGATGATGAAGATGCTGGTGCGCGATGACGGGAGCTTCGCGGGCTCCGTGGGCGGTGGCTGCCTCGAAGCCGAGGTGCACGAAGCGGCGGTGGCGTCGATGAAGGATGAGCGCCCGCGGATGCTCGAGTTTTCGCTCAACGAGCGGGATTATCCGGATAGCGGCCTATTGTGTGGAGGCAAGGTGCAGGTCTACGTGGAACCGATCACCGAACCGCGGCTGCATCTGTTTGGCGGCGGTCACGTTTCGGGCGCCATCGCGCGCGTCGCATCCTCCGTCGGATTCCGCGTCAGCGTGGGGGACGACCGCGAGTCTTTCGCGACCGCGGAGCGCCATCCGGATGCGGCCGAAACCCTGGCGCTGGACTTCCCCGAACAAGTCCGCCATATCGCACCCGCGCTCGACCACTACCTCATCATCGTGACCCGCGGCCACCAGGACGACGGAGAGATCCTCTTCCACCTGCACGCGCAGAGCTGCCGACCGCGCTACCTGGGGATGATCGGGAGCAGAGCCAAGCGCGCACAGTTGTGGGCGCAACTCGAAGCACGCGGTGTGCCGCGCACGTGGCTCGACGACGTGCAAAGCCCGATGGGGCTCGAAATCGGCGCGCGCACGCACGAAGAGATCGCCGTCAGTGTCGTCGCCCAACTGATCCGCGTGCGCCGGACGGGCCAGTTGTGAGAGTGCTTCGGTTGCGCAAGCTCAGGTAGCGCCAAAATGGCGCCGATACTGACGGAACGCGAGCGCGAGCAGCACCAGGGCGACCGCGGCCATGGTCAGGAGCTGCGGCCAAATGCCACTTCGCTCGGCCGTGGGCAAGATCCCTTTGCCGTACCACAGAACGCCGTGGTAAGCGTCCATCGCCCAGGCGACGGGTGTGACCGAGCCCACCGCGCGGAACCATTCGGGGGTGATTTCACGCGGGAACCACGCGCCACCCACGGCGCTCATCACGAGGATGACGAGGGTCGAGATGCCCTCGAGCTGTTTCTGCGTCCGGCACACCACGGCGAACAGAATGCCGATGCCGATGGCCAGGAAAACCCAAATCACGCTGACCAGTGCGAGCAGCGCCGGTGCCTCCGCCACGGGAACACCGAACACGAGGGCGCCGAAGGCAAACAACGTGACGAGCTGAGCGAGGGCGATCGCCGCGATCGCGATCAGTTTTCCGATCAGCACCGCGCCACCCGCCGAGGGTGTGAGTTGGAGCCGGGTCAACGTTCCCTGGGCGCGCTCCTGCAGCAAACTTCCGCCCGCGCCGACAACGCTGAAGAGCAGCATCATCACCGCCATGGCGGCAAACGCGTGTGAAGGTCCGGCGTTGCGCGCGACATCCGCACCAGCGCGGCCCGCGACGTCTTCACGCTGCAGGCCGAGGAGCCCGGGAAGGTCGCTGAGTAGATCGAAGTCCGGTGTGGCCTCACTGGTGTCGCCTGTGCCCTCCGTCGTACTCAAGAGCGATTCGATGCGATCGTAGCTCATGCGCAAGGCCACCTCCGCGAGCGCGCGCTGGGGTGCGGGGAAATCGATGCGCTCGAGCGCGCGTCCCATCACACCTGCTCCCATGGTGTCGAGCTGCTGTTTGAGCAGAACCGGCGCGAGTTGGAACAGCACCACCTGTTGGCTGATTGCTTGCGACGGGTCGCACAGGAGCAGTAGATCCAACGGATCACCGGCCGCAAGGCCTGCGCCATACCCCTCGGGGATGACCAGTCCGCACGCCACTTCGCCGTTGGCCACGCGCCGCCGCGCGCCGTCGCTCGGCTCCACCGACAATCCCGCCGAGGTTTGCAAGGCGGCCACGAGCGCACGACTCAGATCCGACATATCGCGGTCTTCGACCGCGAGCTCAACCTTCGGAGTGGAAGCTCCCGAGCCGCCTCCGGACATGGACGACATGGCCGTGCCAAAAACCGCGCCGAGCACGATCGGCAGCAAAAACGTCAACATCAGCGCCGTGCGGTCGCGGCTGAAAGACAAGAGGTCTTTGGTCGCGAGAATCCAGGCGGTCCGAAACATCACGCGCCACCGCCGTCCAAATCGCCCGTTGCCACATCGCCATCACGCAGCGCGCGCCCGGTCAGTGCCAAAAACACTTCCTCGAGACCGGGCCGAGCGCTCCGCACAGTCGCAGGGAAACCTGCGGCTCGCAACACCTCGGCAGCGCGCGCCAAATCCGCCGTGGGGTGAAGCTCCAAACCGGCGCCCATCGAGCGTTGGACCTGGGGCAGCGCGCTCAACGTCTCTAGTGTTCCGTCGGCAATCGCGCGCCCGCGGTCCATCACGACGATGCGGTCGCACAGGCGCTCGACCTCGCCCAACTGGTGGGTCGTGTAGATCAGAGTGAGCCCCGCACGGCGCAGCTCTTCGACGGCTTCGAACACGTGGTTGCGCGATTGGGGATCGACACCCGCGGTGGGCTCGTCGAGGAAGAGCAGTTCCGGCTCGTGCAGCAGCGCAGCCACGAGGTTGAGGCGCCGCTTCATGCCGCCCGAAAAAGATTCGACGCGGGAGGATGCGCGCTCGCCTAAACCCGCTGCGTCGAGGGCCCAGCCGACACGGTCCGCGATGCGCGCCGGCGCGACACCGTGCATCCGCGCGAAAAACCGCAGGTTCTCGCGCGCCGTCAGCTCGCCGTAGAGCGCGATCTCCTGGGGCACAACGCCGATTCGAGCGCGGAGTGCGGCGCCCTCGCGCACAGGGTCGAGACCCAGCACGCGCACGACGCCACTGTCAGCCGCGCAGAGCGTCGAAAGCACCCGCAGGGTCGTCGTTTTTCCGGCGCCGTTGGGACCGAGCAGGCCCAAGCTCTCGCCGCGGCGCACGACGAGGTCGAGCCGATCCACCGCGGCGATCGCCCCGAAGGTTTTGCAAAGATCGCGAACTTCGACTGCGAACGGTGTGACGGATGCGGCCATGGCGACTTCCTGCCGGAGTCCTTGCCGCGGCCGCGGCGGAACCCTCGCGCAATCCGCGCAATCCGCCGCCGCCCTGTTGCGATCGCCGATCAGGCGGATGCGCCCGCGAGCTGTGTGCGGCGCCGCAGGCTCGCCCACTCGCTCGCCGCCAGCGCGCTAAGGACGATTGAACCGCCGACCACCGTGTGGAACTCCGGAGCCTCGTCCGCCGCGAGCCAGACCCAGGCGACGCCGAACAGGACCTCCAGCAGGCAGAGCAGGCTGACCTCCGGCGCGCTCAGGTGCGCGGCCACCCGCACGACCAAAAGGCACGGGATGGCGAGCTGGAACACTCCCAGGCCCGCCAATAGCGCGATGTCGTGGCCGGAAGCTCCAAACGGATACGCAAAGGGCGCCATGGCGGCGGCGGAGATCCACGCTCCGATCAACAGCGCCGGTTGGAAGTCGACGGGCAACGCGCGCTTTTTCGCGTGGTTGATCAGGATCCAGTTGATTGCACCCGCAAGCGGCACGAGGAACGCGATCCCCGTGCCGAGCCACTGCCGCGGCGACGCGGACTCGAGTTCGGCGCCGTACATCACGCCGATGCCGATGCCCGCGGCGATGCCCGCGATCACGGTGCGGCGCCCGAGGTGTTGGCGCAGGACCGTTCGCGCGAGCAGTGCCGTGATCAGCGGGCCTGTCGCCATCGTCACGAGCACGTTGGCGACGGTGGTGAGCGCGAGGGCCAGCATGAACGCCGTGAACATGACGCTCCAGCACAGCCCGGACATCCACACCGCGCGGTTGGCGCCCGTGAGGATCCGCGTGGCCGCCCGCGGGCCGCGCAGGGCGGCGAGCAGCAGGGGCAGCGCGATCGCGAGGGACAGGCTGCGCCAAAACGTGATCTCGAATCCGCGCGCGGCCTCCAACTGGCGTGTCACCACCCCCGCCGTGCTCCACAGGAGGGTGATGAGTACCATGGCGAGGACGGCGCGCTGGCGTGACACGTGCACGAGGTTAAGCCTCGCGATGCTCGGAAGGGAGCGGGGTGCCCGCCGCGCGCCCGCGCCGACCCAAAGGTGCGGCACACTGGGCACCGTGGAAATCACCGACCCGGGCCTTCGGGCGTCGCACTCCCGCCGCCACCTCCTCGCGCTCGGGGTCGCTGCCGCCCTCACGTCGGGCTGTCGGGCGCTTTCCCGCGCGCGCAGCGGACCGCTTGAGCCGCCCCCCGCACCGGCGCCCGCCGCGCTTGCCGAGCCGTGGCCCGAGCCGTTGCTCTGCGCGGTCCTCGACACACCCGACTTCGCGGGTGTCGCTCCGATCGGCGCGGTCGTTGGCCAGCGACCGTACCGGCGTGGGCGCATTCGCATCGAGGAGGAGCTGCTCGACGATCGGTGGCTGGTGCACAACTATGGGCACGGCGGGGCGGGTTTGTCGCTGTGCCTCGGTTCGGCCGAGCAGGTCCGTGAACTCTTCGCCACGCGGCTTGCACCTCGCGCGCGCATCGCGGTGCTCGGCGCCGGGGTCGTGGGACTGACGGCGGCGCTCGAACTCGTCCGCGCGGGGTTCCGCGTCGAGATCCACGCGGAGCATTTCGGCGCCGCGACGACCTCGGCGATCGCAGGGGGCCAATGGGCACCGTCCCTTGTCGCCAAGGGTGACGACGCACCGTCCCGCGCACAGTACGCGCGTGTGCTGCGGCGCTCGGCGCGCCGTTTTGAGGCGCTCGTCGGAGCAGGAGCCGGGGTGTCGCGCTGCGTGAACTACATCGAGCGCGGGCGCGAGACGGGCCTGTTGGACGTCCCCGCGGACGTGCTGCCGCCCGCCGTGGCGCTCGCGCGCCTGCCGTTTGCCGGACCGCCGCGCCCGGGATTTGCGCGCTCGACGTACCTAATCGAACCGGCCCCGTTCATGGGTTATTTGCACCGCGCGTTGGAAGGGCTCGGTGTTGCCCGCGTCGAGGGCAAGTTCGAGCGCGAAGGGGATTTCATCGCCCTCGATGTCGACGCCTTCGTCAACTGCCTCGGTGTCGGCGCGGGCGTGTTGTTCGGCGATGTCGCGCTCGAGCCCCTGCGCGGACAGCTTTTGCATTACCCGCCGACGGGAGCGCGCTGGCTCCTGTCCCACGACACCGGGTATTTGTGCGCGCGCTCCGACGCGCTAGTGGCGGGCGGTTCGGTCGAGCGCGACCGACCCGGCACGGACCCCGATCCGACCATGTCCCTGCGCATCCGCCGCTCCCACATCGCGTTTTTCAACGGGCTCACGGGTTTCAGGGAGCTGAAGGGCGGCCCCTCCGGGTCGGTTTGACCCCCCTTTGGGTGCGGCCTATCCTCCTTCTCCCCTGTGTTTTGGCCGACCTGCGCAACCGCCGCCGCCCGGGCAGGTAATGTTCGGGCCCCGCACTCGCCCCCAACACCTCTCGACCGATGACGATCCGCTTCGCTGACACCGCGCTCCTGCCCACCGCCCTCGTTTGCGCCGCCCTTCTCGTGCTCGCGCCGGCAGCCCGGCCGGACACGATCCACACGGTCAGCGGCGAACGTCTCCAAAGCGTGACGGTCGAGTCGGAGAGCCTCGCGGGTGTCGTCTACAAACCGGCGCGGGGCGCGGCGGTGACCCTGCCCATCGAGGACGTGGACCGCATCGAGTACGAGCGCCGCCCGGCCCTCCTCGACAAAGCGGCCGTCGCGGTGGCAGACGGCGATTCCGCGACCGCGCTCGCGATTTACCGCGAGTACCTCTCCGCCCAGGTGGACTCGTCGTCCGACACACGCCGCTTCCCCTGGGCCGCCGCCTACGCGGCGCGCCGGGCCATCGAGCTCGCGCACTCCCAGCGGGACTGGGACGCGGTTGGGGCGGTCACCGACATTCTGGTCGCCAACTACCCCGACTCTCGGCACGTCCCCGCGGCGTACCTCGCGAAGGCCGATGCGCTGGCGCTCAAGGGCGACCGCGCGGCGGCGGGAGCGACACTGCGCGAGCTGAGCGTGCTGGTCGAGTCGAAGGGGCTCGCGCCGTACTTCGCGCTCGAAACGCGTCTCGGCCAGGCGATGGTGGGATCCGATCTCACGCCCACGGCGCGCCTCACGGAGCTCGAAAAGATCTCAGCGGAGGCCGGATCGAAGTTCCCGCGCTTGTTCGTGCGCTCGCTCGTCGCGCGCGGCGAGGCCCTGCTGCAGGTCGGTTTCGACGAACCCGCGCGGCGCGACGAGATGATCACCAAGGCGCGTGAACTGTTTGAGCGCGCCGCTGCCACGCCGGGCGCCGATGCGCGCTCCCAGGCGGGCGCAAAAACAGGCCTTGCCGAGTGCCTGTTCCTCGGCGCCGATTCCGAGAGCGACAAGGACGCGATTGAGCGCGCGCGCGACCTGTACCTGCGCGTCGCCGTCCTCTTCCCGGACGAAGCCCAGTATGCCCCGCGGGCGCTGTTCTTCGCCGGCCGGTGCTTCGACCTCCTCGGCGGCGAAAACGATCGCCAGCGTGCCCAAAGGCTCTACGGCGAGGTCATCCGCCTCTACCCCGGCACGCCGTGGGCCGAAGAGGCTCGCAACCAGCGCCGCTGATCGAGTTGGGGGACAGGGGCGCCCGCGGGGGCGTCGACGGACACACCGCGCGGGCGGTCCCTGGAATGGGGGCCGCCCGCGCGTTTTTAGGCCGGCGGACACGCGTGAACTTCCCCAGTTTGCGCAACGGAAAAGGGGGTGTCGAGAGCGCTGCTCGGGCGCGGCGCGTTTCAAGAACTCCGGGCCGAGCGTCTCCTGCGCGCTCGGAACGCACCGCCGCGCCGCGGGCGCCGCCGTTCCGGGCCGTTCGAACCCCGCGCACCTTTCCCGCCCATGTTGCGATCCCCGAAGCTCCAGGCCTGGGTTGGCCTCGACGATCTGCGTCCCGTCATCTCCCGCTTCGTCACGCGCCGCTGCCGCGATCCCCACCACGTCGAGGACATCGTTCAGGAAACGCTCCTGCGCGCGGCGCGCTACCGCGGTGGCCTGACGGACCAGGACCGGCTGCGGCCCTGGCTGCTCCGGATCGCGCTCAACGTCCTCGCGGACCACGCGCGCAGGGATCGGCGCCGGCGGCGGCTGGGTTACGGCGAGGAGGGACTGGCCGACGTCGAATCGACAGAGCCCGCGCCCGAGGATCAGGCGGACGACTCCGAGATCTGGTTGATGGGGCGGCCGGTCGCTCGCGGTCGCGCAATCGCGGCCCTGCGCACGGCGCTCCTTGGGGTCAAGGGCGCCGACCGGCGTGTGTTGCAGGTCTACTACGGCGTAGGGCTCGACTGCCGGCGCACGGCCGAGGCTTGCCGAATCCAGCCGGAGCTCGTCAAGGTGCGTCTCTTCCGCGCGCGCACGCGGCTGCGGAACGCGCTCCTCGCGCAGTTCGAAGAGGCGCCATCTGACCTCGCGCGGCGGGCGTCGTGAAAGCCGCGCGGTACGTGTGGTTGGCCGCGCTCGGGTTGACCGCCGCCGCGCCTTGGCCGGTGGGTACCGACACCCAGACCCGCGCTGCGGCGCCGATCGAGACCGGCGCACCGAGACCGGTTACGGCCGCCGTGCTCGCGCAGCGGGCCGCGGGGCTCGAGGCGCGCTCGCGCGCGGACGGTGGGCGCGCTCGGCTGTACGCCCGCCTCGACGCCATCGACGCGTGGCGCGACCTGCGGTGTCGTTTTCCGCGGGCGCCCGAGGCGGCGTCGGGCGCACTGCGGGCCGGGCGCATGCTCGGCGCGCTTGAGTTCGCGGACGAGGCGCGGGAGGCATTCGCGCATGCGGCGCTCCATCTGCCGCGCCCCGAGGTCCACGTGGCAGAGCTCGAACGCGGGCATTTGGAGCGCCGCGTCGGCCGCCACGTTGCGGCCCTTGATGCCTACGCGCGGGTCGAGCGCGACCCCTTCGCGCCGCGCTCCGCACGCGACACGGCTGGGCTGTGGAGCGGCCGGGTTTTTGCGGCCCGGGGATCCTTGGAGGACGCGGTGCGAGTGTGGGGCGCGCTTTTGAACACGGCCGCGGACCCCGTCGATCGCATCCGCGCGGGCGATTGGCTGGCCCTCGGCGCCATCGCGCGCGCGGATTTCGGGGCCGCCGCGCAGTGGATCGTGCGGACCCGCGAGGTTTCGGCCGAGGTCGCGTTGGAGCGCACACCCGAGGGCGTCCGCGTGCGCCGCGCACTCGCCCGCATGCGTTCGATCGTCGAACTTGGGCTCGCACGCGAGGACGGACCTCCGACGCCGGACACGCTGTTCGACGCCGAAGTTGCGCACGCGCAGGAGGTCGCGGGCGACTGACGACAGCGGTCCTTTCGCGAGCGTGCTCAAGCGCCGCATGGCGATGGGCGAGACGGCATCTGACCGATCATTCGGGTCGGCCGAGTTGAGCGTTGAGCGCTGGGTCAGTCTCAATCGCGAGCCCAACGTGCGTTCGTGCGGCAAGAGCGCTTGACACTTTCGCGCCGATGGACGATCACCTTCCACGAGGAGGGAAGCAAGTTCTCTTGGCCGTTGTCTTCGGTGACCACATGGGGTGGTCGCGGCCCGAGTGAAACATCTTGCGACCTCCGCTCTCCGCGACATCACCACGGGCGGCCCCCTCCTTCATTGGAGGTGGGCCGCCCTGTTTCGTTCAGGGGCTACGTCGCGTGCGGGCGCGCTCCGAGGCGGGCCTGGAGGCCCGCGCTCCCAGCAGCCAAAGCCCGCCGTCACGCAGGGTCGGCCGCTCCAGCGCCGCGAGGCGATGGGCCCAAAGGCACCCTGACAGCTACTTCGCTTCGGCAGTGCCTACCTTTCCCAAGCGGCCGCTCCAGCGCCGCGAGGCGATGGGCCCAAAGGCACCCTGACAGCTACTTCGCTTCGGCAGTGCCTACCTTTCCCAAGCTGTTCAGGTCCCGATCCCAAAGTACTTAAAGCCCAGTTCCTCGAGGGTCTTGCGGCGGTAGATGTTGCGGCCGTCGAAGATCACGGGCTGCGCCATCTTCTCCTTGATCGCGTCGAAATCCGGCCGGCGGAACTCGTTCCACTCGGTGATCAGGACCAGCGCGTCGGCGCCCGGCAGGGCATCCATCGGGTTGTCGGCGTACTCGATGCGGTCGCCGAAGTGGCGGTGCCGGGCTTCCTGCATGGCCTCGGGGTCGTAGGCCCGAACGGTCGCGCCGGCGGCCAGCAACGCCTCGACCACCACGATCGCCGGAGCTTCGCGCATGTCGTCGGTGTTGGGCTTGAAAGCGAGGCCCCAGATCGCCATGCGCTTGCCGGCGAGGTCGCCGCCGAAGTGATCGCGCACCATGTCGAAGAGCAGCAGCTTTTGGCGCTCGTTCACTTCCTCGACCGCCTGGAGGATGCGGAAGTCGTAACCGTGCTGCGCGGAGGTCCTGACGATCGCCTGGACGTCCTTGGGGAAGCAGGAACCGCCGTAACCCAGGCCGGCGAACAGGAAGCGCGAACCGATGCGTGCGTCGGAGCCAATGCCCTTGCGCACGAGGTCGACGTTGGCGCCGACCCGGCTGCAGATGTTCGCGATCTCGTTCATGAACGAGATGCGCGTCGCGAGCATGGCGTTGGCGGCGTATTTCGTCAGCTCGGCGGACTCGATGTCCATGTGGATGATCGGGTTGCCGGTGCGCACGAACGGCGCGTAGAGTTCCTCCATCATGTCCGCGGCGCGTTTCGAGTCGCTGCCGATCACCACCCGGTCGGGTTTGAGGAAGTCGTCGATCGCCGCGCCTTCCTTCAGGAACTCCGGGTTTGAAACGACGTCGAACGGGTGTTTGGCGTGCTTTTGCATCGCCGCCGCAACACGCCGGGCGGTGCCGACCGGAACCGTCGATTTGTCGACGATGACCGTGTAGCCGCTCATGTGCTTGGCGGTCGTTTCTGCGGCCGCGAGGACGTACTTGAGGTCGGCGCTGCCGTCCTCGTCGGGCGGTGTTCCGACCGCGATGAAGACCGCGTGCGCACCTGGAACCGCCTTGGCGTAGTCCGTTGTGAACACGAGCCGCCCGTCCTCGACGTTGCGCTTGAGCAGTTCCTCAAGGCCCGGCTCGTAGATGGGCAGGATGCCGTCCTCGAGGTTTTTGATCTTCTGCGCGTCGATGTCGACGCACGTGACCGTGTTGCCGCTCTCGGCGAAGCAGGTCCCGGCGACGAGGCCGACGTAGCCGGTTCCGATGACGGCGATGCGCATGGGGAGTAGGGGGGGAGCTGTGGCCGCAGGGGCAGACGAGGAGGTTCGGACGGTGAAGGCAGCGCCGGAGCCAGCGGAGGCCTAACGACATTGGTCCGCCACCGACACCGTTTCGGGACTTCCCGAACGCGACGGGGCCCCGCCGGCGAGGGCCCGGCGCGGCGGGAGCCGAGCGGGTCGGGGCGGTGGTTGGATGGCACCGGCGGCGGCCGCACGCGGATTCGCCGCGGGCGGCCGGTTGGGCCGGGGCCGCGGAAGCATACCCGGCGCAGCGGCGCCGGGGCACCCTCGCGCGGCGCGGACGGCGCTGCGCTACCCTGGCTTCCCGCGGGCGATTAACTCAGTTGGCAGAGTGCTTCCCTTACAAGGAAGACGTCGGGGGTTCGAGTCCCTCATCGCCCACCACCACGCCGACCGGCGCTGCGCGCGGCGTCCGGGACCCGAGGCCACCGGCTGAGCCGCGCCCACCGCTTTGCCCCATGGCGCCATCCTCGCTCCAACAACGCTCACCCCCTACCGCGATCAGGACGACGATGATCCTCGAGCAGCACTACCTCGCCTGCCTCAGCCACGCCTCCTACTTCATTGGCGATCCCACGAGCGGTCGCGCGGTCGTCGTGGACCCCCAGCGCGACATCCAGCGTTACCTCGACGCGGCGGCCAAACACGGGCTCGCCATCACCGACGTCGCCCTGACGCATTTCCACGCGGACTTCCTCGCGGGGCACCTCGAGC
Organism: Planctomycetota bacterium; assembly: GCA_038246255.1. Taxonomy (GTDB): domain Bacteria; phylum Planctomycetota; class UBA1135; order UBA1135; genus RI-242. The sequence continues at coordinate 13,590 of JBBRWC010000040.1, forward strand.
TCGCCGCCGCAACCGGCGCGCGCATCCACCTTGGCGCAAAGGCGCGGGCCGATTTCGATTTCCATCCCTGGAAGGACGGCGCGGCGCTCGAGCTGGGTGCAGTTCGGCTCGTGGCGCTCGAAACACCTGGCCACACCCCCGAAGGGATTTCGATCCTGGTCTTCGATCTCGCGCACGACGCCCAACACCCGAAGGCTGTCCTGACCGGCGACACGCTCTTCATCGGGGACGTCGGCCGGCCCGACCTGATGGCGTCCGTGGGTGTCACCGCGGAGGAGCTCGCCGGGTCGCTCTACGACTCGTTGCACGGCAAAATCCTGCCGTTGCCGGACGACACGATCGTTTATCCCGCCCACGGCGCGGGTTCCGCCTGCGGCAAGGCGTTGTCCAACGAAACGAGCGCTCCGCTCGGTCAGCAGCGCAAGAGCAACTACGCCCTGCAACCCATGCCGCGGGACGAGTTCATCCGTCTCATCACCGCGGACCAACCGAGCGCGCCGGCGTACTTTTCGTTTGCGGCGGACCGTAACAAACGCGCGCGTCCGACATTGGATGCGGTTCTGGCGCGTGTGCTCGTGCCGCTTGCGCCCCGCGACGTCGCGGCGCGGATGGCGGCGGGGGCCTTGGCCATCGACACACGGCCCGCGGACGCGTTCGCCAAGGGCCACCTGCGCGGAGCGGTGAACATCGGTCTTGACGGCAAGTTCGCGACGTGGGTCGGTTCGCTCGTGAAGCCCAGCACGGACCTTGTCCTCGTCGCCGAGCCGGGCACGGAGCGCGAGACCGCGGAGCGCCTCGGCCGCATCGGTTTCGACCGCATCCAGGGTTACGCCGAAGGTGGCGCGCGCGCGCTCGCCGACGCCGGGCTGCCCCAGGCATTCTGGCAGCGCATCGAGCCCAAGCAGCTCGAATCCGCCCTGCAGGGCCCCCAACCGCCGCTCGTGCTCGACGTGCGCGCAGCGGGCGAATGGCGTGACGGGCACGTGGACGGCGCGCTGCACGTTCCGCTGGACCAGTTGGAAGCGCGCATCGGCGAAATCCCAAAGGGGCGGACGTTGGCGGTGATGTGCCGCTCCGGTTACCGCTCGTCGATCGCAGCGAGCCTGCTCGCGCGCGCGGGGCATACGGACCTGATCGACGTCGCGGGTGGTTGGGTCGCGTGGGCGGGAGCCTGCGCCCGGTGACGGCCTCGCCGGTGGAGCACGCCGCTTGATCGTCGCCCTGGTGGGCGCTGTCGTCATCGGTTTGTGTGTCGGTCTGCTCGGCGCGGGTGGCTCGATCCTCACCGTGCCGATCCTTGTCTATGTGATCGGCCAGCCCGAAAAGGTGGCGATCGCGGGTTCGCTGCTCATCGTGGGGGCCATCGCGGCGATCGGGGCCCTGCCCCACGCGCTCGCCCGACGGGTGGACTGGCGCTCGGCGCTCGCCTTTGGCCCCGCTGCGATGGCCGGCGCGTTTGGCGCCGCATTCATCGGCCAGCACCTGCCCGGATTCGTGCAGTTGCTCATTCTGGCGACGATCCTGCTTCTGACGGCGATACGCATGTCGCGGCCCCTGCCGGCAGAGCTGTTCACAAAAGGCGGGGAGCTCCCGTCCATGCGCGGGCTCGCATTGCGCGGGTTGCTCGTCGGAGCATTGACGGGGCTCGTGGGCATCGGCGGCGGGTTTCTGATCGTTCCCGCGCTCGCTGTCCTCGGCAGGTTACCGATGCACCGCGCGGTGGCGACAAGCCTCGTCCTCATTCCGTTGCAGGCCGCGAGCGGTTTCGCGAAGCACTACATCGTGCTCGACTCCCTTGGACTCGCGCTCGACTGGAACATCATCACGATTTTTGTCCTCGTGGGCGGGTTCGGCACATGGTTCGGCGGCATGCTCGCCGGTCGGGTGCCCCAACGGGTGTTGCGCCGCGGCTTCGCCATCGTCCTCGCGTTGATGGGGACGTACATGCTGGTGGTCGAGTCGATCGGGCTGTTCTCTAAAGGTTGATCGCTGCCCGCGGGTCACGGATCGGTCGTGGTGCCGTACTCAGCCCCGCTCCCCACTTGGGGGGAGCGACCCGCCCCCCCCTCGACCCGCCCCCTCCGCCATGAGCAAAACGCAGCACACCGTTTCCTGGATCGCCCAAATCGTCAGCGCCGCGATCCTTGGCCAGACTCTCTTTTTCAAGTTCACCGGCGCCCCCGAAGCCGTGTGGATCTTTTCGACGTTGGGTGTGGAGCCCGCGGGGCGGATTTTCACCGGCGTCGTCGAGGCGATCGCGGTGGTGCTTTTGCTCGTGCCGCGCACGGCGGCGCTGGGTGGGGGCGTCGGACTCGGGTTGATGGGGGGTGCCATCCTCTCCCATCTTTTTGTCCTCGGGATCGAAGTCCAGGGCGACGGCGGAACGCTGTTTTGGATGGGAGTCCTCGTTGCCATCCTGTGCACGGCCATCGTCTGGCTGCGACGCGCGGAGCTGCCCGTGGTCGGGACCCGCTTCGCGAGCGCCCAGCGCGTCTGAACCCTTTTCCGACGGTGGGCTAGGCTTTCTGCAATGTCCACGCGTTCGATCGGGGGTTCTGCCGCGACCTCTACCGCGTTCTCTGCGGCGTTTTTCACAGCGCTTTTGACAGCGCTTTCGACAGCACTGTGCACGTCGGGATGTGAGCGCGAGCCGGGTGCCCCCGCGGCGCCGCACGCCGTCGCCCCGGCGGGTATGGTGGCGATCGCGGGCGGAACGCTGCGTATGACTCCCGAGCGCAGGGACGCGATCGACGTGCGGGTCGAGCCGTTTGCGATGGACGTGCGCGAGGTCTCGAACGAAGATTTTGCGGCGTTCGTCGACGCGACGGGTTTTGTGACGGACGCGGAGCGCCTCGGCGACAGCATCGTGTTCCGGTACGGCGTGCCCCGTGCCGATGGATCGCGGAGCGGTGCATGGGAGCTTGTCGACGGAGCGACCTGGCGCCATCCCGAGGGCGCGGAGTCGGACCTCGTCGGGCGCGAGGACCACCCCGTTGTGCACGTCACGGTGCGCGACGCCGCGGTGTACGCGAGCTGGGTGAACAAGCGCCTGCCGACCGAGGTGGAGTGGGAGTGGGCCGCGCGTGGGGGACTCGTGGGCAAACCCTTCGTGTGGGGTGATCAGCACTCCGCCGCGGCCACGCACGCGAACCTGTGGCAGGGCGAGTTCCCGGTTGCGGACCGCGGCGCGGACAGCCACTTCGGCACGGCGCCCGGCGGTGTTTTTGCCCCCAATGGATTTGGCCTTTGCGACGTGGCGGGCAACGTCTGGGAGTGGGTCGCGACGCCCCGCGGCACCGGACCCGCCGCAGCGCAGCATGCTGCGCTGCACCAGGGCGACGATCCCGCGCTCGTCGAGCAGATCCGGGGCGGGTCCTACCTGTGCGCCGAGGGCTGGTGCGAGGGTTATCGCCCGTCGGCGCGCCAGTTCAAGCGCGCCGACGAAGGCGCGAGCAACGTCGGTTTCCGCTGCGTGCGGTGACCAAGCAGGAAGTCACGCCGCCCGCGGCGCCGTGCGGCGCAGCTCCCACCACAGCGCGATCGGGCCCACCGTGGCGAGCGCGAAGAACGCCGGCGCGGCACGGACTCCGTCGGGCATCCATGCGGCCTCGTTCGAAAGGCGCAGGATGCACTCGAACACCGCGATCGCGAGCGCGACGACCACACGGCCCCGACGGGTCGAGACGGTCGTGCGCGGGTCCGTGATCATGAAGAAGATGAAGAGCTGGTACATCGGCCCGGTCAGCGGCGCGAGTTCCGTGGCGTAGGGATCGCCGGTGATGGCGCTCCGCAGGGCCGCCAACGCAACAAACGCCGCGACATAGGTCGCGGTCACGTGCAGGATCTTCGCGCGCGACGCGATCAGCAAACCCAGTGTCCAGACCACGAGGACCGGCCCGAGATTGTTGTTCCACTGGGTCGAAAGCACCGCGAATTTTGCTGGGGCGATCAAGAGCAGCAGGCTGATGCCGAAGTTGGTCGGGTTCCATAGGTGGCGTCCCCGGTAAACCATGGCGTACTTCGACGCGATCGAGATCGCCGCGGCCAGGGCGAATGGCCAAACGAGGCCCTGCTGCGGATTCGTCAGGATCGTGACGCTGATCCCGCTGACGTACGCGCTTTGGATGTTCACGAGGCGCCCGCGAACGATCAGGGACAGCAGCGATTCGGTGAGGATCGCGGTGCCGAGCGCCACGGCGAAGACGGTTGGACCCGCGATGGCTCCGAGGTGCGTCGCCACGAGGACCACGACCGTGATCAGGAACGTGATGAGCCACTTGGGCTCGAGCAGGAACCGCAGGCGCTCGGAAACGGCGGGCTGAGGGGCGGCGATGGACGTCATGGGGCGGGGGAGCGGGTTGCCGGCCAGCGCGCAATCGCCGTGGCCGCTTCAATCGCTGATGGGTTCTTCGATGCGGTGCAGCGTGCGGAGCGCGAGGTCGTCGACGACTTGTTTGCGGCCCGAGGGCCAGTGGACGGTCGCGCGCACGTTGCCCGTGTGCGCGCCGAGTCCCCAGGACAGGCGGCGGTCACCTTGACTCGAAAAACCGCCTCCGCCCTCGACGATGCGCAGCGCGCGCTGGTCGCCCCATTCGAGCACGACTTCGGCCCCGATGGCGCTGCGATTCGAGCGTGTCGCCACGAGTTCCAAACTCACCCACCCGTTGTCCGGATTTGGGTGGTTGCGATAGTAGAGCAGCGGTCCTTTTTGGTTCGCGATTACGACGTCCTGCGCCCCGACACCGCGGAAGTCACCCGTGATGATGGCGCGGCCGTCCAGGACGTCATCGACACCCACGGCTCCCGCGACGTCCTCGAAGGTCCCGCGCCCGATGTTGCGCAGCACGACGGAGCGCTCGAACCCGGACTGGCTGCGGTCCTCGAAGGGCGTCCAGTTGGCGGCATCGGCAATGATGCGCCCCGAGCCCGTCGCCAGCTTGCCCGCGTAGTACCAGTAATCGCGCTCGGGGTTTGCGGAGACGAAGCCGTTCACGACGAACAGGTCCTCGAGCCCATCGTTGTCGAAGTCCGCGAAGCGCGCGCCCCAGGCCCAGCCGGTGTCGACTGTGGCTCCGCGGGACGTCTGGACGAGTTGGCCGGCGTCGTCCATGCGGTTCTCGCGCAGGTTATTGCCGTGGAAGACATAACCGCGGCGCGAGATGTTCGTGACGAACACGGAGAAGCGACCGTCGTTGCGCACGTTGCCAAAATGCACGCTCATGCCGCTCTTTGAGTCGTGGCCCAGGCCAACGTCTGTTTCGAGGAAGCGCTGCCCTTCCACGTTGCGGAAGAGCTGCTCGGCGTTGTAGTCGTTGGCGACGTAGAGGTCCATCCAGCCGTCGCGGTCGAAGTCGGCGATCGAGCACGCCATCGTCCAGCGATCCCCGCCGATGCCGTAGCGCTCGGAAACGTCTTCGAACGTGCCGTCCCCGCGGCCCTTGAAGAAGTGGTTGCGCCCGCCGTTGTGCGCAAAATCCTGGCTGTCGTGCATGATCTGTGTGCTCTCGACATTCCACAGATCTACTTCAGCGCGGTAGTACCCGCCCACAAACAGGTCGAGGAACCCGTCCCGATCCACGTCGATCCACGTCGCGGTGTTGGAGTTGATCCAGCGCTCCAGTCCGGACTCGCGCGTGCGGTCGGTGAACGTGCCGTCGCCGTCGTTCGCAAAAAAAGCGGTGTAGCCGTAGCGGTAAACAAAGAGGTCCTCGTCGCCGTCGTTGTCTACGTCGCCGAAGATCGACCCCATCGAGACACCGCGGCCGCGCACGTTGAGGTCCGCGATGCCGGCGGCGCGCGCGTTCTCGAAAAACGTGCCGTCGCCGCGGTTCATGAAGAGCGCGTTGGGGGCGTCGAACGCCGAGTTCGCGACGTACAGGTCCGTGTGCCCGTCCCCGTCGACGTCGCTCGCCGACACCGCCGCGCCGACACCCATGATGTGGGGTTGGATGTGCTGGATCCGCGGGTCGAGTTCCGCCGCGCGGTGCTGAAAGCCAAGCCCGATCTCTTCGGCGACCTCCTCGAAGTGGAAATCGACCGCGACCGGCGTGACCGGGTCGGGGCGACCGAGCCAGGCGGCGGCGACGACGAGCGCGACAAAAATCAGCACCGCCACGGCGCGGCGCAGGGGCGCCACACGGCGTGCGACGGGCGGCGGGGGGGGCGCGATGGCGGCCGCGTTGGGCGGGGCGGGCCGGGCGGGCCCTGCGGGCGAAGTGGCCATGGGACTAGGTTAGGGCGACGGCGGCCGTGGCGAGATCGGGGTAAATGCGTTCGACCATTTAGGCCCGGTGGCCGCGTGCGAGGCGTGCGACCCAAAGGTGTCCCTTGCGCTCCCCCGCGCCCGCGGACTTCGCAGCAAGGGTTTCGAGCCCATCCGGATGTCCGCGCACGTCGACGCGTACGGGCCCGATCCCGTGGCGCGTGAGCATCGAGCGGACGCGGCGGGGGTCCGCCGGCGCCGAGCTGCGCTCCGAGCGGCCCCACGAAGTGCCCGCGCACGAGCGGGGGTTCTACGATCCAGGGAACTTCCGCTGCGCGACCCGGGCTAGCCCGAGCTACTCATCGGGTTTTCGAGCAGACGAGCCCAAGTCGTCGCCTGGTGGTGCTTTGCGGCCGCGGGACCCGCAGTCGACCTTGACCAGGTCAACGAGGGACGCCCGTGGTCGCAAAGTGCCGCCAGAGGGCGAAAGGCGGCCGAAGGCCGCCGGTTGGGCCGTCCGATCGCAAAGCTGGTGAATAACCCGGGCTAGGGACCGTGGGCCGCCGTCACGGCGGCCGGGGTCGAGGAGAACTGCATCCGCCCGGATGGCTCCCTCCAACGCGTCCGCCACCGCCACACGCGGTGAAAAACCAGTTGTTCGAGGTTAAACGCGGCGCAGCGCGCGAGGATCGAGTCGCGGTCGCTCGCGACGACGAAGAGCCCCGCGTGCGCGCGGGCGGGGCTGTCGCCGCCAACACCCGCGGTGCCGTCGTGGAACCGCGTGCCGGGCAGCAAACGCGCACATTCGGCGGCGCGCGCGCGACTTCGAGGGACGATGCCTGTGCGACGCCCTTGGACGTCAACGCGAGCAGGTCCGCCTGCGGCAAGCAGCCCGCGGCGCTGCGGCGCAGCATCGCGAGTTCCGCCGCTCCGCGCGCCAGGGTCGGCGGCAGCGTCTCGCGCAAACGCCGTTGCAGGGCCAGCGGGTCCCGTGGCGCACTCGCCAACGCGTCGAGCGCGGTCGCCGCACGCGGGTCGAGCGCGGCTTGCAAGACTTCGAGGTCGACGTTTCCCACGGCGAAGAGTCGGCCCACATCTTGGAAGCTTGGCCGACTTTCGGTACAGAGTACGGCGTCATCGGCGGGACGCCCTGCAAAGGTTGCGGCGGCGCCTCCACCGATTTCCACATTCGGGCGCGCCCCCCCCGGCGCGCCAGAGCAAGGAGGAACGCGCGTGGGACGAATCCTGGTCATCGAGGACGAGCCCGGTACTCAACTGCTCTTGCAGAGCCGATTGCAGGACCTTGGGCATCAGGTCACCACAGCACCGACCGGCGCCATGGGCCTCATGGAGGCGCGCTCGGGCGGTTACGACCTCTTTTTGGTGGACGTGATGCTGGGCGCCGGTATCGACGGATTCGAAGTCTGCCGACGGCTGAAGGCGATGCCGCACGCCCACGGTGTGCCCGTCGTTTTGGTGTCGGGGCACGTGAAAACGCGCGAAGAGCTGCACCGCGGTTACGAAGCGGGTTGTGAAGCGTTCCTCATCAAGGGCGACATCACGCTGCTCGAGGACGTCGTGCGCGCCATGCTGCGCATCAAATCCCTGCAGGATGACCTCGCCATGCAGAACCGGCTCCTCGACGAGCACAACCGCCGGTTGCAGGAGGAACGCCAACGCGGCGCCGAGCTCGAATCGGCCCTGCGCGAGCTGCCGGCCACCTCCGGTGCGATCCGCGAGCTCGCGACCAGCCGGCCCGACGCCCTGCTGCTCGTCGACCCCGAAGGTGTCGTGCGCCTCGTGGACCGCGGCGCGCGGGAGTTCTTCGGCAAGGACCTCGAGGGCCGCACCCTGGGCCAGCTCGCGGTCGGAACGGGCCTGGAAGCCTACGTGCGCGACGCGCGCACGGAGCCGCGCGAAGGTTTCCGCTTCGACGTGGGCGCGCGCGCGGGCCGCGACGTGCAGCACCTGACGGCCACCGTGCTGCCGCTCGTGCCGCGACCGGGCCACGGGGACCCGGGCCTCAAGATCGTGCTCCTGATGGATGCGGGCAAGCGCCAGGTCGCGGCCGAGATCCTGCGTGTGCAAGAAAACGGCGTGCCCAAGCGCGAGCTCGGTCCCCTGCTCGAAGCCGCGCGCTTTGCGTTTCACCCAAGCAGCCTGCTCGGCCTGAGCCCGCAGATGAGCCATTTGCGCGCCGAACTCCAGCGCCTGGCGGGCACGGACCATCCGGTGCTCGTCGTCGGCGAAGAGGGCTCGGGCGTGGGGCGTGTCGGGCGCGCCTTGCACTTTGGCGCGAACCGCAGCGGGCCCTTCGTGCCGCTGCAATGCGGCGCGCTCAGCAACGACGCCATGGAGGCCGAGCTCTTCGGCCACGTCAAAGGCGCCTTCGAGGGTGCCCACGCGGATCGGCCGGGGCTCTTGCAGCAGGCGGATCGCGGGACGCTGTTCCTCGAGGACGTCGGTCGCCTTTCCTGCGAACTTCAAACCCGTTTGCTCGAAGTCCTCGAAACCGGGCGCGTGCGGCGTGTCGGCGCCACGAAGGCCGAGCCCGTCAAGGTGCGGATCGTGGCGGCCGCGTCGCCGACAATCGAGTTCGAAGTTGAGCAGGGCCGTTTCTCGCGCGAGCTCTTCCGGCACCTCTCGACCGCCACGGTGGTCGTTCCGGCGCTGCGCGATCGCCTGATGGACGTGCCGCTGCTCGTGCAGCACTTCCTGCAGCGTTTCGGGGCGAGCCTGGGCCAAGCCGAACTCGACGGCGAAGCGACCTGGGTGCTCGAGAACTACGATTGGCCGGGCAACGTCCGCGAGCTCAAGAGCTGCATCGAGCGCGCGTGCGCGAACTCGAAGGATCCGGTCATCGGGCTCGAGCAACTGCCGCAAGCACTGCGCGACTTGCAGTCCAAGTTGATGGACAAACACGCGATACCTCCCGCGCGTCGGCGCGAGGAACGCACGGCGGGGACGCACCAACCCGGGCGGGCGTTTGCTCCGGCGGGTTTCCCCCGCGGGCCGGCGTTTGGCAACTTCCGCCCGGAACCGCAGGAGGAAGAGCCGGTCAGTCTGGAGCTCTTCGAGAAAAAGGCGCTCCTGCGCGCGCTCGACGAAACGGGCGGCGACAAGCTCGCGGCGGCGCGCCTTTTGAAGATCGGCAAGAGCACGCTCTACCGCAAGCTCAAGCGCTACGACATTAAGTGACGGCCGCGGCCAACACCCGAGCCGTGGCCGCCGCGGTCGCTCGACTGTGGGCGTCAGCGCAAGTTGAGGACAACTTCGTTGCTGACCAGCGAGAAGTTGATGTCGCCCTGGGATCCGGGGTTGCGCAGCACCGCGAACAGGTGCGTCGGGCGGAAGTCCAGAGGCAGCTCGGCCTCCAATAGACGCACGGGGCGCTCGCCGCTCGGGGAAAGCAGGAGGTTGGTGCGCGCGTGCACTCCGCGCCCCAGCGCGTACCGTCCCGTGGGGCGCAGGGAGCGGATTTCACCGCGCCCGTCCTGCAGCGAGACCTCGAGGTCGACGATCTGCAGGTGACCCGCGTGCTCGACTTCGACGGTGATCGCGCGGCCGTCCACACGCGCCATCAGCCGCGGTGCTTGCGCGAGTCGGCGGTGCCGCAGCAGGAAAAAGGGCTCGAAGGGGCGGTGGCGGTTGTCCGCGGACCCTTGCGGCACGGGAACAGCGATCAGTTCGTAGTCCGCGAGGTGCTCCCAGAACGCGGCCATGCGCTTGGGCTGCGGGCCGATGCGGTCGTAGCGCCGGAACCAGGTTTCGATGAACGGCACAAAACGTGGCGCGCGGTCGGCGGCGAGCAGGAACGGCACGATGTAATCGGCGTCCGTCGCGATGGCCGCGAGCAGGTCGGTGCGCGCTTTGCCAAATCCACTGCGCGGGCGCGTATCCCCTGGCAGCGCGGTCGAGCGCCCGAGCAGGTCGGAGACGGTGCGCTGGGACAGGTAGCTGATCGCGCCCGTCCACGGGGATGCGATGCTCGCGCGAGGATCGAGGTGGTCGCGCAGGAATGCGCCGAGCGCGCGCAATCGCTCCGTGTTCTCGACCGCGCGCTGAACACCCGGGCGCGCGCGGGGCAGGTCGAGGGGATCGTCGCCCTCGTCCGCGTCGCTGCCGAGCCACGCCCGGTGGATTTGCGCGAGCGGTAGGGGCCCCACGTCCGCGGGCAACTTGCTCGCGAGCGCGCTGGAGGCCATGCCGGCGGCGAACAACACCCACGCGACGCGTCGGAACACGTCGCGGCGCTCGTCGATGAGCTGCGTCAGGGTTTCCTGCACGGCCAGGAAGGCGAGTGGCAGCGCGGGTGCGTACTCCACCCAGAACGGTAGGCTCGAGCCCCCCTGCGCGGCGACGTAGAGCGTCCACGCGATCGCGATTGCGAGCGCGCGCAGGGCGCGGCCGCCCAGTCGCCCGAGCAGCGCGACACACACGGGCACGGCGACGAGCAGTGGGCCGCCGGAGTGGAGCAGGAAGTCGCCGGCATTCTCAAGACCCGCTCCCAAACGCCCGGATTCGGGTGCGAACAGGCTCGCGATCACGGGCGACAGGGGGGCGCCGCTCGCGCGCCAGCGCCCGGCCGTAAGCACGGCTTCGAACAGAAGCGGCGGCCCAAAAGCGCTCCAGCCCAGTCGACGTCCACCCGAGCGTGAGGGTGCGGCTTGGGTTCCAAGGGCGAGCAACCCGAAAAACACGGTCACGAGGAGGCCCTCGGGGCGCGCGAGGGACGCGGCGACGAGGGATGCCGCGAGCACCCCGCCCTTGCCGTGTTCGAAGGCGAGGAACGCGCTTCCCAGGCACAGTGTGAAGAAGGCGAACTCGGAGCCGCCCCCGGCTGCGGACGCGATGGGGCCGCTGACGACGCACAAAAACGGCGCGATCACGCCGGCGAGGCGAGCGGGGCTGAAGCGCGAGACGACCCACACGGCTCCCAGGGCCGCGAGGATGCTGGCCGACTGCACGAGGGTCGTCGGCGGGTAGGAAATCCGCTCGGCCACCGTCGCGAGGGCGATCCACGCGAGCGAGGGGTACGTCTCGGCGAGGTCGAAGGGCGACGCGCCACGCACGAGCTCGCGCCCCATGCGGAACGCGACGTGGACGCCGTCCAGGGGTGCCCCTAGCCCACCCGCGCCGTTTTGGTGCAGGGTGAGGATATGCGCAAGGAGCGCCGCGAGGGCGAGGAGCAGCGCGGTGGAGCGGTTCATCGGCCGGGCGATCGGGTTGGGGCGGCGCCCCGCGTTCGCGTGGGCGCGCGAGGGGCTACGATCGGCCCGTGCACGACGCGGCGGGAAGGTTAACCGAAGGCGGGCGCGGCGACGCAGGCCCGCCGAGCGCGGGGGCGCCCGAGTCCTCGGCCGTGCGCGCGCGCCGACTCGAGGCGTTGGCGGCGCTCGTCCCGCCGCTCGTCCACAAGCTCGGCAACGCCCTCGGCGGTGTCGTCGGCCTGACCGACCTCGTGGAGCGCCGCGGCGGCACCGCGGGCAGCCTTGGCCTCTTGGCGAGCGCGCGGGGGCAGGCGGAGCTTGCGACCGAACTCGCGCGGCTGCTCGCCCAGGTCGCGCGGGCACCCGCGGGGCGCACGGACGCCGAGGATGTGGGGCAGTTGGCGCTGCGCGCGGGCGAACTGCTCGAGCCCTTGGCCCATACCTTGAGTGCGCGGCTTTTGCCCGCAAAGCGCATGGGGTCGCTGGTCGTCCGTTCGGATGGCGCGGCGCTGTTCCAGTGGTTCGTGACCGCGGGGGTCGAAGTGCTCGCGACGGGGCCTGGCGCCCGGCCGGCGGTGCTGCGGCTCGCGGTGCGGCGACGCGCGGCGGACCTTGAGCTGGTGTGCCTCGCCGCGTGGCGTGAACCCCCGCCGCGGGCATCGCTCGCGGCGCTGGACGGCCCGCCCGGAACGGCGGGCGCCGCCCAGGTCCGCGCCCGCGCGCGCAAGCTGTGCCTGCGCCTGCCCCTCGAAGCCGTGATCACCCCCGACAGCCGGGCGGTGCGGACCGGGGGCGCGGGGCGGGTGTTGCTCGTGCTCGAGCGCGACGACCTGTTGGCGGAGCTTGTCGAGATGTTGCTCGCGGAGTCCGGTTTTACCGTCGAGCGTGTGAAGGACGCCGCGGCGCTCGCCCAGCGTATTGGCGGCGCGCCCGTTCACCTCGCCCTCGTCGGCGCCTCGAGCGCGACCTCCGTCGAATGGCCTGGGATCGAGGTTGCGATGAAGGGGCGCTGCTCCGTGGCCCTTCTAGGGGAGCCCGAACTCGCCGCGCTGCGCCCCCTGGCGTTCCTGGCCAAACCCTTCCGTCCGGGGGAGCTGTTGGCGTTCGTCCGCGAGCGGCTGCGCTGACGGCGCCGGGCCGGGTTGGGGTTGAGCGCAGCTGTGGCCGAGCGGAGCTGAGCCGTTCCTGGGCCCCCGTGCGCCTGTACCCTTTAGCGCCCCCCAACCCTGGCCCGATGCCAGCCCCGTGCAGCGCTCCTCGCGCCAGCGCTCCCCACCTTCATTTGAAGATCCCTTTCACCCGCCCCTCCATCGGCGTCGCGGAAGTGCGCGCCGTAACCCGCGCCCTGCGCGAGCGCCACATCGGTGGCAACGGCCCGATCTCGAAGCGCGTGCAACAGCGCATCGCACAGATCACCGGTTCACCCCACGCGCTGCTCACGCCGAACGCGACGCAGGCGATGGAGCTGCTCATGATCGCGCTCAACATCGGCCCGGGCGATGAAGTGATCCTTCCGTCCTTCTCGTTCGTGTCGATGGCCAACGCGGTGCTCACGCGCGGCGCCACGCCGGTGTTCTGCGAAATCGACGCGGGCACGCTGAACATGGACCCCGCGGATGTGGCGCGACGGCTGTCAAAGCGCACGAAGATGGTGATGCCCGTCCACTATGGAGGCATCGCGGCCGATCTCGATGCCCTGACACGTCTGTGCGACGACACGGGCGCGTTCCTGTTTGAGGACGCGGCGCAGGGTATCGGCGCAACGTGGCGCGGACAGCCCCTCGGGACGATCGCTCCGGCGGGCTGCCTGTCGTTCCACGAAACGAAGAACCTGACGTCCGGCGAGGGAGGTGCGCTTTTGATCCGCGACACCGACCTGTTCCACCGCGCGGAGATCGTTCAGGAGAAGGGCACGAACCGCTCTGCGTTCCTGCGCGGCGAAGTGGACAAGTACACCTGGGTGGACCGGGGTGGTTCCTACGTCGTTGCCGACCTGCTCGCGGCGTTGCTCGAAGTGCAGATCGAGCGCCGCGAGGAACTCCAGCGCCGGCGCATGGACGTGTGGAAGGTTTATTACGAGGGCTTCGCCGATCTTGAGCGGAGCGGCGCCGTCGCGCGCCCGGTCGTGCCCGAGCACGCGGGCCACAATGCGCACATCTTCTTCTTGATCGCAGAGTCCCACGCGCTGCAGCGCAAGATCCTCGCGCACCTCAAATCGAAGGACATCGCGGCGACGTTCCACTTCCAACCGTTGCACAGTTCGCCTTTCGCCCTCAAGAACCTGCCCGGCGTGACACGCGACCTACCGCACACGGACCGCGCCGCGTTGCAGCTCGTGCGGTTGCCGCTCTACTCCGGTTTGTCGCGCAAGGATGCGCGCCGCGTTGTGGCCGAGACCGTCGCGGCGGTCGCGAGCTGAATCCGGCGCCCACCGTGCGTGGGCGGTCAGAGCCGCACGTCGAGGGGCGGCAGATCGAGCCGCTCCAAGCGCAATGCCGCGACGCGGATCAAGCGCTCGACCCGGGCTTCACCCGCAGAAATCGAGAGCCGCCACGTGCCCGCCGGCACCTGTGGCACGCGGAAAGTTCCGTCGGCGCCCGAGAGGAGGTGCGGGAAGACACGCGCTGGAGCGCTCGAATCCACGAGCTCGATCAACGCGCCTTCGATTGCCCCCCCCAACGTGTCGACGATCTGGCCTTCGATCGCACCGTGCTGGCTCGCGAGCACGAACGGCTCGGTCGAAGTGTCCGCGCGATGGTCGTAGGTGAGGCGCGCGAGGGTGGGCCAACGGCTGCCCGCGGCGAAGGGCGGCAGCAGCAGCACTTCGTAGCTGCCGAGTGCGAGAGCGGGGATCGCGAATTGTCCTTCGCCATCGACCCGCGCGCGGCGTTCCGTGCGGCCGTCGAGGGGTGGCAACTCGCCCGCGGGCCACATGGGTGTGAACACCACTTCGAAGCCGTCGGCCGAATCGGCGGGGAACGGCAAAAGCACCCGGCCCTCGAGCACGCGGCGCTGGACGGCCTCCAGCGCCGGGATGTGGGTGTAGGCCGCGCCGAGCTCGATCGCGAAAACCGCGGGGGCGGGGAGCTCCACTGGGAACTCCGCCGGCGGACGATCCAGCGCCACGGCCGCGACGCGGTGCGGACCGGCGACGAGCCCTTCGATGCGAAATCCGCCGTCCTCGGCCGTTGTCGCGCTCTGAATGCGGCCGCCGGACACGATCGCGACCAGAACATCTCGCAGCGGGGTGCCGCCTGGGCCGACCACCCGGCCTTCGAGCGCGACGTCGCCGCCGATCGGGTCGGGCCGCGCGATCGCCACCTCGCCCGGCGCCGGGAGCAGCGGCGGGGGCGGCCGCGCGGGTGCGCTCGCGTGCCAACCCCACCAGGCGAGCGCCGCCCCGATCAGCGCCAGGGCGAGCACACGGCGCAGGGGACGACGGGGGGGACGGCTCATGGGCTCGGGCGCGCGGCGGCGATCAGGCCGCCGAGCTTGCCGAGCAGATCTTCAAGACGCCAGGGCTTCTGCAGGAACTCGACGCCCGCGCGGGACGCGATCCGGTGCATCGCGTCCTGCTCTGCGTAACCGCTGGTGAGCAGCACCCGCACACCCGGGTCGAGCGCGCGGATGCGGGCGAGCATGCCCTCGCCGTCGAGGCGCGGCATGGTGAGGTCGAGCAGCACGGCCGCGATCCGCCCCGCGTGTTCGGCAAACACCTCTGCGCCGTGTTCACCGTCCTGGGCGACCAGCACCGCATAACCCGCGTCCTCGAGCACCGCGCGGGCGAGGTCGCGCACCAGGGCTTCGTCGTCGACGACGAGCACCGTGGTCTGTTCGGGCGCCGGGCTCTTGGGCGCGCTGTTCTTGCCCTTGGGCGCGGCATTTTTTGGCGCGGCAGTTTTGGTGGCGGCGGTTTTGGTTACGGGCAGCGCTGGCCGCGGGCTGGCAGGCTCGGGGTCAGGCACCGGAAAGAGCATCCGCACGCGCGTGCCGGCGCCGGGCTCGCTCTCGATGGACAGCGCTCCGCCGTGCGCGCGCACGCCTCCCAACACCGTCGACAGTCCGAGCCCGCGTCCGGGTTCCTTGGTGGTGAAAAACGGGTCGCAGGCACGCGCGAGTACAGCGCGTGGCATTCCCGAGCCATCGTCGTGCACTTCGAGGGCGACAAAACCGTTTGCGGTCTCGCGCGCATCACCCCAGGCGCCGTCGAGCGTCGCCTGCCCCGCGTGCAGCGACCACGTGCGGATCACCACACGCCCACCGCTCCCATTCATCGCTTCGGCGCAGTTTCGCAGGGTATGCACGAGCAGTTCCTGGACGCGGCCGGGATCACTCGAAACGAGCGGCAGATCGCCCGCGAGGTCGAGGTCGAGCACGGAGCCCGCGCCGAGCAACCGCTCCAGCACACAGCGCGAGCGCGCGACGAGCGCAGACAGGTCGACCGGCCGCGGATAGAGCGCACCGCGGCCGGTGTACGCGAGCATGTGGTCGGCGAGCTCGGCCGCGCGCAGAGCCGCGGCTTCGATGGCAGCCAGCGACGAGCGCACCGCGGGTTCCAGGTCGCTGCGCCGCGCGGCGAGCCCCGCGTGGCCGAGGATGCCGAGCAAGAGGTTGTTGAAGTCGTGCGCGATGCCACCCGCGAGCACACCCAAGCTCTCAAGTTTTTGCGCGTGTTGCACCCGCGCCTCGAGCCGCCGCCGCTCCTCCTCCGCGCGCAGTTTTTCGGTGACGTCCGTTAAGAGGCCTTCGACGAACAGCAACTCGCCGCGCTCGTCAAAAACGCCGCAACCCTGCTCCCAAATCACCCGTTCGCTGCCATCCGCGTGCACGAGCCGCCAGGTGAGTTCGAAGCGGCGGCGTTCCAGCAGCGCCCAGTGCACCGTCCGCGCGACACGCTCGAGGTCGTCCGGATGGATCAGGGCGCGCATGCCGCCACTGTGGCGCGCGAGCAGCTCTTCGGGCGTACGCCCCGCGAGTTCACAGCACCCTGCGCTCGAAAACTCGAGCGTGCGTGCCGGATCGTCGTGGCTGCGGTAGGCCATGCCGGGCAGGTGGCCCATCAAGGTCGCGAGCGCGCGTTGGCTTTCGTGCAGCTCCGCTTCCACCGCTTCGCGGCGCCGGTTTTGCCACAGGTTTTCGAGCACACCCGCAGCGGTCGCCAGCAGCGGTTTGAGCTCGTCGATGGCGTCCCGCCGGTAACCACCCGGTGCGTTGGCCAAAACCACCAGCCCGAGCGCGCGGCGCCCACGCATCAGCGGCAGAGCGGCGCAGGATTCGATCGACGTGTGGCTGGCCGGGAAGCCGCACAGGCGCGGGTCAAGGAGCGCGCCCGCGTGCACGACGGGCTCGCCGCTCGTGAGGGCGTCCGCAAAGAGCGTGTGTTGGCTGCGCAGCGGGCTGCCTTCGAAGGGTTCGCTAGGGCGGCGGCTGCCCGTGCGGCAGGAATCGCTGATGGCGCGCACGATGGCGGGCTCGTCGTCGGACATCACCTCGGCGAAAAAGCCGTGTGGACTGCCCGTGACTTGGCTCAGGCGTTTCAGGATTTCTGCATACACCGCGCGCGGTTCCGCGGTGCGGATGTACTGCGCTTGAATGCGCAGGATCGATTCGAACAGGCGCTGTTTTTTGCGCGCTTCGTTTTCGGCGCGGCGCCGCGCGCTGATGTCCGTCAGTTGAAGGACAAAAAACAGCGCGCGGCCCGCTTCGTCGAACACCGGCGCCAGCAGCGCGTGGGCGACCACGTCTTCGCCCAGTCGCGCGGCGAGGCGCAGTTCCGCCTCGGGCGGCGTGTCGGTGCCGGCGAGCGCGCGTTCAAAGAGCCGCTCCGCACCCTGGGTGTCGTCGCCGTGGAACAGAGCGTGGATGCTCCGGCCGAGCAAGTCCTCGACCTCCTGCCCGAAGAGGCGGCTGCTCGCGGGATTGGCCTGCAGGACCCGACCGCGGCTCGACAGGAGGAGCGCCGCACTTGCGGCGTGTTCAAACGCGGCGCGGTAACGCAAGCCGTCGTGGTCGAGCAGCGCACCGAGCGTGCGGCGCTCCCGCGCACAAAGCGCGAGACGCGCAAGGCGTTCTTCGTCGTCCGGATCACCCAATCGGGCGACCAGCGGGCCGCGCCAACGCGCCGCAAGGGCACGGCGCAGGGCACCGAGCGGCTCCTCTCCCTGCGCTTCGCCCGCCCCGTCGAGCAACACAATGTCGAGGTCCGTCCGCAGGCTCGCGCGGCGCAGGTCGTCGCGCGAGTGGGCGCGCTCGAGCCGCAACGCCCCCAGGTTTAAGTCCGCCACCCGTCGCGCGGCGCGGGCCGCGAACGCGTCGTCCGGATCGGCGACGAGGACGGTGAGGACTTCGGTTTCCATGGTGACCCGCCGCCGGGGTGGGGGGGCACGCCGGGCGCGGGCGGAAATTGCCTGCGAACCTGAACCAGCGGCGGGGGGGCGGGGCCGAAGGCGAGAATAGGACCCAGGTGGCATCCGAATGCCATCGCGCGTAGTCCCACCCGGGCGCCGGTCTCAGGGACGGGTTTTAGCGCGTTGGCGGCGGAGGGGTTTCAGGCGCGCTCGAGCGCCGCAGCCAAGCCCTGGCCGACGTTATCCGCGATGGGGTTGTCGGCCGTTTTGTGAGTTTTGAAGGGGAGCAGACCCGGCAGGCAGGCATTCAAGCAGCAGTCTTTGGAGAGCGCACAGGGGTGTTGGCCAGTGCTGTCAGCACGATGGGCAGGTCGGCGTCGCCTTTGATGCGGCGGAAGCTTCCCTCGGCCGGCACGCGGCCGCTGGCGGTCCAGCGCATGACCATCTTTGCGTCGCGCCAGCGTTTGACACTGGTCCAGAGGGCCTTCACGCGGTCGCAGGCGGACTCGTGAGGTTGGTCGTCGACAGCGTCGCGCGAAGCGCTTCCCTGCACCCCGTACGGTGGACCGTCAGCGTCTCGTCGAAGCCCGCTTCGAGGCTGGCTGGCAGCCGCGCGATCGTTCAGGGTGCGCAGCAAGCGCTTCGCTGTAGTCCGACATGCCCTAGGCCGCGCGCAGCCGCCGGTTGAGTTCTGCATGCCAAGCCTTCGGCAGGTACGCAGCGACGTTGCGACCCGTGTGGATCTGGCAGCGCCGAATCAGCGCGCGCTCGCCGAAGGTGTCCTCGATCGCTCTGCGACGTGCCTTAGCGCCGTCGATCACGAAGAGCCCACGGTCGCTGAGCGTCACGCCGCGTTCGCTCAGGTCAGCCTGCAGATCCTTGACGGCCTCGGCGTTTTCCATGGCGCCTTTCCGCAGGCCAAGGATGAATTTGCGGCCGCCCGACGTGCGGCCCATGGCCACCAACACGACGACGCCCGCAAAGTGGACACTGTCGATGAAAACCGCGCCGAAGCTGGTTTCGTTGGGGGGACGCCCGTTGAGTGCGCCGAGGTCCTTGCGGCTCCGAGATCCACAATTAAGCGCACCGCGATCCGTGCGCTACCCCGAATCTGCGTCTCGGGCGGTTGTTCCGCGCGCCGCGTTCAGCTACCGTCTAGCCCGGTTCATTCACCAGCTTTGCGATCGGACGGCCCAACCGGCGGCCTTCGGCCGCCTTTCGCCGTCTGGCGGCACTTTGCGACCACGGGCGTCCCTCGTTGACCTGTTCAAGGTCGACTGTGGATCCCGCGGCCGCAAAGCACCACCAGGCGACGACTTGGGCTCGTCTGCTCGAAAACCTGA
>JBBRWC010000041.1:0-32688 GCA_038246255.1 Planctomycetota bacterium
CCTCACCCACCGCGTGTTGGCTCGCGATCAGGACGCGCACGTGCCCGAGGCCTAGGCGGGCGAGTTCCGCGCGCGCCGCATCCTCCGCGATCGCGGGGAGGTTGTTGTGCTCGGACAAATGGGCGAGCACGAGCGTGTGAAGCTCGGCGCCCGCGAGGTCGCGCAGCATCGTCGCGGCCTGGGTGTTCGAAAGGTGGCCGAGGCCACCGCGGATGCGCTGCTTGAGCGAGAACGGGTAGGGCCCGGTTTCCAGCATGTGCGCATCGTGGTTGAACTCGAGCACGAGCACG
The DNA here is from genome assembly GCA_038246255.1 of Planctomycetota bacterium. GTDB lineage: Bacteria > Planctomycetota > UBA1135 > UBA1135 > RI-242. Next base: position 291 of record JBBRWC010000041.1, read on the forward strand.
TGCGCTCCGCGCAGGCGGTGCGCGACGTCGCTCGAGGGCCGGCCCATGTCGGTCAGGATCACGGCGCGCCTGCCACCGGCGTCGATGCGGAACGCATAGGTGGGCGGAGCGTCGTGCGGGAGTTCGACGGCGAGCAGCTCCATTGCGCCGCGCCCGTCTGGGCCGGTGATGACGACGGGCCGGTTTGCGCCTAGGGCAACGCAGCGTTTGCCGCGGCGGATCGCGGGGTGGGTTTGGATCGCTTCTGCCGCGTACACCGGCGCGCGCGTGCGGCGTGCAATGAGGCCCGCCGACCGCGAGTGGTCGAGGTGCCCGTGGGTCACCGCGACGGCGTGGGGAGCGCCCAGGCCGAGGCCCACGCTCGAAAGGCGGCGCTCCATCTCCACTCCCGGCAATCCCGCGTCGACCAAGAGGGCGAGCTCGTCAGCGATGCACAGCGTCGCGTTGCCGCGGCTGCCGCTGGACAGGATCTGCAGGCGCATGGCCCGCTATTCTAGGCCCACGCGGCGCGCTTGCGGCCGGTAGAGCAACACGAGGCCAAGAACAAGCGCGATGACACTCAGCCACGGCGCCTGGCGCGACGCTGGCCGGTAGACGAACTCCACCTGCGCGCCCCCGGCGGGCACTGGAACGGCGAGGAACGCGTGGTCCGCGACGAAGGGCTCCACATCCGTGCCGTTCACCCGCGCACGCCAGCCGGGGTTGAACGCCTCGTGCACGACGAGCCACGCAGCCGAGCCGCCCGTCACGGCGACGTGCATGCGGTCCGGTTCGGGCCGCGTGAATGCGATCGCGCCGCGCGCGAAATCTTCGGCGGGCTCGTCCACGATTTCCGGCGGGGGCGGTTTTTCGATCAGGACCACATCGCGGGGGTCGGTGGTGCGCTCGACGAGCCGTGTGAGGCGCGCGATGGCGTCCGGCTCCACGGACGCGCTGCGCGCGAGCCGCGCGGGTCCAAGCGCGCCGCGCCGGCGGTGGACGGCGAAGCGGGGTTGGCTGTGGACGAGTTCGAGGGCGGGGTGATCGATCGGTTCGAGGGCCAGCACCACTGCGATGTCTGCGCGGTCGAGCATCGGGTGGTCGAAGCGCGCAGGATCGGTGAGCGACGTGACGCCGGAGCGGAAACGCGTGCGCGGATCGATCGCGGTGAAGTACTCGACGGTGCGCCGCGGCGTGAACACGACGTAGGCGGAGACGTCGCGCACGCCGTACGCCGCGAGCAGGTTCGGCCGTGCCAGTGCCACCGTCTCTTCGGCCGCCGAGGGGGAGCGGTCGAGGCGCCACACGCGCGAACCGTTCGCGGCCTCGCGCACGGCGTCGATCCCGGGGCTCGCGGGGAATAGCGCGGTGCCGGCCTGCACGTCGAGGGGTCGCGTGTGCGCGGACGTCACGAGCACCGCATCGACGACCAAGGCCGCCGCGAGGGCAAACGGCAAGCGCCGCCGCGGTCCGGCGGCGCCGATGCAACCGAGCAGCACGGCCAGGGCCCCGAAACCGGCCAGCCACGCGGCGTCCAGCACCGAGCGCTCGAGTTCACGCGCTGCCGCGAACGTGTGCTGCGGGTCGATCACGAGCCGCACGTCTTCGACGGTGAACCCGTAACGCGCCGCAAGGCGCTTTTCCATGCCCGTGCCGAAGCTTCCGGGTTGGATGCCCGATGCGACGATGAGCGCGAGCGCCGCGACGACTCCGTAATAGACGACCACCACGCGGCGTGCACCCGGGCGGCGCTCCATCAGCGCGGCGGTGCCGAGCGCGCCGAGCCAGGCCCAGGCGAGCCACGCCACCGCCAGTGCGCGCGACGGCGCTCCCGCGCCAAAACCGGGCACGTAGTAGAGCCAGCGCAGTACCGGCCAGCCCTGCGCAAATCCAAAGGCCAAAACCAAAAGCAAGGCCGGGAAACGCGCCCGTTTGCCCCCGCGCAGGAAACCGAGCACCGCCAGGCCGAGCAGCACCGCTCCCGTCCACGCGTCCCATTCGAGCGGGCTCGCGGTCTCGGCTTTGGCCCAGGAGTCCTTGGGCGTGAACCACCACACGGTGGGCTGGCGGTTGCCCGGTATGGGGTCGCTCGGTCGGCCCCACAGGTGCGGCACCAGCAGGCTGCGCAGCGTGGTGATCGGCAGCGCCTCCGCGCGCAGCTCCGCCGCCCGTTTATCCACGCGCAGGGACTCGCCGCTCGCTTCCATGGCGGGCCACAACGCTGGTGCGGCGAGGAGCGGCGCGAGCACGAGCAGACCGAGCGCGCGCGGCAGCGAACCGTCGGCGATCTCGCCGGCGAGCCCGAACGGCCGTCGCAACGGCCCGAGGAACACCAGCGCATACAGCGCGGCCACCGCCAACGCGAACAGCGCGATGGGTGGAAACCCAGCGGTGAAGGGCAGTGCGGCGGTGACGAACACGGCGAGGCCCGAGAACCGGCGGCGGCGACCAAAATCCTCGAGCGCCGTCAGGCAAAACGGCAGCCAAAGGACGGCGTCGACCTTCATGCCGTAGTGCAGGTTGAGTGCACCGAAACCCGCCGCCTGTAGGGCGAGCGCTCCCACCGCCGCCGCGCCGGTCGGCAGTCCGCGCCGCTCGAAAAAGCGCCACGCACCCAAGCCCGCGAGCACGAGCGAGAGGAAGGCGAGGGGCGCGGCCGCGCGCGCGGGATCCATGGCCCGCAGCAGCAGATTGGGTGGATAGAGCGGCCCGTGGATCGCGTTGCCGAACAGCGGCAAACCCAGGGACAGGCGCGTTTCCCATCCGGTGCCCTGGCCGGCTTCGGCGCGCCGCGCGAACTCCAACTGGTCGACGAGCACCGGGAGGATGCGGTCGCCGGTCCAGTAGTGCGCGCTCGCGGCGACGGCGCGCGACGCTTCGGGGTGTTCGAGCGCGAGGGGCTCGTACAGCACCGGTGCCTGGGGCAAAAACAGCTTCCCCAAGAACAGCGCGGGCCCGAGCAGCACCAGGGGCACGACGAGCAGGGCGCCGAGCCGCGGCAACCAGTGGCGCAGGCGCGTGCGGAGCGCGGCTCCCAGGGTGGAAGCCGCGGGCTTGCCCTCCGTGTGGGGAGAGGCCGGAGGGGGGGTGTCGCCGTTCATCGCGCCGTTGGGGGGCAGCATAGCGCCCGGTTGCCCGGGGAACCCCTACGGCTCGCGGGCGCGCACACGCGCCATGGGCCAGCGGGGGTGGGGGAACTCCTCGAGCTCGACGTACTTCACGAGCTCGGCCTCGAGCGCGTCCGCGAATGGCCGCAGGTAGGGATTGATGGCGCCAAGAGCGCGGAAGTGCAGGTCAATCGCGACACCCTCGGGATGTTCGAGCGCGAGCGCCCTCGTTTTCCACGCGATGTCCGCCATCACGTCCGACGGCGCGATGGAGTCGCGCAGTGCGTCCTGGACCTGGCGCACGCGTTGGCTCTCGCGGACACCGCGCACGTCGAGCCCCACGGGCTGCTTCCACGTGTCGAAGGACACGAGCACGCCGCGATCGCCGAGGATCAGCCGGACCTGGGCGGCGCGCTCGTCCCGGCGCTGCTCCACGTGCTCGCTGCGCCAGCGTGTGGCGTGGCCGTATCCCAAATAGCCGGTCCAGCCCAGCAGCACTGCGGCCAGCGGGATCCAGACCCAGCGCGGCCAGCGTGCGACGGGCCCCGCGGCTCCCAGGGCCATCACGGTCGCAAAAAACGGCGCCGTCCCAAGGAGGTAACCGCCTTCGTTGGGCACCGCCCACCAGGCCGTGAACGCCGTGAGTGGCACGATCGCGAGCGCCAGGACGGCCGGGCGAGTCGCGAACCACGCGGCCCGCGGTTCCGCTGCGCTTCCACGCCCGCGGACGGCTTCGCGCGTGAGTACACCAACACCCGCTGCAATCGCGATGAGCGCCGGACCCAGGGGTTTGAGCACATCGTCCCGCCACCACACGAGGCCGCCCTCGGTCAGGTGCTCTTCGATCTGTGCCGCCGTGCCTTTGAACCCCCCCAGCACCGAGTCGTTCCAGTAATAGAGGCTCGTCAGTGCGAACGCGACCACACCCCCCAGGGCGAGCAGCGGAATCAGCCCGAGCGCGAGCCGCCGCATCCCGAGCGGCGCACCCGCCGCGCGGGCCGACAGCGCGCACAGGGCGATCCAGCCCGGCGCGAGGAGCGGCGCCATCAGATGGGTCAGCGGGACGAGGAAAAATCCCGCAGCGGCGGCGGCGATCCCCGCGAACCCGCGGCGCCAGGGTGCACGAAGGGCGATCAGCGCGGCGAGCGCGACGCCGGCCGCGTGCAGGGTGTGGACCTCGATCGTCGTTGAAAAAAACCAGTGTGCGGGTGTCACGGCCCACAGGGCGGCCGCAAAAACGCTGGGGAGCCGCGCGGCTCCGAATGCGCGGGCGACGAGGAACAGAAGGCCGATCGCCGCGGCCCCCGGCGTCCAGGAGGTCGCGAAGAGACCCTCGTAGGGTCCGGGTCCGGGCAGGACAACGTTGAACGCGCGCGCGACCGGCAGGTAGGCGGGGTGGGGCCAGAGCCCGGGCTCGTTCCACTCAAGGCGCTTGGCGACAAAAAACCCGTCGTTCCAAAGCCAGTGCTGGAGTGTCGCCGCGTACAGCAGCCCGAACGCCAGCGCGAGCGCGGCGCCGATCCAAACGTCCAACGCGCCAAGGGCGGGTCGGCGGTCGGGTGTGTGCGGGGGGCTGGGCATCCGTGGGGCTGGGCGGGTGCGAGCGGCGGGCGGTGCGTCGCGGGCCGAGCGCCTATTGTTAGTCTCCGCACCATGCTGCGCGCGCGCGACCTCTTCCCCGGCGGACTTCTTCTCCTGTCCCTGACCCTCGTCGGCTGCATCGGGCGGCCAAACGCCGCGCCCGAACGGGTCGGCGATGAGGGGCAAACCGCCGCGCCGACCGCGGCTCTCGCGGCCGAGCACAGCGCTGCGACCGCGTCCGCTCGGCGCGCTGCCGCGGCTGTGCTGGGTGAACCGTCCCGGGGCGCGGACGCCCTGGCCCTCGAAGCGGACGTGCGCTGGCTCGCGGATCCCGCGCGCGTCGGGCGGCGGGCGGGAGAGCCGGGTGAGCACGCCGCGGGCACGTGGATCGCCGAGCGCCTCGGACACCTCGGACTCGCGCCCGCGGGCAGCGACGGTTGGTTCCACCCGGTGGACGTGCCGCTCGCGCCCCGCGACCTTGGCACGTCGTCGCTCGCGATCCAAATTGACGCGGGCGATTCCGTGCTTGCGGCCGGGCCCGACATCGCACCGCTGTCCGCCGCGGCGCCCGGCACCGTGCGCGGCGACGTCGTGTTTGCGGGGTATGGCCTCGTTGCGCCGAGTGTGCCGCGCGACGATTTTGTGGACCTCGACTTGGACGGCAAGGTCGTGCTGCTCGTGCGCGGCGCGCCGGTTGCGTTCGCCGACGCTGCAGTCGACTGGGCCGGCGCGGACGGCCTTTTCAGCAAGGTGATGGCGGCCAAGCGCCGCGGGGCTGCGGCCGTTCTCGTCGCACACCATCCGCGCCGCGCGGACGAGCCGCTGCCGTCCTTCGATTCGGGGCCGACGTCGCTCGCGACGCTGCCCGCCCTATCCATCACCGCGGAGGTTGCCGAGCGTGTGCAGCCGGGTTACGCCGCGGCCGTCGAAGCGATCGACCGCGCGATTGCGCAGGGCGGCGGATCGGCAGTGGCCGCGCCCGCGCCGGAACCCGCGCATTCCGTGCACATGGACGTGTCCGTGTCGCGCGAGCGCGGAACTGCGCGCAACGTGCTCGGGTGGCTGCGCGGATCCGATCCCACTGCGCCGCTGACCGTGATTGGCGCACACTACGACCATCTCGGCCACGGCCACACGGGCTCTTTGGCGCCCGACCGCATCGGCGAGGTCCATCCGGGCGCGGACGATAACGCGAGCGGAACGGCGGTGGTGCTCGAGCTCGCGCGGTTGCTCGCGGCGCGCGGCACGCGGGGCGACGTGCTGATCGCACTGTGGTCCGGCGAAGAGCTCGGGCTCCTTGGCAGCAAACGCTGGGTCGCGCAGAACGCCGAGCTGCTGGAGCGCACCGCCCTGTGTATCAATCTTGACATGGTTGGCCGCGTCGATGGCCGCCTGACCGTGCTGGCGGCGGGCAGCTCGCCGGTGTTCGCGGACATCCTGCCTGAACTGGGCGAAGCGCGCGGGCTCCAGTTGTTGCTCGAGCCCTCGGGCCGCGCCGTCGGCGGCAGCGACCACCAGAGTTTCCTTGAGCGCCGCATCCCCGCGCTGCATCTTTTCAGCGGGCTGCACGGCGATTACCACCGACCGAGCGACACGGCTGACCGTGTGCTCTATCCGGGCCTGGCGCGGGTCACGGATTTCACGGCGGACGTGATCGAGCGCATCCAACGGGAGGCCGAGCTGCCGTTTGTCGAAGTCAGCACACCCACGGAGCCGGGCCGCGCGCGCGGCGAAGGTTGGCGTGTGTGGTTCGGCTCGGTCCCCGAGTACGGCGACAGCGGCCCTGGCCTGTTGATCGGCGGCACTTCGCCGGGCAGCCCGGCGGAGCGCGCGGGACTTCTCAGCGGCGATCGCATCGTGCAGGTCGGCGAAACGGTGATCGAAGGCATGGCGGACTTCATGGGTGTGCTCTCCATCCACAAACCCGGCGAGGTCGTGCGTGTGGTGTTCGAACGGGACGGCGCGCGCGAAGAGGTGCTTTTGACCCTGGCCGCGCGCGAGCCGCGCTGAAGCCGTGGAGGGCGGCGGGTCACGTCCGGGCGCGGCGCCGCGAAGCACGGCAGCGGGATTCACGGCGCGCCATTTCCTGATCGGGGCGGCGGCGGTCGCGGTGCTCGCGGTTGCGCTGCGTCTCGTCGGGTTTACCGACCCCTGGAGCGGGCGCGGTGCCGACTTCCACTCGTTGTTCGGGGCGTTCGCGACGGGCGGACCCGCGCGCAACTTCGCCGAGCACGGTTTCACCGCGTCGCTCGGGATGCCCTACGACTGGCGTGTGGTGTACGCCGACGGCAGCGTCGACCACGGTTGGTACGCGCACCACCCCGCGCTCTACATGTGGATCGCGGGGCTCGCAGTGACGGTCTTCGGACCCGAAGCGTTTGCGCTGCGCATCCCGGCACTCGTGTTTTCCCTGTTTGCGGTGGCGGCCTGTGCCCTTTTCGCGCGCGAGCTTTCCGGGCGACGGGCGGCGCTGGTTGCCGCACTGCTCGCGGCCGCGTTGCCCCTCGGTTGGCGCGCGGGCATGTTGCCCTGGACCGAGGTCGCAATCGCCGGCTGCCTCGCGCTCGCCGCGCGCTACCAACTGCGCTTCGTGCGCGGTGGGGGCCCTGTGCAACTCGTGCGCGCGGCGACCTGGATCGGCGCGGCGACGCTCTTCGATTGGCCCGCGCACTTCGGCGCGGCGGCGCTTTTCTTCCACGTGGTCCTGTTTGCGCGTGAACACCTGCGGATCCCGAGCGCCGGCGCTGCGCTGTGCCTCTACCCCGCGGTGTCGTTCGCCGCGATCGGGCTGCACCGCGTGCACATGGCGCTCGCACTCGGCCACGAGGCGTCCCAGGGTGACAAGCTCGGCACCCTTGACTGGGTTACGACGCTCAGCACGCCCCTTTCAAACTTTTTGTGGTTGCAGGCGCTGTACCTCGAGCGTTACCAGACCGCCGGAGGGCTCGTGCTGGTCGCCTTGGGCCTCGGGGTGGCCATCCGCGGCGTGCTGCGCGCTCAGCCAGCGTCGGAGCGCGCGTCCGCGGGCGTCGGCCGCACAAACCGGCGCGCCGAGTTCGCACTCCTCCTCGCGCTCGCGGTGCCCGGAGTCCTGTACATCGCGCTTTTCCCCGCGCGCAGCGTGAACCACGACTTCTTTTTCCTGGTGTCGCTACCGTTCGTGGCCGCCGCCGGCGCCGAGGGTTACGGCCTGATCCGGCGCCGCGGGGGTGCGTGGACGGCCCTCGTTGTGGTGCTCGCGGTCGCCGCCCACGGGATCGTGCGCGGTGTCGAACAATGGCGCGCTATGCGCTCGTCGAGCCTCGCTGAACTCGTTGCACAGCCGTGGCTCCAACGGGTGGTCGGTGACCCGCGCGCGGTGGTGCTTGCGCACCTCGGCAGGGGCACCGTTTTGCCGTTCTACGCCCGTGCTGCGATGGTGCATAGCGTCAATGACCCGGCCGCGCTCGACGCGTGGCGAACGAAGTTGATCGAGCGCATCGAGCCCGATCGACCGCTTTATTTTTTTGTGGATGGCCTCAGCATCGGATTGCTCCCCGAGGGCCAAGCCATGCTCGCCGCTCTGGCGGCCATCGGGCCGTTCGAGCGGCATGACACCGCGCCGGGTGGACCCATTGCGCTGGTGAACCTGCGCGCGGGGCCGCCGTGAGCGCGCAGCTTTACGGCACCGCGCTTCCGTCCGCGCTTCCGTCCGCGCGCGAATCGGCACGCGATGCACTGTGCGCGTTGATCCTCGCGGTATTGGCCCTCGTGCTTTATTGGTCGTCGCCGCGGCTGTGGCTGTGGGGCGACGGGGATTTCCTTCTCGCGCGTTTTGCGGAGGGGCGCTCCACGTGGATGCACCTTGCGTATCTGCCGACCGCGCGAGTGCTCGAGTGGCTTGGGCTCGTCGAAGGGCCCGCACCCGCGCTGCGTGCGGCCGCGAGCCTCGGCGCTGCCGTCGGGCTTGGGTTTTCGTTCCTGTTGGCGCGCCGGGCCGGCGTCGGCCGTAGCGCGGCGGGGTTTGCGACCGCGATGATCGGACTGACCCCTGCGGTCTGGTTTTTTGCCGTGCAAGTCGAAGTCCACGGCACGCAGTTCGCCGCCGTCGCGTTGGGCGCGTGGCTGACCGCGGCCGCGCCGTGGGCGCGTTTTGGTCCCGCCCTTGGTAGCGCGATGGTGGGGCTCGCGCTCGTGCACTTCGGCCACCAATCCGCGCCGGCGCTGGGGCCGGGTTGGGTGCTCCTCGTCGCGTTTGCGGCGCGCCGTCAGGGGGTGATCTTGAGCGCGCCGCGTGTGCTGTTCGCGGTGGGGCCCGCGCTGGTCGTCGCGCTGGTGTGCGCGGACTTCGCCATCACCCTCGTCGGTGAGCCCGCGGTGCTTTTTGGGAGCAAGGAACGGGTCGCGACGTTTGCGGCGGAGCACCACAATTTGCCCTCGCTCGCGTGGTGGCGCGCGGACATCGTGCTGCCCCTCGGCGCAGCGGTCCTGGGGGTGCTCCTTGGCATCGCGGCACTTGTGCGCCGCGGGCGTGCGGGCGCGCTCGAGGCGGCGGCGCTCGCCGCGTTGATCGGCGTGCCGACCGCGATCTTCGCCCTCTGGGCGGTCGACAACCGCGGGGGTTACCTCGCGGCGTCGGCCCCCTTCCTGATCTGGTTGGTCGGGCGCAGCCCCGATCTTTGGCGCCGGCGCTCGACGGGGGTCTTGCTGCTCGTCGGCCTCGTCCTGTCGCAAGCCATGTTGGGCTGGCGCGACCTCGCGGGCGAAGCGGACAATTTCGACCGCGCCAAACACGAACGCCGCGCGGCCGCGGTCGCGGCGGCCTTGCCCCATGGGGGTTACCTCCTGTCGCTCGATATCGACCAGCAAAACGTGCGCCAGTTCGCGGCCAGAGTCGGCGAGGTGTTCTGGGTCAACGCGATCGAGCGCAGTCGGCGGCGCGATGAGGATCCCGCTGCGACCGCGCGCCGTCTCGTAGACGAGGTGCGAACCCAACGCGCGGGCTCTGCGCTGCTCCTCGACGTGGATTACCGCCAATACCTTGAGCTGCCGGGTTTCGAGCCCTGGGGCGCCCGTGCCCGCGCCATTGAAATCGAGCTGGGGCGGCACTTCCGGTTCGAGCCAGTGGCCGGTCCCGAAGGGTCCGACTGGCCGCTGGTCCGACTGGTGCCCTAACCCAGGCTAGCGCTTTAACGCAGTGCTTTGGGCCGGCTGGCCCGCGGCGCGCGGCAGCGGCGCCTCGACCGCTGGCGCCGACCACCCGTCGAGGGCGCGTGTCAACACGTCCTCGATGCGCTCCGCAAAAACGAGTTCGATGTGCTCGCGCACGCTCGCCGGGATCTCTTCCTCGTCCTTGCGGTTGCGCGACGGCAGGATGACCGTGCGGATGCCCGCGCGGTAGGCGGCGAGGACCTTTTCCTTGATGCCGCCGACGGGCAGGACGAGACCGCGCAGGCTGATTTCTCCGGTCATGGCGACATCCGCGCGCACGGTGTACCCGGTGACGAGTGAAACGAGCGCCGTGACGACAGTCACACCCGCGGACGGCCCGTCCTTCGGGATCGCACCTGCGGGGAAGTGGATGTGCACGTCGTGGCCCGTGAAGGGGTCCTCGGTGAGGCCAAGCGTCGCCGCCTTCGACTTCACGAGGCTGATCGCCGCGCGGGCGCTCTCCTTCATGACGTCGCCCAACTGACCGGTCAGGATCAGCTCGCCCTTGCCGGGCATGCGGGTGGCTTCGATGAAGAGGATGTCGCCACCCACCGGTGTCCACGCGAGGCCCGTGGCGACGCCGGGCACCGAAGTGCGCAATGCGGTTTCGTTCTCGAACCGCGGAGCACCCAGGATTGCGTGGATGTCGCCAGCGTGCACGTCGACCGCAGCGACTTCACCGCCAGCGATGCGTGTGGCCGCGGAGCGTGCGACCGAGCCGATCTCGCGTTCCAGGTTGCGGCATCCGGCCTCGCGCGTGTAACGCCGCACGATTTCCCGCAGCGCATCGTCCCCGACCGTGAACTGTTCGGCCGTCAAGCCGTTGGCCTCGCGTTGGCGACGCACAAGGTAGCGCCGAGCGATTTCGAGCTTTTCCTCTTCGGTGTAGCCCGAGAGTTCGATGACCTCGCAACGGTCGCGCAGCGGTCCGGGAATGCCTTCGAGCATGTTTGCCGTCGCGACAAACAGAACTCGCGACAGGTCGATCGGCACGCCGATGTAGTGGTCGCGGAACGCCCGGTTCTGTTCGGGGTCGAGCACTTCGAGGAGCGCGGCCGAGGGGTCACCGTGGAAACCGCGCCCGAGTTTGTCCATCTCGTCGAGCAGGAACACTGGGTTCATCGATCCCGATTTTTTGAGCCCCTGCGCGATGTTGCCCGGCAACGCGCCCACGTAGGTGCGGCGGTGGCCGCGTACTTCCGCTTCGTCGTGCACACCCCCCAGCGACAAGCGCACGAACTTGCGCCCCATCGCGCGGGCGATCGATTGGCCCAGCGATGTTTTGCCAACACCCGGGGGACCGACGAGGCACAGGATCGGGCCCTTGCCGTCCGGTTTGAGCTTGCGCACCGCCAGGAACTCGAGGATGCGTTTCTTGACGCGGTCGAGGCCGAAGTGGTCCTCGTCGAGCACCGCACGCGCGGCGACAAGGTCGATCGCGTCAGCGGTGTGCACGGACCAGGGCACCTCGACCATCCAGTCGAGGTAGGTGCGGACGCTCGAATACTCCGCGGCGGCCTCGGGCATGCGCTCGAGGCGCGCCAGCTCTTTTTTGACCTCGGCTTCGACCTCGGGCGGCATACCCGCCTTTGCGATCTTCTCCTCGAGCCCCGCGAGTTCCGGCGCAGCGCCCTCGCCGAGCTCCTTTTGGATCGTCTTGAGTTGCTCGCGCAGGAAATACTCGCGCTGCGCCTTCTCCATCGTGCCGCGGGTGCGTTGGCGGATTTCCTTCGACAGCGAGAGCACGTGCATGAGCTGGGCGAGTTTCTGGCTCACCTTCTCCATGCGCTTTTCGAGGTCCAGCGTCTCGAGCAACTCCTGCTTTTCCGCAGCGGGCACGTCGATGAACGTGGCGATCATGTCCGTGAGGCCCGCGGGTGAGGCCGCGGATTGGATCGCGTTGTCGAGCTCTTCGGGCTTCTCGGGCAACAGATCGAGGGCTTCGCGCGCCTGGGCCTTCAGCGTGAGCATGCGCGCCGAAAGCAGGGTGCTGTCGCCGTCGACCTGGTGGATCGTGCGGACCTTCGCGACGAAGTAGGGCTCCTTTTGCGTGAACGCTTCGACGGAAAAACGCTGTTTGCCCTGGACGATGATGTGGTGCGTGCCGTCGGGCGCGGTGACGTAGCGCACGATTTCGGCGACGGTCCCAAGGCGGTACACGTCCTCGGTGCCGGGCTCGTTCTGCTCCGGGTTGCGCTGGAGCAAGAGGCCAATCGGCTGTTCCGCCTGGATCGCCGCTTGGACGGCCAGCACGGACTGGCGCCGCCCGACGACGATCGGGAGGACGACACCGGGGAACAGCACCATTCCGCGCACGGCGACGACGATCATCTGACCCGGCGGAAGGCGCGATTCGGACTCACCCTCGCGTGTGGTCCGTTTCTTCGCGGATGCTTTGGCCGCGACCTTGCGCGTTTTGGAGCCGCGCTTCGCCGCGGAGCGCTTCGTCTTCGCCGCTACCGTCTTTTGCGCCGACACCCTGCGCTTTGCGGCAGCCTTGGTCGCCTGCGCGGGCACTTTAGCCGGCTTCGCGGGGACCTTCACGGCCGTGCGCGACGCGGACTTTGTGCGGGTTCGCGCTGCGGTGCGTTTTCTTCGTTTCGCCATCTTCGACGCGGTATTCGGGGGCAGGATGTCGCGGGGTCAGGACAGGACTTTGAACGCGAGCGCGAGGCAGCCGTCCACGATCTGGCGCGAGCCCAGCTCGTAGCGGCCGACGGGCAGCGGGATACGGCGCTCGAATCGGCCGTAGGGGATTTCGAGTCGGTGCACGTGGGCACGCCGGAACGCTGCGGGCAAGGCGCGATGTCCAGCGACGATCAACTCGCCACCCTCGAGCCGCGCTTCGATGCCCTCGACCTGCACACCCGGAAGTGCCACGAGGATCCACAGCTCCGTCGCGGTCTGGAACACGTCGACGGGCGGTTCCCAGGTGGGTCGTTCGCCGCTCGCGTTCGAAAGTTGGAAGAAGCGCCGATGGATGCGGTCAGCGCGGTCGACGATGGAGCGCGCGCGCTCCCACATCCACGTGTCGGAATCTTGGGCCATTCTTGGACCTCCCTTTTGGCCCCATCCTAACCCCGGCGCAAGGCGTCCGTTCGCGTCCCGCCGCTCTGTTACGCTCGGTGGATGGCGAAGGCGACAGCAAGCGACACGGGTCCATTCCGCCCCCAGGGCACACAGATCGCCCGTGTGCGCTGCCTGGGCGCCGCGGGGGAAGTGACGGGTTCGGCGTTCCTCGTGGAGACGGAGCGCTCGCGGATCCTCGTCGATTTGGGCCTTTTCCAGGGCGGCCGCTCCGCGGAGACAAAAAATCGGGCCCGCTTCGAGTTCGAAGCGGGGCGGCTCGACGGCATCGTCCTGACGCACGCCCACCTGGACCACTGCGGCCGAGCCCCCCTGGCTACTGCACGCGGTTACACGGGCGCGATCCACAGCACCCAGGGGACCAGGGAACTCGCCGAGATTTTGCTGCTCGATTCGGCGCGCATCATGGCGAGCGACGCGGAGCGCGAGTCGCGCCGCCGCCGCCGCCGGGGCGAGCGCGCCGTCGAGCCGCTTTACACCACCGACGACGCACTTGGGGCGCTGCGCCGCTTCCAAACCCACGCCTTCGATGAATCCTTCGAGGTCGCGCCGGACGTGCGCGTGCGGTTCCACCACGCGGGTCACATCCTGGGTGCCGCGAGCGTGGAGATGACCGTTTCCCGCAGTGGAACGGAGCGCACGCTGCTCGTCTCCGGTGACCTCGGCCGCGCCGAGGACCAATCGGACCTCATGCGGGCCCCCGCTGCGCCCCCCGCGGCGGACCTCGTGCTTTTGGAATCGACGTACGGCGACCGGCGCCACCGGGACCTCGGTGCAACGGTCGAAGAGTTCGGCGCCATCGTCGGCGAGGCGCTTTCGAACGGTTCGACGGTGATCGTTCCGGTGTTTGCGGTCGGGCGCGCGCAGGAGGTCCTGGGGCACCTCGCGCGCCTCGAACGGGCGGGTGGCCTGCCTGCGGGGCGTGTGGTGCTCGACAGCCCAATGGCGATCAACGTCACCGCGCTCTACGGACGCCACAAAGACTGTTTGCGGCGCGGTGTGGACCCGGGTTTGTGTCTCGAACTGCCCAAGGGGCTGCGTCAGACGCGCACGCCGGAGGAGTCCATGGCGCTCAACCGCGAGGACGGGCTCGTCATCCTTTCGGCCAGCGGCATGTGCGAGGGTGGCCGGATTCTCCACCACCTCAAGCACCGCCTATGGCGACCCGACACACACATCGTCTTCGGCGGATTCCAGGCCGAGGGCACGCTCGGCGCGGCGATCATCCGCGGCGCGCGCACCGTGCGTGTGATGGGGGAGACCATCGCGGTGAAGGCGAAGGTGCACACCCTGGGCGGGTTTTCCGCGCACGCGGACCAGGCGGAGCTTTTGGACTGGCTCGGCGCGCTGCCCAAGGCGCCGGGGGAGCTCGCGCTGATCCACGGCGAGGACCGCGGACGCCAGGGCCTCGCCCGCGCTGTCGCGGAGCGTTTTGGTTGGCGCACTGCGCTCCCCTTCAGTGGGGACGATCTGCTACTTGCGTGAGGAATCGCGCCACTTCGCGATGAAGACGTTGGTTTCGCCGGGGGTGGCGCCACCGCGGTTCGAGCTGAACGCCAGGTATTCGCCGTTCGGGCTGAACATCGGGAAGCTGTCGAAGCCCTCGTAGCGGGTCACCGGTTCGGGCTCGCCGCCTTCGAGCCCGACGACGAAGATGTCGAAGTTGCGGCTGCGCGGGCCGACGTGGTGGTTCGACGTGAAGAGCACACTTTGGTCGTCGGGCGTGAAGTAGGGCGCCCAGTTTGCGCCGCCGAGGGCGGTGACCTGGCGCCGGTTCGAACCGTCGGCATCACACACGAAGATCTCCATCGTGCTGGGCCGCACGCGCCAATCCGCGAGCAGACGGCGGTAGTCGGCGATCTGCTCGGCTTCTTGCGCGGGGTCGAACACCGTGGCGCGGAACACCAGCCGCTTGCCGTCGTGGCTGAAAAACGCTCCGCCGTCGTAACCGGGCCGGTCCGTGACTTGCACGGGGTTGCTGCCGTCGAGGGCGCACGTCCAAAGCTCAAGGTCGCCCGAGCGCGTCGACGTGAACACGATGCGATCGCCCGTCGGCGCTACGGTGGCTTCGGCGTCGTAACCCCAGCTCGTCGTCACCTGCCGCGTGGCGCCGGTGTCGAGGTCCTTGATGAAGAGGTCGTGTTCGGGATGCAGCGCCCAAACGTAACCCTGCGCGAGGTCCGGCGGCGGCGGGCAATCCGCCTGCACCGAGCCCGTCGACGCGAAGACCACCTGCCGGTCCGAGGGCAGGAAAAACGCGCAGGTCGTGGCGCCGCGACCGTCGGAGACCTGCTCGAGCGCACCGGTCGATGGGTGCGTCACGAAAATGCGGTCGCACAGGATGTCCTCCTGTTCGTTGCGCCGCTGCAGCACGAGGCGGTCGCCCGCGAAGCTCCAGTAGGCCTCCGCATTTTCGCCGCCGCTCGTCAGCTTCCACAGCTTCGCGAAGTGGCGCTCGTCGGGATGCAACAGGTGGTCGGCGGGCTCGAGCCCCGGGATCGGCGGCACGTGCATGTCCGCTTCCGTGGGAGCACGTTCCCCGGTTGCAAGATCGCCGGTTTGCGGCGCGCGCGCTGCGGGCGGCGTGTTTTGGCGTTCCGCGGCAGGCGCTGCGGGTTCGGCGGGTTCGGCGGCGTCCTTCGCCTGCGCGGTGGCAGGAGTGCTCGCTTCCGCGGTTGCGCCGGTTGCCGCGGCTTGGAGGTGCGATCCCGGAAGGGTGTCGGGCGCCGCGGCCGCGGGGGGGTGGCTGGTCGTGGAGTTGGCCTTGGGCGTGTTCGCGCGCTCCGGACCTGCGCAGGCGGCGACGGCGAGGGCGCCCAGGCAGAGGGTGATGCGGGCGAGGGGAAGCGCTTCGGGACGGGTCATGGGCGTGGGGGATGGGGCTCGGGCGCGCCGCCGCGCGGGTTCGCGGTGGGTGCGGTGGGTGCGGTGGACGGTGCCGAGTTCGGTTCCGAGCGCTCGCACACCGCAGCCCGATCGGGTAGCTGGGCGTGGGTGGAGTCGCCGGGCCGGGACTCAAAGGATCGGGCGCGGTGGGTTCGGGGCGGTGGGACGGGATCGTAGCCCGGTTCGCTGAACGGATGGCAGCGCAGGACGCGGAGCAAAGTGAGCCAGCCGCCCACTAGCAGCCCGCGGCGCAGCACGGCTTCCTCCGCGTAGGCCGAGCAGGTCGGGCGGAAGCGACAGGTCGCAGGTGTGAACGGCGAGATGAAACGGCGGTACACGCGGATCGGAGCGACCGCGATCTGACGCAGGAGCGCGCGAGCGGCTTTCACGTCGCGCGGCCCCGCGGGTCCGGCGTCGCAGGGCTTTTGGGGTTGCTCGCGGTGCTCGCGTTGGCGGGCCCGGTGGCGTCTGAGCTGTTGGGATCTTGGGCCTTGCGGTCCGTCACGCGGCGATCTTCGGCGCGGTCCACCGTGCGGCGATCTTCGGCGCGGTCCGCCGCGCGGCGGGCCAGGCGCACGAGTTCGGCCCGCAGCGTCTCGAGCTCTGCCCGCGTGCCCGGCTCGCTGCCGACCGCGATCAGGTCGTAACCCCGCGGCAGGTCGCCGTAGCTCAGCCGAAAAGCCTCGCGCACGAGCCGGCGCAGGCGGTTGCGCACGACCGCGTGCTTGTGGAAGCGCTTGCCGATGCTCAGGCCGAGGCGCGTCGTGTCGGTGCCGTTGTGCGCGGCCACCAGTGTGAGGAGCTTGCCCCGCGCCCGACTGCCGGATTTGTACGCGCGGGCGAAGTCGCGCTGGCGCACGACGCGCATCCAGCGCGAAAAGCGCGCACCGCGCTGCGTGCGGCCCAAAACGGCGGGATCCGACATGGGAGGCCAGCATGGCGCTCCGCGGCACCCGCGGCAATCGCGCGCCGCCGCCGCTGGGTATAAGGGCGCTGTGGCAGGGCATTGGATCGGCGGCCGGGAAGTGCCCGGGAGCGGCGCCGGGCGCTTTGAAGCGCGCGGCGCAAGCGGCGCGCTCGAGGCCTGGCCGCGCGCGTGCCGCAGCGACCTCGACGGAGCGCTGGAGGCTGCGGGCGGATCCGGCGCGCGCGCGTGGCTCGAGCTTCCCGCCGGCGTGCGCCGCCGCGCGGTCGCATGCGCCGTTGGCGCGCTGGCGCGGCAACCGCTCGGCTACGGCACGGAAACACCCCTCGAAGCGCGCTTCGACGTGTGGGTGCGCGCGCAGTTCGTCGAACTCGCGCGCCAGCTCGAAGCACCCCCCGCCTTCGGCGCGCTCGGCCCGCCCGAGCCCGCCCGCGGCGCGCGGGGAACGCGGGGAACTCCCAGTGCGGCCGTGTGTCTTGGGCACAGCGCCCAGGGGCCGGTGGCGCTCGTCGAGCGTGTGGCGAGCGCGCTTGCGGCAGGGTGGCCGGTGGTCCTCCTCGCAGACGAACATCCACCCGGACCGGCGGCGGCTCTGGCGCGCGCCGCAGCCGACCTGCCGCCCGGCGCGCTCGCGGTGCTGCACGGCGGGTTAGCGCTTGCCTCCGAAGCGCTCGCGACGGGTGTTGGCGCGGTTTTTGGCGCGGCGCCCTCCGCCAGCACGCGGGCCCTACGCACGGCAGCCCGCGCCGCCGGGGCACGCTGGGTCGACGTCGAGGAGTCCGCGGGCCGCGTCGAGGTCCTCGGAGCCGCGACCGAACCTGCCAGCGCCGCGGAAGGGCTGCTGGAGACCGCCTTTGGAGCGGCCACGCTCGGTGGCCAGCTTGCTGGCGGTGTCGTGGCTGCGCGGATCGCGGCGCGGGTGTATGGCCCGCTCGTCGACGAACTCCTCGCACGAGTCGATCGAAACCCCGAGCGGTTGCTCCTGCCGCCGCCCCTTGATCCCGGGGCTCCCGCGGCCCTGGCGGCCCGGATCCGGCGCGCCCTCGACGAGGGGGCGACGTTGGTGGTGGGGGACCTGCCAGCCGGACGCGGTCGGGCTCATTTCGGGCCCGCGATCCTCGTTAATGCCGAACTGGCGCCCGGGGTGATGGCGGAGTGCTCGCCGCTGCCCGTGCTGTTGTTGGCCCGCGGCTGAGCACCCTCCAAAGGCCTTTTCGCCCCTCCGAAACCGCCCGTGCTGCCCCGCGAGGGGTGGTGCGGGGCCCCCGCGAGCCTAGAATGGGCTGGTGAGCCGCGGGGCGCGCACCGCGCCGGTCGCCGCCTGACGGGGGGAGCGCACCTCGCCCGGAACGCCTGCCGCCCCGCCCCCGCCCCCGCGACGGCCGGTGCCGCCCACCCGCCCCCCCCGCCCCCCGCCCGCCCCCGCGCCGTCCCGGTGGCGACCCCGCCTGCGCTCCCACAGGGACCCGGCTCGAACCGATATCCCCAAAACCGCACCCCGCTCCACAGCCCGGATCCCCGGGCGAGCCCGAGGCTGAGCCATGATCGACGCTGCCCAAGTCCACCCCACGCTGCTCCGCCACCAACTCGTCGATGGGTTCCCGTTTGTCCTCGACCTCGAACGATCCCACGGGTCCTGGCTCGTCGATTCCATCACGGGGAAGGAATACCTCGACTGCTTCACGAGCTTCGCGTCGTGGCCGATCGGCTACAACCATCCGAAGATGGCTGACGCGGCGTTCCGGCGGGAGCTGACGACCGCCGCGCTCAACAACCCGGCCAACTCGGACCTCTACACGCAGTCGATGGCCGCGTTCGTCGAGACGTTCTCGACCCATGTGAGCCCGCCCAGCCATCCGCACCACTTCTGGATCAGTGGTGGCGCGTTAGCGGTCGAGAACGCGCTCAAGGCGGCCTTCGATTGGAAAGCGCGCAAGCTCGGGCGCACGTCGATGACCGACGACGTCAACGACCTCGTCGTCTTGCACTTCAACCAAGCGTTCCACGGCCGCTCGGGTTACACGCTTTCGCTGACGAACACGGTCCCCGACAAGATCGGTCTGTACCCGCGCTTCCCCTGGCCGCGCGTCTCGAACCCCTTCGTCGTCCTGGACCTCGACGGCCAGATCGCGAACGACATCGAGGCCGCCGAGCGCAAGGCCTGCGCGGAAATCGAAGCGGCGTTCGCCAAACACCCCAAAAAGGTCGCCGCGATTCTCATCGAGCCGATCCAAGGTGAAGGTGGCGACAACCATTTTCGACCCGAGTTCTTGGCGCGTCTGCGCCGCTACGCGGACGAGCACGAAGCGCTGCTCGTGTTCGACGAAGTGCAAACGGGCTTTTACGGCACCGGCAAACCCTGGCACTTCCAGATCGCCGGTGTCGAGCCCGATATCGTGGCTTTCGGCAAGAAATCCCAGGTCTGTGGCATCTTCGCCAACCGCCGGGTCGACGAGGTCGCCGACAACGTGTTCAAGAAGCCGAGCCGGATCAACTCGACGTGGGGCGGTAGCCTGGCCGACATGGTGCGCTCGCGGCGCTTCATCGAAATCATCGAAGCGGATCGCCTCGCGGACAACGCCGCCGAGCGCGGTTGCCAACTGATCGGCGCGCTGCGGGAACTGGGCAAGGAGCGCGGCGGTTTCTCCAACGTGCGCGGCCTTGGAACGCTGATTGCTTTCACTCTCGAGAGCCCGGCGCAGCGCTCGGATCTCCTCGCGCGCATGCGCGCGAGCGGCCTCATGGCCCTCCCCTCGGGCCAGGCGTCCATCCGTCTGCGCACCCCGCTCGTCTTGACGGCCCAGGAAGCGGACGAGGTTGTCCTGCGCATCGCATCCGCGTTGCCCGCGGGCGCGCGCGCTTGACACGCGCCGCGCCATCCGGCGGATAAACTGCGCGCATGCCGCGCACGATCGCCTTCGACATCGAACTCGCCGACATCTTCGACCTCGCGCCCGGTGAAGACCTCGCGAGCCGTGGTCCGTTTCGCATCGCCTGCGCCGCGGCGGCGTGCGACGCGGGATCCTTGCGGCACTGGTTTTGCCGCAGCCCCGATGGCTGCCCAGGGGGGCATCTGGACGTTGACACGGTGCGCGAAATGCTCGGCCACCTGCGCACGTTGCAGCTCGCGGGTGACCGGCTCGTCGCGTGGAACGGGCTTTCGTTCGACCTGTTGTGGCTCGGCCACGCGGCGGACGACATTCCCCTGGCCCGCGAGATCGCGCTCGACCTGTTCGATCCGATGTTTCAGTTTTTTGTGCGCCGGGGCTTTCCGGTGAGCCTTGCGGCCGTCGCGGAGGCCATGGGGGTGGAAGAGCGCAAATCGATGGGCGGCGCCGACGCACCCAAGCGCTGGGCCGCGGGTGCGCACCAAGAAGTGCTCGACTACGTCGCCGGGGACTGCCGCATCACCGCTGCGGTGGCGGCGGCGATCACACGCGAGCGGCGCGTGCGCTGGCGGACGCAAAAGGGCACGGTTTCGAGCGAGCCGTTGCCCGAGCTGCTGCCCGTCAAAGCGCTCCTGGACGCGCCTTTGCCGGACACGTCGTGGATGACGACGCCCCTGCCGCGCTCCAAGTTCACCGCGTGGTTGGACCGTTGATCCCGCGGCCCGGCGCGGCGCTGCACGCGGGTGTCGCTCAGGGTCCCGCGCGCTGGCGGAGTTGGCCGCATGCGGCCTCCGCTTCCAGACCCCGCGACCAACGCACGGTGGCGACGATACCGCGCGCGGCGAGCTGCTCGTGAAAGCGCGCCACCGCGCTTTCGTCGGGGCGCCGGAACGGGTCGCCGTCGACGGGGTTGTAGGGGATCAGGTTCACGGTCGCGCGGCGCCGCGCGAGGCGATCCGCCAGACGGCGTGCGTGGCCGTCGCTGTCGTTCTCGCCGCCAAGGAGCACGTATTCGTAGGTCACTTCGCGGCCCGTCGCTGCGAACCAATGGTCGCCGGCGTCCAAGACCGCTTCGATGGGCACGCCCGCCATCAGCGGCACGAGGCGCCAGCGCTGTTCGTCGTCCGGACTGTGCAGGCTGATTGCGAGCTGGAATCCAGGGCGCGTGGGTGCCAGTTGGCGCAAGCGGTCGGGGAATCCAACCGTGGACACCGTGATGCGCCGCGCGCCGAGGCCCATCTCGTCGCGCACAGCGCTCAAGGCGAAGTCGAGCGCCGGCCAGTTGAGCAGGGGCTCGCGGATGCCCATCACCACGGTGCGCGCGAACGGGCCGATGGCGCGTGCGCGCACGTACTGCTCGAGGATCTCGTGGCCCGCGAGGCCGCGCACTAGCCCGTCCTTCCCCGACGCGCAAAATGGGCAGCGCACGGGACAACCAATCTGCGTCGATGTGCAGACCGTTGCGCCGCGGTCGGGGCGTCGGCTCGGGATGTGCACGGTTTCGACGCTGCCACCAGCGCGCGCGGGGGTCCGCGAGCCATCGGGAGCGACCATCGCCGGCGCCGCGGCAAAGCGCGTCAGCAGTTTCATGGTGCCGTCGGGGGCGGCGCGGCGTGTCACCTCCGCGCCGCACAGGGGCGGCAGGCGCTCGCCGATCGCCGCACGCAGCCCCTTGCCCAGGTCGGTCCACGTCGCAGGGTCGAGGCGACCCTCGAAGACGTGTCGCCGCAGGCTGCGCGCGTGGAACGGACGGCCACCGAGCGTGGCGAGCGCGGCTTCGGTTTGCGCGGGCGTCAGCGCCAACACCGAAGGTGCGAGCCGCCCGTTTTCCGGGGCGGAAGGCGCACCGGAGTACGCGTCTCCCGTGTCCCCCGAATCGCGCAAGGTCATGGGGCGCGCCTCAGGCCGACGCGGCCATCGCGCGGCGCAGGCGCCGGGCGATCTCGTGCGCCGCGCGGCGCGCATCGGCCAGGGACGGCGGATTCGCTCCACCCACCGCACGGTGACCTCCGCCGCCGTACTCCTCCATGATCTCGCCCACGTGCACCTGCTGCGCGGGTTTGTTCCACGGGTTTTCGCCAGCGGAAACGTGAAATCCGGCGCGTGTGGGGATCACACCGACGGCGTAGTGCACGTCGGGGTAATGGTAGAAGGGAGCGAAGCGCTCGCGCCGAATCTGGTTGCTGGACGCGTCGTAGAGCAGGACCTTGTCCTCAACGGTCTCGACCGTCGGAGGGAACTGGCGCAGGGCCTTGTCGCGGTTGCGCGCGGCGCGCTCGTAGGCCTTTTCGACGTCGGGGCGCGCCGCCACGTCGTCGAGGGTCTCTTCGCTGAGCGCTTCGGCGAGCTCGTCGTGCCAGTTGGCGTCCGGGGGGACCGTCAGCGCGCGTGTGATGCGCAGCGCCGCCTCTTCGCCGAACAGAGCCTGGTCGACACTGTCGAACAGGGCCGCGTCGACGATGTCCGACCAATGCGCCATCTCGAGAAAGCGCGGCTCGGGTTCATACCCAAAGTGCTTGGACGCGTGACGCAGGATCAGCGGCGGACACGAAGGCGAGGTTTCATCCCACTGCCAGCGCTCGCTCGGTGTGTAGAGCGAGCGCAGATGCGGGGTCAGGAAGGTCGTCGGATGGTGGTCGAACCAGTACTCCGCCCGCGGGTGGAAGTGGAAGTCGACAACCGCGAAACGGCGGCCCTTGCTGAAGTTGTCCCAACCCTCGCGTTCGTCGTAGTTGACGCTGGTCAAGATGGCGGCCTCCTTGCGCGTCTCGCTGAGGATCCGCTTCAGGATCGCACCGGCGACCATCCCGTCGAAGTCGCGGTGGTAGCGGATGGAGATCGGGTCGCGCAGGGCCATGGGGGAGTTCGGCCCGGGGCCGCTCGGGGGTCACTATAGGACTCCGGGCGGCTGGCACCAGCAGTGCCGCCGCGGCGGACCCCGCGACGGCGCTCGCCGGCGGACCGAAATCGGCCAAAATCCGCGCCGATCAGGCGCTTTCCCGTTCCGCGTCGATCTCGTCGCCTTCGTCCTCGCCCTGCAACCCCTCGGGAGCACCCGTGTCCACGTCCGGCGAGTCGAGGCCCAGGGCGAGTTGTCGACGGCCGCGCACGACGTCATCGTCCACGCGGAACACACGCTCGTCCGAGCGGTTCGGCAGCTCGTACAACAGGTCGAGCAGCAGCTCTTCCAGGATCGAGCGCAGGGCGCGCACGCCGGTTTCGCGCTCGAGCGCGACGGTGGCGATGGCTTCGAGGCCGCTTGGTTCGAACTCAAGACGCGCACCTTCCATGGCGAACAGCCCCTGGAATTGGCGGATCAGTGCGTTCTTGGGTTCGGTCAGGATGCGCACGAGGTCCTCGCGCGTGTGGCGGTCCAAGCTGACGACCACCGGCAGGCGCCCGACGAACTCGGGGATCATCCCGAACTCGATCAGGTCGCGCGGGCTGACGTGGCGCAGGAGCGTTTCGCGGCGTTCGTTCGCGTCGGCTTCGCTCGGGAGCGAAAGTGGTAAAAGTGCACCCGGCACCGGTGCAGCGGCCGAAATCCGACCAAAACCCAAGGCGTCGCGGCCGATGCGCCGCCCGATCAGGTTCTCGATGCCGGCGAACGTGCCGCCGCACAGGAACAGGATGTTCGTCGTGTCGACCTGGATGTAGGCCTGCTCGGGGTGCTTGCGCCCACCCTGGGGCGGGACGTTCGCGACGGTGCCCTCCAGGATTTTGAGCAGCGCCTGCTGGACCCCTTCACCCGAAACGTCGCGCGTGATCGACACGTTTGACGTGGTGCGGCCGATCTTGTCGATCTCATCGATGTAGACGATGCCCTGTTGCGCGCGCTCCTTGTCGAAGTCCGCGGCTTGGAGCAGCTTGAGGAGGATGTTTTCGACGTCCTCACCGACGTAACCCGCCTCCGTCAGCGTCGTCGCGTCGGCCATCGCGAACGGCACGTCGAGCATGCGCGCGAGGGTCCGCGCGAGCAGCGTTTTGCCCGACCCGGTGGGGCCGACGAGCAGGACGTTGGACTTTTCGATCTCGACGCCGCCCAGTAGGCCCTCGGTCATCGCTCCCGCGTGGGCGGCCGTGTGGCGCAGGCGTTTGTAGTGGTTGTAGACCGCGACTGAGAGCACCTTCTTGGCGCGCTGCTGGCCGATGACGTACTCGTCGAGGCGGCGGGACAGCTCGATCGGTGTCGGCAGGCGCCGCGCTTCGTAGCGGCTCGCGTCCGCCCCAACCGCCCGGGCGTCCGTGATCCGGCTGGAGGCCGAAGCCGCTGCGCTGCGCGATCCCGCGGCGCCGGTGGCAGCACCAGCACCAGCACCCGCGCCGGGCGCCCGACGTTGTTCCTCGTGGAGGATCGCGTTGCAGATCTCGATGCACTCACTGCAGATGTAGACACCCGGCGGCCCCGCGATGAGCGAGGTCACCTGGTGGCGCGTTTTTTCGCAGAACGTGCAACGCTCGACGTGGCGTCCGCGGCCGGAAGATCGGGTCATGCTTTCAATCCTAGTCCGCGCAATGGCCGCTGGCACGGGTTTCCCCGGCGGCCGTTCGGGTGCCCGGGTGCCCGGGCGGCCGGACACCCCTTTTTTCGAAGATGCTGCGCCCTGCGGGTTGCTGGGGGGCGTGGGCCTCCCGCGGCTCGCGCCGAGCGTCTTGGGTTCAGCTCGCGGGAGCGGCCGCCGCGCGCGAAACCACTTGGTCGATGAGGCCGAACTCCTTGGCTTCGGTCGGGCTCATGAACTTGTCCCGGTCGCTGGCGATCGCGATCTCCTCGGGAGTTTTGCCTGTGTGGTGGGCGAGGATGCCCTCCAGTTGGCGCTTCATCTTCAGGATCTCCGTCACCTGGATCTCCATATCCCGGGCAGTGCCCTGGCTACCGCCCCACGGCTGGTGGATCATCACGCGGGCGTTGGGCAGCGCGTAACGCTTGCCCGCGGCGCCGCCGGCGAGCAGCACGGCGCCCATCGACGCGGCTTGCCCGAGGCAGTAGGTGCAGACGTCCGGCTGGATGAACTGCATCGTATCGTAGATCGCGAGGCCGGCCGTGACCGATCCACCCGGGCTGTTCACGTAGATGTGGACGTCCTGGGACTTGTTCATGCGCTCCAGGAAGAGGAGCTGAGCCATCACCACGTTCGCGACCATGTCATCGATGGCTGTCCCGATGAAGATGATGCGCTCCTCCATCAAGCGCGAGTAGATGTCGTAGGCGCGTTCGCCGCGACCGGTCTTCTCGACGACGTACGGGATAGTGAAGGCTTGGGTATCCATGGGGGCGTCTCGCGCTGGCGGGGGCTGGTACGGTTGGGTTCTTTCGGGTTTCGGCGGCCCGTTCCTTAGGGGCGTCCGCTCGAATCGGCTGGCAAGAGGTTAGGCCGCAGCCGCCCGTGGTCCGACGGTCGAAACGGTTCCACGGCGCGCGAGGCCCAGCTTGGGACGAAAACGGGTTCGACTAAAGGGAAAAGGGCGCCGCGCGCCCACAGGGACGACGGCGGAGCCCCGGCGCCCACCCTGGGAATCGACGCGACGGCGCCGCGGTCCTCCCGCGCCTTACTCAAGCGCGCGGCTTTGGAGCTTGCCCGCCCGCGGGTGGGTTTTGCCCGGTCAGCTCGGCTGGCCGGCGGTCGAGCGTTCGCGCAGATGGCGCTTCACCTTGCGTTCGAGCAACTCGACGGCGAGCTGTTGGAACAGGCCGTTTTTCTCGTAGTACTCGCGCACCTCGTCGAATGCGACACGGTTGCGCTGGGCGATGCGGCGCAGTTCACCCGCTAGGTCTTCCTGAGTGATGCGCAATTGGGCCTTCTCGCCGATGGCTTCCACGAGGTACAGGGCGCGCAGCGAGCGCGCGGCGGCGTCGGCGGTGGCTTCGCGATCCACTTCAAGTTGGGATTCGATCTCCTCCGGCGCCACACTTTGCTCCACGAGCTGCTGGCGCGCCGTCGCGAAGCGCCCTTCGATCTGGGCTTCGAGGACGCTTTTCGGCAGATCCATCGGGTGGGCGTCGAGCACCTGGTCGAAGAGCTCCTGCTCGATGCGCTGGTCGTCTTGCTGGCGCTTGGCGGCGACGAGTTGCTCTTTGACCTTGTCGCGCAGCTCGGCGCCGTCCGCGGCGCGAAAGGCGCGGTGCAGCTCCGTTTCCTCCGGCAGGATCAGCCGGTAAACCTGCGTCAGCGTGACGCGGCACAGGCCCTCCTTGCCGCGCAGTTCGCTCTGGTCGAAGTCCGGCGGGAAGACGATCGGCATCTCCACCGTCGCGCCCTCGACCTTGCCCTGGAGCGCTTCTTTGAACGTGGCTGCATCCACACCGTTGGGCGTCGTTTCGAGACCCACACGCAGCCCGTCGCGGGCGGCGACGGTTTCACCGGCGTGCAAGAGTTCGATGCGCGCGATGGCGAGGCCCTGTTCCGTCAGACCCGCGTCGCCGGCGGGCTCGGGGCGCGCCTGCTGACGCCGGATGTCGAGGATGGTTTTTTCGACCTCGTCGTCGCTGGCCGTGACCGCGTTGGCTTGGGCCGCCAAGCCTTCGACCTCGCCGAGCGTGAAGTCGGGTTTGAGCGGCAACTGGAAGCTGTGCGCGACGTCGGCGCCGGCCGCGGGCTTGAGCTCGTCGAACCCAATCTGCGGGTGCGCGGCGGGACGCAGCTTTTGCTCCTTCACCGCGGTCTCGAACGCTTCGCGCAGCACACCTTCCAGGGTTTCGCGCTCGACCTCGCTGCCGTACAGGCGCTGCACGATGGCCGCGGGCACCTTGCCCGGACGGAAGCCCTTAAGTTTCGCCTGGCGCCCGACAGCGGTCAGGCGCGCCGCGAGGCGGCGTTGGTACTCGGCAGCGGGGAGCTTAAAAGCCACGCGGGCCTCGCAGGGACCCGTTTTCTCGACTTCGACGTGCACGGTGCGGATTCGGCTGACGGCCCCAAGGGGCGGTGCGGGGGGAAGGGGGCGCGCGCCGAGGACCTAGGAACCCGGAGCGGCTTTGGGGGAGACGAGCTTACGGCGCCCAGGCGGGAGCGCAAAGTGACGGGACGGCCGCGTGGGGCCGTTCAGCTATGGATCGCTCGCCCGTCGACCGCGAGGGCGGCTTCCTTGAGGACCTCCGCCAGGGTCGGGTGGGCGTGGGAGGCCCGCGCGATGTCCTCGGAGCTGGCCCCGAAGGCGATCGACACCGCCGCCTCGGCGATCAGGTCGCCCGCGCGTGGACCGATGATGTGGACCCCAAGGACACGGTCGGTTTCCGTGTGCGCGAGGATCTTCGCGAACCCGCGTGTCTGCCCCAGCGCCCGCGCGCGGCCGTTGGCGAGGAAGCTGAACTTGCCGGAGCGGTAGGGGATCCCGGCTTCTTTCAGCTCTTCTTCTGTGCGTCCGACCGCAGCGATCTCGGGGTGGGTGTACACGACGTTCGGGATCGAGTCGTAATCCACGTGGCCGTAGCCGTTCACGAGGAATTCGACGGCGGCCATCCCTTCTTCCTCGGCCTTGTGGGCGAGCATCGGGCCGCGCACGAGGTCGCCGATCGCGAGCACGCCTGGCATTGCAGTGCGGAAGTGGTCGTCGATCGGGACACGCCCCGCGCGGTCGAGCTCGAGGCCGATCGTGTCGAGGCCCAGGCCCTGCGTGTAGGGGACACGTCCGACGGCCAGCAGTACGCGGTCCGCGTCGATCGGATCGCGGCCTTCGATCGCGACCCGCGCACCCTTGCCGTGTGCTTTCGCGCCGGTGACCCGCGCCCCGAGCGCAAACACGAGGCCCTGCTTTTCAAAGAGTTTTTTGGCCTCCTTCGAGACCTCCTTGTCCATGCCCGGCAGGACCCGATCCGCGTACTCGAGCACCGTGACCTTCGAGCCGAGGCGCGCCCACACGGAACCGAGCTCGAGCCCGATGGCTCCCGCGCCGATCACCACCAGGTGCCCGGGGACCATGTCCCAGGACAGCGCTTGCGTGCTGGTGCCGATCCGATCGCCGTCGACCTCCACTCCGCGCAGGGGTGCAACCGTCGAACCCGTCGCGAGCAGGACCGTCGTCGCCGTCAGCTCGCGGTCGCTGCCTTCGATCGCGACGCGGTGACGCCCGTCCTCCCCGCGCGCGAGCAAACGGCCACGCCCGAGCACACGCTCGATGCCGTTCTTCTTGAACAGGCCGTCGATGCCCTGCGTCAATCCATCGACGGTGCTGTCCTTGCGCCGCTGCATCGCGGCGAGGTCGAGCTCGACCTTCGCGCGGATCCCGTGTTCGGCGAACTCCGACTGGGCCTGATGGAAGAGCTCGCTCGACTCCAGCAGCGCCTTCGACGGGATGCAGCCGATACGCAAACACGTGCCACCAAGCCGCGCTTCCAGCTCGACGCAGGCAACCTTTAGTCCCAGTTGAGCTGCGCGGATCGCGGCAACGTAACCACCGGGACCCGCGCCGATGACCACGAGGTCGAACGCCGTGGCGGCGCTCTTTTTATCTTTTGCCATCGGTTCAAACCTCGAGAAGCATACGTGTCGGGTCTTCCATGCACTCCTTGATGCGCTTCAAGAAGGTCACGGCCTCGCGGCCATCGACGACGCGGTGGTCGTAGGTCAGCGCGACGTACATCATCGGGCGGATCACGACTTGGCCATCGATCGCGACAGGGCGGTCCTGGATCGCGTGCAGGCCGAGGATGCCGCTTTGAGGCGGGTTGACGATGGGTGTCGAGAGCAATGACCCGTAAACACCGCCGTTGGAGATCGTGAACGTGCCCCCTTGGAGCTCTTCGAGCTCGAGGCGGTTTTCCTTCGCGCGCGCGCCGAAGTCGGCGATCGCCTTTTCGATCTCCGCGAGTCCCAGCGCTTCCACGTTGCGCAACACGGGCACAACCAGTCCGCGGCCGCCTCCCACCGCGATGCCGATGTCGTTGTAGTGCTTGTAGACGATGTCGGTGCCGCGCACTTCTGCATTGACCTGGGGAATCAGGCGCAGGGCATCCACCGCGGCCTTCACGAACAGCGACATGAAGCCGAGCTTCACGCCGTGGCGCGCTACGAAGGCTTCGCCGTGGCGGGCGCGAACCCCCTTGGCGGCCGTCATGTCGATTTCGTTGAAGGTCGTCAGCAAAGCGGCGTTCTGCTGCGCTGCGACGAGCCGCTCGGCGATGCGCCGCCGCAGCATGCTCATCGGCACGGTCTCTTCGTCGCGGGAGCCCGCGATCGGACCCGGCGCCGCGGCTTTGCCCGCGACGGCTTTAGTTGCGGGCAAAGCCTTGCTGTCCTTTGCCTGCGCACCGCCCGCGGAATTATTACCGTCGCCCGCTTTGCCCGCGGCGACCGCGCGCTGGGCGTCCTCCTTCAAGACGCGGCCACCCGGGCCGCTGCCCTTCACGGCGCCCACATCCGCACTCGCTTCACCCAGAACACGCGCAGCGGCCGGCATGACCCGTCTGCCGTCCGATCCGCCGCCTTTCGCCGGCTCGGGCGCCTTCGCGGGTTCGGCGCCCGCGTGTTTTTGTGCTGGCGCCTCCGCCGACTTCGTGGCCGCGCCCTCGCTCGCGGGCTCGATGGAGCCGATCACCTGATCGACGTTGGCCATTTGGCCGCTCTTCACGAGGATCTTGCCGAGCACACCCGCGCGCGGCGCGGGCAACTCGACGGTGGCCTTGTCGGATTCGATTTCGACGAGCGGCTCGTCCGCTTCGACGCTGTCGCCCTCTTGCTTGAGCCAGGTGCCGATCTGCACCTCGGTGATCGATTCGCCGACGGCGGGGACCTTGAGTTCGATGGCCATGAGCTCTGTGCGGGTGATGGGAGTTTGTGCGGAATCGGATGGGGATCAGGCGAACGCGGCCGCGAGGAGGGCTTCCTGTTCAAGCTTGTGCGCACCACTCGACCCCGTCGCGGGGGCTGCTGCGGCGCGGCGGAACACGCCGTGGAACGGATGGCGGCGCAGCACGTTCACGTGGAACGGAGCGCGAGTCTGCAGGTGCTGCCACGCGCCCATGTTCTCGGGTTCCTCTTGGACCCAGCGGATCTCGACACCCTCGGGGTACGGGTCGAGGGCGTGGCGCAGGTCGTCCTCCGCGAGGGGATAGATCTGCTCCAAGCGCAAAATCGCAGTGTCTAGCGCGCCCAGTTCTTCGCGGCGCTCGACGAGGTCGTAATAGACCTTTCCGCTGCACAGGAGGATCTTCGCCACCTTTTTCGGGTCCACGACAGCGTCCTTGACCTGTCCGTCGTCCGGCAGCACGCGGTGGAAGTGGCCGACCGCGAGGTCCGCGAGACTCGAGACTGCACGCGGGTGCCGCAGCAGGCTCTTGGGCGTCATCACGATGAGCGGCTTGCGGTACGGACGCAGCACCTGGCGGCGCAGCACGTTGAAGATCTGCGCGGGCGTCGTGGGGTTCACGACCTGGATGTTGTCCTCGGCGCCGAGCGCGAGGAAACGCTCCAAACGCGCACTGGAGTGCTCCGGGCCTTGGCCTTCGAAACCGTGGGGCAGCAGCAGCACGAGGCCGCTCAGGCGGTTCCACTTGGACTCGGCGCTGACGAGAAACTGGTCGATGATGACCTGCGCCACGTTGACGAAGTCGCCAAACTGCGCTTCCCACAGCACGAGGCCGTCGGGGGTGTCGAGGCTGTAGCCGTACTCAAAACCCATCACGCCGATTTCGGAGAGCGGGCTGTTGAGGATGTCCACGCGTCCCTGGCGCGGTGCAAGGTGCGCGAGCGACACGTGGGGCGCGCCGGTTTCGTAGTCGAAAAGCACGGCGTGGCGCTGGCTGAAAGTGCCGCGCTTTGAATCCTGTCCCGAGAGCCGCACGCGGTGGCCGATCTCTGCGAGCGATCCGAGGGCGAGGAGCTCTGCCGTCGCCCAGTCGAGGGCGCGTTCCCCATGGGCCATTTCGAGGCGCTGTTGCAACAGACGCTTGATCTTGGAGTGTGGCGTGAAGGTCTTGGGGTACTCACACAGGCGCTCCAAAAGCTCACAAAGATGCGCGGGCTCAATTTCCGTGCGCACCCGCGGGACTTGGTGGTCAAGGCCCCCGCGGTAACCCTGCCACAGGCCGCCCAACTCGTTTTTTGGCCGCTTGTATTCGGGTTTACGCGCGGCCGAAAGGTCGCTTTCGAGCACTTCGCGGCGCTCGCGGGCGATGCGATCGGCTTCTTCCTGCGTGACACCACCCAAGGCCAGCAGGCGGTCGAGGTAACCCTCGCGTACCGACTTGCGCTCCTTGATCGCGCGGTACATCAAGGGCTGGGTGAACTCGGGTTCGTCGCCCTCGTTGTGCCCGTAGCGGCGGTAGCAGTACATGTCGATCACGACGTCGCGCTTCCACTGCGCGCGGAACTCGAGCGCGAGGCGCACCACCTGCGCCACCGCCTCGGGATCCTCGCCGTTGACGTGGAAAATCGGGATCTGGAGGAACTTCGCAATGTCCGTCGCGTACACGGACGAGCGCCCTTCCTCCGGCGGCGTCGTGAAACCGACCTGGTTGTTGACAACGACGTGGACCGTGCCGCCGGTGCGATAACCGGGCAGTTGCGACAGGTTGAGCGTTTCCTGAGCGACCCCTTGTCCGATGAACGCCGCGTCGCCGTGGATCAAAAGGGCCATGCCCCCGCGGCGCTCCTCGTCCGCGTGCCGATCCTGTTTGGCGCGCATGCGCCCCAGTGCGACGGGATTGACGAACTCGAGATGGCTCGGGTTGAAGCACAGCGTGAGATGGACTTCGTGGCCCGCGGACGTGACGACGTCGTTGGAGTACCCCAGGTGGTACTTCACGTCGCCGCGGCCCATCTGCTCTTCGGGATGGATGTCCTGGAACTCGGCAAAGATGTCCGCCGGGCGTTTGCCGAGGACGTTCGCGAGCACATTGATGCGCCCGCGGTGGGCCATGCCGAATACGATCTCGCGTACACCGTGGCGCGCGGCTTCGTCGATCGCGAGGTGCAGGAGGGGAATCAGGCTTTCGCCACCTTCCAGGCTGAAGCGCTTTGCACCAAGGAATTTTTTCTGCAGGAACTCCTCGAAAAGGCTGGCGTCGGTGAGTTGGGTCAGGATTCGGACCTGCTCGCCGCGTGTGAGCTGCAACCGGTTTTCGGTGCCCTCCATGCGCTCCATCAGCCAATTCTTGACGTGCAGATCGTCGATGTGCATGAACTGCATGCCGATCGAGCGGCAGTACGTGTTCGACAAGCGCTGCAACATCTGCCGCAACGTCAGGGAGCGTGTGCCGAAGATCGTGCTGCTCGAAAACGTGCGGTCGAGGTGGCTCTCGTGCAGCCCGTAGAAGCCCATTTCGAGCTCGGGCTGGGGCGGGCGCGGCAGGCCCAGGGGATCGAGCTTGGCGATCAGGTGCCCACGCACACGGTACGCGCGGATGATCTGGTCGACGCGGTCCTGAAGCAGCGCCAGGTCGGACCCGTTGGTCCCGATCGGAGCGCGGCGCTCCGCGGCCCCGGCGCGGAACAGGCCCGCGGGGCTGCGGCTTGGCCCCAGTTGCGGCAGGGCGGCGAAGGTGTCGTCCCCTTCGAAACCCTGAAAATAGGTCCGCCAACTTGCCCCGACCGAGGCGGGGTCCGACAGGAATCGGGCGTAGATCTGCGCGACGAAGTCGAGGCTGGCGCCGTTGGGCAGCGGGTCGGATTGGGGGCGCGTGGACATGGTGTGTGCGTTGGGGCGCGGGCGATTGCCGCGCGCCGGGAGGGCGCCAGAATAGGGGGCGGGCCCCCCGGTGTCTCAAGGCTGCCCGTCGCCGGCCGCCTGCGGTCCACAACCGGGCACCAACACACCGGGCC
>JBBRWC010000042.1:0-32654 GCA_038246255.1 Planctomycetota bacterium
ACGGCCGCTTCAAGCTGCGGATCGCGGCCCGCAACCTCGTCGGCAGGTCCGAGGTGAACCTCGACGTGCGGCTGCGCGCCGTTGTTCTCCATGTCCGTTCCGTCGGGCCAGTACCACCCGCGGAACGGAACACGCACGGTTGTCCCGTCGATCAACCGGTGTGAACCCGTCGAGATCACGCCCCCAAACGTCGCGACACCGATCAAGCGGCCGCGGCCGATCGTTTTGATGGCGTGGGCGAAGATTTCGGCGTTCGAAAACGAGTTTTCGTTGATGAGCACGGCGATGGGACGTGTGTACGCGTGGATCAATCGGCGGTCGCGCGGGTAGTTATCCCGGGGCACAGCGGCGCCATCCGCGCCGCGCGGGACCGTGTAGGCGTGCACGGGAGCCGTCAACGACGCGAGCAAAATGTCCGTCGTCGAGCCACCGCCGTTGTCGCGGACGTCGATCACGAGGCCGCGCTTGCCGTCCGCCGCCGCGAAGAGGTCGCGCTCGAAGTCACGCACACCGCCGAGGTTCATGCCGCGGATGTGCAAATAACCGAGTTTGCCCTCTGACAACCGTTCCACCTCGTCGCGGCGCGCTTGGACCTCCGCGGCGTAACGCAGGTCCAGTTCGAGCGCTGCGGTGATCGGTTCGATCAGGACAAACCGCACGGCATCGCCCGCATCCCCCGCATCTCCCGCATCTCCCGCATCTCCCGCAACTTCCGCTCCCGCGCGCACACCGAGCAGCACTTCCTGACCCGCGGCGTTTTGAAGCGCGGCGTAGAGGTCGAGCACCACCACGCCGCTCGCGTCGCACAGCTCCTCCCCGTCGACACTTTTGATGCGATCACCGACCGCGATGCGCGACGTGGGGCGCGCCGCGGGGCCACCTGGCAACACGCCGACGACCCGCCAACCACCGCGGTCCGGCACGGCGTCGACACCGAGGTAACCCGTCGCGGGCGCCGGCCCGGACGCCGACGGCCCGCCGGACGCGCCCGTGTGCGAACCATCGAGCTCGCCGAACAACGCGCCAAGGACACGGTTCATGTCGGCGCTCGTTCGCGTGGTCTCGGCCAGCTCGCCGTAGCGCTGGACAAGCCGCGCCCAATCAAGCCCCTTCAGCGTCGGGTGGTAAAAGCGTGTCTCCAGCACACGCGCCGCCTCGAGGAACTTCTGACGTCGCTCGAGCGCGCGGTCGACGGCGATGTTCAGGTCGATCGGGTGGGACTCGGGCTTGGCGCCCTCCAAACCGACACTGCGAACCTGATTGCCCGCGACAAACATCGCACGCGATCCGTCGCGCGCGACCCGGACTTCGGCAACGGCGCTGCCGTGCAGCGTCTTCTCGTTTTCGCCGCGGTGGTCGACGCTGAGCAATGTTTCGCCCGACGGGGTCGAAGTCGAGAAGAGGATGCGGTTGCCCGCGGGTGACAATCCCAGGTTCCCGACGCGGCCCGCGCGCCGCACAGGCGCCGCGGCGCGCCGCCACGCATCGTGCGCGCCGCCGATGTCCATCACCGCAGGGGTCGGCGCATTCGCCGCACGCGGCGCGCGCTTCGCAAAGACCTTGGCCACATCCGCGAAGTGCTGGTCGAGCTCGTAACGCGCCCAACCGTCGAGCCGCGGATCGAGGTACACGACGTGGACGTCGTATTCGCCATTGTTCGCGCTGCGGTCGGACAGGAACGCAAGCACCTTGCCATCCGCGGACAACGCCGGCGACAGATCCGCGTCGGGGTGGCGCGTCAGGTTGATCGCAGGAGTGCGTGTTGCGTCGCCAAACTCCCCCAAATCCCGCAGCCAGATGTCGCTGTTGTGATCGAGATCCTCGACGGCATAGACGATGTGCCTTCCATCCGGTGCCCAAACGGATTCCGGGGTCGCCCAACCGCTGAACACAACTTCATGGGCGCCGGAGGCTACGTCGAACCGCCACAGGTCGCCACCCCCGCGCACGCCGAGCAGCCAACGCCCGCAGGGGGACGGCAGCGGGCGGCGCAATCCCGCGGGATCGGCGGCAAACTCCTCGACAGTGAAGGTGAGCGCGTCCACCCAGCGATCGCCGATGGCGTTCGCGGGGGCGAGCTTTTTAGGTTGATCTTCGCCCGCTTCCGTCGAGCCTTCCGTCGAGCCTTTCGCGGCTTCGTCCCCAGCTTCATTCGCGGCTTCATCCGCGGTTTCATCCGCGGTTTCATCCGCAGCTTCCGCGTCCGTCTCGGACACTTCGCTCCCCCCGGCCGCAGGATCGAGATCCGCCCGCGCCAGCGCCACCGCGGCCCGCACGATGCGCGGTCCAGTCCCGTCGTCGCTCGAGAACCACAACCACGTGCCGCAATCGGACCAGACGAGGTCGCTCTCGCGCGCCGCCGTGCGGGTCACGCGGCGTGTCGGGCGATGCTCGCGCACGTCGCGCACGAGGACTTCACCGCGCGCCACGATCGCGAGGGTGCGGCCATCGGGGCTGAGCGCCGCTTCGGTGGCTTCGCGGTCCAGGTCGATACGCTCGACATCCGTGTGCGCGCTGTCGCTGCTGAGCACGAAGTCCACCCGTTGCGGCCCCGCATTCGGGACGTCGAGCGCAAGCGTGTAGATCCCATCCCACAGGCAGAACGCGGCGAGCGGAGCATTCCTCGCGGCGGCCAGATCGCGCAGACCATGCCCGAGGGTGACCTCATCGGCGGTCGGCGCTCGCCCGAAGAGCCGCGTCGCGCTCCCACCACGGGACTCCGACGCGCCCGCTTCAAGCCGCCACAGTTCGAACTGTCCTGCGCGGCTCGAAAGAAACAGCACGGAACCGTCCGCCAGCGGTACAGCGTCCCCATCACTGCCGGCCGAGCGCGCCACCTGATCGAACGATCCATCCGCGAGATCGAAGCGCCACAGCGATGGCACCCCAGACCCGCGGTAGGCCGGGCGCTCATGGTTCGGCCGTCCCCGGCGGAAGTAAACGGCGGTGCCGTCCGGCGCCGCACGCGGCAGCGCGCCCAGCGCGTCCGTGAGCCGGCGCACCGGCCCGCCATCCACGGAAACTCGCCACATGCGCGTTTGACGGCCCACACCGCGTTCGCGCCCGTCGGAAAAGAACAACTCCGTCCCGTCCGCGCTGAAGTCTCCCAGTTGTTGGGAAGCATTGGAGGATGTCACGCGACGCACCTTACCGAGCACCATTTGCGCACCCGCGCCCACGACATCGGCGATGTAGAGGTTCGTGGCTCCATCGCGGTCCGAAGCGAAGGCCAGCCGCCCACCATCGGGCGCGAATGCCGCGCGCGATTCCTCGGCAACATGCGCCGTCAACCGGACGGCGGCGCCACCCGTTGACGATGCGGCAAAGAGGTCGCCGTCGGCCGCGAACACGAGGGTGGCTCCATCGGGCGAAAGGGCGAGCGCTCCTGGCAAAAACGCGGAGCGCTTCTCCCCATCGTCGACGTTTGACGCAGTGACGGCCGCGGTCGAGGGATCCTGCGGAGCAACCTGACCGCCCGCCGGCGGAAAAACCTGGCCGCCCGCCGGCGAAAGCGCGCAGGACGACGCGGCAAACAACGCGAGGAAACAGGTGCGCGACGCGCGGCCCAACGTGAGCATGTTCGTGGGGGTCATCAAGTTTTCGGTGCGCGCCTGCTGTTGGGGGGCGCGTCTTTGGCACGGTAACGGGCCGCGGTCAGGGTTGGTTCGGAAAGTCCATTTCGACCTCGGTGTCGAGCATTGGGCCGCCCCCGAACGCAACACGCGCGGAGCTCGCCCGGCGCGCCAGGAGGAAACGACACTAGCCCGGGTTATTCACCAGCTTTGCGATCGGACGGCCAGCAGCGCATCCTGCGCGACGAGGTCGGCGGGCGAGGCAAACTCGATCGTGAATCCTTCGCTCCCCGCGCGTGTTCACGTGCGCACCGATGTCCACCCGTCCCCGCGCGGCATCCGAACCTCGAGCGCATTCGAACAACGGATGGAGTACCCCGCCCAGCGGCCAACCAGCACACCAGCGTCGGCGTGGAACTCCGTTTGGGACTTCACGACGACCGCCCGCGCAAGGTCACTCAAGCAGTGCACGTGCCGACCCAAGGGCCTTAGAGCCGTCGGGCCGCTCGATCTCGATCCACCACATCGCATCCGCCGGCAGCGGGGTCGGAGCGGTCGCGTGAATGTCGTAGTCGTCGTGGGAGGCTGCGTATTCCCCCTTGCCCACGTACGACAGCGTACGGTCCTGCGATCCGATCCAGGCGCGCACGACTGTGGCGCCGCGATCCGTATACGGCAGTTTGACCACGAGGTGGCTTTCCTTGCCCGCGACGACCAGCCCGTGGCCCTGCGCGAGTTCCACATCGACCGCGCCGATCTTGACGGCACCTAGTGAGGTCTCGTCGTGCTCGTGGTCGTCCGACGCCTCGTACGGCGTTTTTGTCGTTCCCGTCGCTGCGGGTTTCGTGGAAGTATTTTCATCCGAACCGCCGCAGCTCGCGGACAGGACGAGGGTCAGGGCAGCGATCAAATGCAATGCGCGCTTCATGGATTCTCCGTGGGTTTGAGGGGAACAGTCAAGACGTGGACCGACACACCAGCAGGGCGGTCGATCGTGGAGCGACGAGCGGAATGGATGGCCGCGAAACCCGCGGGCACGACGACGAGGTTGAGGAACGTCGAACTGAGGAGGCCGCCAAAAATCACGACCGACAGTGGACTCAAGATCTCATTTCCAGGCTGGTCGCCTTCCAGAACGATCGGCAACAGCGCGAAAGCGGCGGTCAGCGCCGTCATGAGGATCGGAACCAGCCGTTCCAGCGAACCGCGCACGATCGCCTCGTGCAATCCACAGCCCTCCTCTTCCATCAGGTGGCGGTAGTGGTTCACCAATAGGATCCCGTTGCGCACGGCGATCCCGAACAGCGTGATGAAGCCGACGAGCGACGCGATCGAAAGCACCGGCGCGGTGTAGTGCCCAACGCCGAACAGCGCAAGGGTGTTCTCCACGAGATCGGGCGATTCGCTGACGAAGATCGCCAAGACTCCGCCAATCAACGCCAAGGGCAAGTTGACGAGGACGAGGAGCGCGACACGCAAGTTGCCGATGGCGAGGTGCAAAAGCACCACCACGACGAGCAGGACGACCGCGCTCGACACGAGGATTGCCCGGCTCGCGGACTGCTGCGCCTCGAACTGGCCCCCGTACTTCACCGTGTAGCCGTGGCGCTCGACGAGCGGGTCGACACGGCGCTGGACCGCGCCCACGAGATCGCCGAGATTGGAACCCACGTCGACGTTCAGCGAAATGACGGCCTTGCGCTGAGCGTTCTCCCGCACGATGAGGTTCGACGCCAACTCTGGCCCGATGTCTGCGACCTCCTCGAGGCGCACGCGCGCGCCGCCGGCCCCGCGCAGCACCACGCGCTTCAGGTCGTCGATGCCATCCCTCGTCTCGGGGTTCAAACGAACGGCAAGCGCATAGCGGCGCGCCCCGTCGTTCACCTCCGCGACGGTGACCCCGAAAATGGCGTCCTGCACCTGTTGCGCCGCCGACAGAGGCGTCAAACCATACGCCGCAAGGAGCAGAGGTCGAAAATCGACGGGCAGCGACTGCACCATCACTTCCCGGTTGGCCGTGATGTCACGGGCACCGGAAAGACCGCGGAGCTCCGCTTCGATCTCCATGGCAATCACTCGCAACCGGTCGAGATCGTCCCCAAACACGCTGATTGCGATCGCCGCCGGCGTGCCGGACAAGATGTGGCTCAGTCGATGCTCGATCGGTTGGCCGATGTTGGTGGTGATGCCGGGCACATGCGCAAGGACGTCGGCGACCTCGGCGCGCAATGCTTCCTTGGAGTATCCCGGCCGCAGCGTGACGTCGATCTCCGAGTTGCTGACCGGTTCGGCGTGTTCGTCGCGCTCTGCCCGACCCGTGCGGCGCGTGACACTGCGGACACCCTCGATCTCCAACAGTTGACTGTCGACGGCCGCGGCCATCCGATCGCTCGCCGCGAGTGAGGTCCCGGGTGGAGCGAACAGCCCGACCGTGAACGTGCCCTCGTTGAACTCCGGCAAAAACGAACGGCCGAAAGTCGAAGCGAGCCAGAGGGACAACACCGTGGCGACCGCCGCCGCGCCGAGAACCACCGCTGGTCCGCGCAGTGCGGAGCGCACGATCGG
Organism: Planctomycetota bacterium; assembly: GCA_038246255.1. Taxonomy (GTDB): domain Bacteria; phylum Planctomycetota; class UBA1135; order UBA1135; genus RI-242. The sequence goes on from JBBRWC010000042.1 coordinate 6,138, forward strand.
CGCGTAAAGCCGTTTGAGCCAGTGGACAAGCAACCCGTCGCGCGCTTCGCCGCGGGCGCCATCCACGCGCAACAGCAGTTGGCACAGCGCCGGGGTCACTGTCAGCGCCACGACGAGCGAGGCGAGAATCGAGACGACGAAAGCCACACCCAGTGGCCGGAAAAACCGTCCTTCGATGCCCCCGAGGAACATGAGCGGCACGAACACGAGGCCGATGATGACCGTCGCGAAGACCATCGCCGGACGGATCTCGTTGCTGGCATCAAAAACGATGGTGTGTTTAGAGCTGCGCTCGCTCGCGGGCTTGGCCGCATTCTGTCTGAGGCGACGAAACACGTTCTCCACGTCGATGACGGCATCGTCCACCAAGCTTCCGACAGCGATCGCAAGCCCCCCCAGCGTCATGACGTTGATTGTCTCGCCCAGCGCATCGAGCGCGAGAAGACCGGCAGCGAGCGACAGCGGCAGCGCCGTCAATGTGACCAGCGTCGTGCGCACGTTCATGAGGAACAGTGCCAGGATCACTGAAACGACGATCGCGGCGTCGCGCAGAGCCGCAACGACGTTGTGCACCGAGAGGTCGATGAAGTCCGCCTGGCGGAAAATTTGCCGGTTGATGTGCACGCCCTTGGGCAACGCGGGCTGCAACGCATCGAGCAGCCGGTCGACTTGCTCGGTGATCACGAGCGTGTTGGTCCCGGGCGCCTTTTGCAGCGTCATCACCACCGCGGGATGGCCGCCGTCAGAAGCCGTGCCCCGCTTGGGGGCCGCGCCGAGGCGCACTTGCGCGACCTGCCCGATCGTCAGCGGCGCTCCGTTGTGGATCGTGATCATCGTCCCCGCGATGTCCGCGATCGAGCGGATCCGCCCACTCTGGCGAATGGGGAGCTCAAGGTTGTCGACGTCGGGCAGGTAACCGGCGCTCAGCGTGCTGTGCGACGCACTCGCCGCCCGCGCAACATCGGCGACGGTGAGGTCGTAGAGCTGCAGCCGGTCCTGGTCCACCAGCACCTGGTACTCGGGCAGCTCGCCACCGATCACAGAGACCTGCGCCACCCCGGGGATCGCGAGCAGCTTGTTGCGCAGGTCGAACTCCGCGTAACCACGCAGATCCAGCGAGCTTTGACTCCCGTCCGGCGAAGAGACCGCGAGCAGCATGATTTCGCCCGTCACCGAAGTGATCGGAGTCATCTGCGCGTGGGCTTCGCGCGGCAAGACCTCCCGCACGGCGTCGAGGCGCTCGGCGACAAGCTGTCGCGCCCGGTAAATGTCCTGGTCCCAATCGAACTCGACGTACGCAATCGACAGCCCGATGGCGCTCGAGGTCCGGAGCCGGCGCAGGCTTGGGATTCCATTGAGCACGGTCTCGATCGGCAAGGTTACGTACTGCTCGACCTCGTCCGCCGCAAACCCCGGTGCTTCGGCCATAACCACGACCGTGGGGGCATTCAACTCGGGAAATACATCGACCGGCGTCCGCGGCAGCCGATAGACCGCCACCCCGAGCAGCACGCCCGCGAGGACCAACACCAGTGCGGCGTTGTCGATCGAAAAGCGGATCAGGTTTTTGAGCATGGTAGGGGCCCGATCAGTGCTCGGCGTGGAAGCTGCCGTCCGCGTGGACGTGTCCGCCTTTTTGCATGGATCCGCTTTGCTGTGTAGCGAGCTTCAGCTCGTACGCTCCAGCGACCACGACCTCGTCCCCGCGCATCACCCCGCTGTTCAGCGCGACCCACCAGCCGTCGCTCACCCCGGTGTCGGCTTCGATGCGAATCGCACGGTTCGGATTCGAGGGGTCGCGGCGGAACACCACTTGGAGAAGCCCGTCTTGCACCACCGCAGAACGCGGAACGGCCAACACGGGGCTGGAAGCGTCGTCGCCGACGATTTCAAGGAACGCCGCGACGCCGGGTCGGGCCCAAGCCGCACTCACCGTGGGTGTGGCCATCAACGTGAGCGTTCGCTGATTGGGATCCGCGTCGAGACCAAGCTGCATTGAGGCGGGCACGCCGTCGTCGGTCGGTGTCCCCGGTGACGGGGGCCGCACGATGCGCGCCGCACTTGCATCGACGAACTTCGCAAGATCGGCCTGCAGTGCGTGGGCGCGGAACTGCACGAGCGTGGGATCGATTGTGGAGAGCACCAACGCCGGCGATTCGACGAACGCGCCGTCCGTCGTCGCGACCGCTTCCACGACGCCCGCGACAAAAGCGCGTACCTCGATCCAGTCGATCGCAAGGTAGCGCGGCAGCGACACGGAACGACCCTCCTCGGACGGGGCCGCCGCTTCGAGTTCAGCCGCAGCGATCCCGGAAGCCATAGACGCACGGCGCAACGCATGCTCCCGAGCGCTGATGGCGTTGGCCAAATCGATTGCGGCGAGCTCGACCTCCGCCGCGAGGCGCGGCAGGCTGGCCTCGATCTGGGCAGCTTGGATCTCCAGATCGACGCGCTTGAACTCCGCCTGTGCGAGGGCTTGGATGCGCGTTTTCGCAAGGGCGAGCGTTTGGCGCACCTCCTCGAGCGTCGCGCTGCGCACGCGCAGCTGCGCTCGCGCGACCGCGACGGCGTGCTCGCCGCGCAGAACTTCCCCGGCGAGCTCGGTCCAAGCTGGCGACCGATACCGATAAAGCGGTGTTCCCGGCTCGACGCGGTCAAACGGCTTGACCAGGATCCGCACCTCGCCCGCAAGGGCCATGCGGTACTCGTGGCGGGCGCCGGGTTGGAGTTCGAACGCTCCCGGCACACGCTGTGTCTGCGCGACATGGCGCACCTCGACCTCTGCAAACGTGATTCCCAGGTGCCGCCGGACCGTTGCCGGAATGTCAACGCGATTTGTGGGTGTCGTGGCCGCGTCGGGCGTGCCAGCCTCGTCGGCGACCTTCCGTTCCGGAGCGCGAGTACAGGCCATCAGCGCCACGAGCAGCAGGGTTAGACACACGGATCCGTTGGGGTTCATCGACGATCCTCGGGCATGTGCGACACCGCTGCGGTGTTCGCGGGGCCAATGACGTAAACGATTTCAGCGCGCGCGATAGCCTCCGCCGCGCGAATGTCAATCAGGTCGAGCTTTGCCTGGAAGGCCCGCGTAAGACTCTCCAGTAGAACGAGCGTGGATGCGCTTTCGCCAAGTCGCAGCATTTCGAACGCATCCTCCACTTGGCGGTCCATGAGGGGCGCGAGGACTTGCACCAACTCCTCGCGCTGGCCCGTTAGCGCCTGCGCGCGCGCCACGGCCACCGCCCAACCGCCGACGAGGGATTCGAAGGCCGTTTCCACGGCGGCGCGCGCGATCTCGCGCTCCACCCGCGCCTCGGCAATCTCACGCCGATTTGCATTCAGCAGTGGCAGCGGTATTCCACCGAGCAGTCCGATGCGCGATCGGCCGGCATCGGACTCAAACAGCGGGCCGAGGGTGAGGTCGGGGTACTGCTTGCGGATCGCATGCCGGAGCGCTGCCTCCGCAACGTCGTACTCGCGCCGCAACCGCGCGAGTTCGGGGTTGCGCAGCGCGATCGCATCGGGCCCGGCGGGAGCGATCGCGACGATCGTCGTCTCCAGCTCGATCGCGGGCAGCAGTTCGAGCAGTGTCGCCGGCGGGAGCCCAACAAGTCCCAGCAGCCGCAGCTTCGCCGCTTCGACCTCGCCCCGCAGGCGACGCAATTGGTTGTTGCGCTGGGCCTGCTCGATACGAAACAGGGCGGCCTCGGTCGACGCGAGTTCACCGCGATCGGCGAGGTCCATCGCAGTGCGCGCAAGACCTTCCAAACCGCGCGCGAGGCGCTCCGTCGCGTCCACGCGCAGCCGCGCCGCCGACCACTCGATCCAGGCGACACCCACGTCGCGCCACACCGTCCATTCGCTCTCGAGGAAGGCGCCTTTCTGCGCGCGGAGTTCGGCTTCAGCCAGATCGCGTTCGGCTGCCCGGCGTCCCCCAAGGGGAATGGAGAAGCCAAGGCCCGCGGCGATCACCCACGGGTCCGACCCGCCGTCGGTTGCGCGCAGGGCGGAGAACTCGAGGCTCGGATCCACTGCGCTGCCCGAATGGGCCGCTCCCGCCGCCGTTCGCTCCACACGCAGGCGCGCGAGCCGCAAAGTCGGGTTGTAAACCAAGGCGACGAGCCGCCCCTCGCCGAGGCTCAGTCCGTCCTGCGGATCAAAGTCCGTGGCCAATTCGCTGGGCAGCGGCGCGCGGCGGCTCATGAACTCTTCGAGCGACGCCCCGTCGAGGGTGCGCCGGTCCCACGCTTCTTGGTGGGCGTTGGGATCAAGCGGCCGAGATTCGAAGCTTTGGCAGCCTCCGAGCGCCGCCAGTGCCCAGACGAACGCGAACGTCGGCGGGTTTGGGCGACGACGAACGCCGCCCGACGTTCCTGTCGGTCGCTCGGCCGGGAATGCGGTTTGAAAAGGGGGTCGGTTCACCAAGCGGCAGCTCCATCGTTCTTCCTAAACGTGACCCGGCATGTGCATACCGGGCCGTCAACGCGCCGGTTGGGCAGCGCGTTTCGACGAGTTCAGGCAACGATGGGCGGCGCCCGCGGCGATGCGGCAGCCCCCAATGGCGGCGGTCGTGGCCACGAATCCACCGCGACGATCGCCGCGGCTAGGGATACCTGCGGCGGGTGCACCGCGATCAACGACGGCGCATGCGCGATGGCGCCGCAGTCGGCGCTCGGGGGCGTCGCGGCTTCGGCCAAGTGCTCGAAGTGGTCCGTCGCGGGGTGCGGCGAATGGTTCGACGGAGTGTCGTCGCTCGGCGCGTCGTGGTGGTGGTAGCGGTCGCCTGCGTCTGCGTGGTGCCCGTGTTCGGAGCCGCAGCCGCGGCCGTGCCCGTGCTCGGAGCCGCAGCCGTGGCCGTGCCCGTGCTCGGAGCCGCAGCCGCGGCCGTGCCCGTGCTCTTCCGCCGTGCCGGGCAGCGCATGGTCGTTCCACGCGAGGTGCAGCGGCACCCAGACGAGGTGCAACGCAAACGCGAAGCCGACGATCGCCGCGACGATCGCCTGCCCCCTCCGTCCCCGTGAACCCATAACGCTCGACATCAAACGGGCGCCACCGCGGGCACCCCGTGCCGCGAGGATACCAGACGCCCGCTGCGACCAACGAGAATCACGCCGGCCGTTGCGCGCCACTGGGCAGCAATCGTCGCGGGGGCCCGCGATGCCCGCTTTGCGGGCAGAGCCAAAATCACCGCGAACCCCCGCAGGCGCGTAGCGCATGCGGGAGGTTCGAATCCTGCCCCCGCGACCACTAAACGAAGAAGGGCCAGCCGTCCTTTGGACAGCTGGCCCTCGTTTGGTGGTAGCGGGGGCAGGATTCGAACCTGCGACCTCCGGGTTATGAGCCCGACGAGCTGCCAGACTGCTCCACCCCGCGACCGACCGGGGCGGCGGTGCCGTCCCGGTGTTCTGATTGTCCCCACGGCCGAGCGCAACGCTCCGGGCCAGCGGGAGGAAGACAGTAGTGGATCGACGGGGGTGGCGTCAACCCTCGTCTGGGTCGTTCGGATCGCCGTCGGCGGGTGTCGGATCGTCCGCGGCGGCCACGGCGAGCCGTTCGGCCAAGAAGTAGAGGGTGTTGCGCCACGCGGTTTCCCCCACCAGCCCGCGCCAGGCTTTGCCCTCTTCGTCGGGCGCCACATCGTGCAGCCCCATCCAGGGTGTCAGTCCCGCGAGTTGCCCGCGCGCAAACACCCGCCGCGCGGGATCACCGGACCGCAGCGCGGATTCGCCAAGGGTGAACAGATCGAGCCTGCGGCCATCCACCGGCTCGAGGGGCCACGCGGGGTGGGTGACCGCGAGCTGGGCGAAGTCGAACACCTCGGCGGCCACGGAGGCATCGTCGGCGCTGCCCTCCGCGATCAATCCGTACGCCCGGCGCAGGTCGGTGGGGTCGAGCAGCCGCGCCGCAGCCGAACCCAGGGCGCCAGCGCCCAGATCCATGCGAGCAAGCGAACGCAGGTCGACGAGCGACGCAACTCGATCGCCGCGCGCAAACTGGTGGCGCGCGCGGTCGCGGAGGATCGCTCGGAAGAGATCGCCATCACCCGCCGACGCGAGCGCACTGTCGAAAGCGCGCCCTGCCGATTCCCCCGGCCGCTCGCGCTCCGCCATCACACGCGCGCGCACGCGCTCGAGCACGGCGGGCGCACCCGACGCCCCGGCCAGTGCCGCTGCGGGCAGATGCACATCGAGCAAGCGCGTCATGAACGCAACACCGTCGCTCAGCGTGCCACCCAGCCGCGGACTTCCGGCGACCAGGTTGTGGACCCAATCGACCACTGCGCAATGCGCCCGCTCGGGAAGCGCGGTGGCCGCGGCCGGGTCGAGACGCGCCACGAGCTCCAGCGCGCGCACGAGCCGACCGGGTTCATGGGCGACGACACAACCCAAGGGCGCAAGGGTGCCGTTTGCGGCGATCCGCGCGGATTCCGCGAGTTGCTGCGCGCCGGCGAACAGCAGCTCGCCATCCCCCGCTGCGAGAGCGACGACCAGATCGGACACCTCCGCCGCGCGCGCCGCGGAGGATGCGGCATAACCCGCAAGGCTGTCCGATTGGAGAAGCACAGGCAGCTCGCTCGCGCCAGCGCTGCGCCGCAGCAACGACAGCATTTGCCCGCGCAGCTCGAGGTTGGATTCACCCGCAACCTGGCGCGCCAACGCGGCGACGTCGAGCGCTCCTTCGATGGCTCCATCGCCGAGCAACGCCAGCGCGCGACGGCGTAAGTCTACGTCCGACTCCGCGAGCAGCGCCAAACCCACGCGCGCGAGCTCCGCCGCCCGCGGATCGGCGGGTTCGAGGTCGATCGCCACCCGCGTCAGCGTCCCCAGCAGCGCAAACCGCAGCGGCAAGTCGCCCCGTGCCGATTCCAGCAATCCGACGAGCGTCTCGATCTGGTCGTCGCCGGCAAGGTCGGACAGCGCTGCGGCTGCGGCGCGACGCGCGGCGGGGGCCTCGATCGGATCACCGACGATCGCAACGAGGCGCGCGGCCATCCGGCGCCCGGACGAGCTCGCCATTCCGGGTTGATACGCCGAGCGCAGGGCGAGGCCGCGCACGGCTTCGATCAGACCAATGCGCACGTCCGCATCGAGGCCACCCTCGGCGCCACCGCGGGCGAGCAGCGCGCCGAGCGCGTCGAACGCCTCGCTCAGATCGGGCCCATCGGCACTGGCTGCGCCGACGGCGCTCCACGGCAACGCAGCCAGCGCGCGAGCCACGCAGTGCAAAACGTCAGGCGGACCTTCGCGCGCGAGCACCTGCAACAACTCGCGGGATTGGTTGACGAGCGGCGAACTCGGCGCCGACCCCTGAAGCACATCGGTCAGCGCATCCAACTGGCTGCAGAGCGCGCGGCCGTCGTGCTCGCCGCGCGCTCGGCCGAGGAGCAGCGGCGCCGCAAACGCGGAGTCGAGCGTGCTCGCACCCACCGCGTTCGCGAGTGCGGTCGCGGCGCGCCTGCGCAGCGCGGGTGATACGTGGTTGAGGCCCGACTCGATCGCGCGCGGATCGGCGCGCCACAGTTCGCCGAGGCGTTGCTCGTGCACGGCTTCGAGCCGTCCGAGTTGCCTTTGGAACGGCTCGACGGCGCGCGGGTCGGCGAGACGCGCGAAGGGCTCGAACGCGGCGCGGTCCTCGAACCAAATCCCGAGCCCCGCGTGCAGCGCCCGGCGTGCCGCGGCGGCCCGGCGGCCCGGCAAATCGAGGCCCGCCGCGACCCGCGGCAGCAGTTCCACGAGGCCCAAACCGCCCGCCGCAAACGCCGCGGCCTGCCACTGGGTTTCGTCCGCGGGCTCGAGCAGCATGCGCTCGATCTGGGCCACAAATCGACCGGGTCCAAGCGCGTCGCGGTGCGCGCGCAGCGCGTCGAGCTGGGTTTGACGCTCCCGTTGGCGTTCCGCCTCGCGCACGGACGACAGGCCCGGCGGCGGCGGTCGACCGGCAGCCAGCGCGAGTTCGAGGTCGAACTCGGGGTCGAGTTTCGCGACCGCGGAACCGCCCCCATTGCCAACCGGCGCGCCCGCGGCTTTGACCGGTCGAGGGCTGTCGGAGCGCTGCTCGTCATCCGCGGCGGCGCGTGTGGTTGCCCGTCTGGAAGCTGAAAAAGCGAGCGACGGCAGCGCGCGCGCGGGATCGGCAACGACCACCGCTGCAAGGGCGACGTCGTGGCCATTGCAGTCCTCGGGCGCGTGATCGTGGACTCGGGTGTGGGGGTTCGAGCCGACCGACGCGACGGCACCTTCGTTGACCGCGGCGCAGCTCGCCATCATCAAACCCGCAACGAGGACCAACGCCGCAATCCGCGCTCCGCGTGCAGCCCCGACCACCCACGTCCGGCTGGGCCCGGGACGGCTCGCCGCGGGGCTTCGATCCCGGCCAAACCGCCGTAGGTCGCGCAGATTCTTCACGGTCTCAACAGGGTAGCCGCGCACCCCCCTAGGGACCAGGCGCGAGGCCGAGCTCGGTCAGGATGCGCTCCGCGATCTGCGCCGGCGTCACCGCGGGCGAGTCGACGTCGACCCGCCGCGTCGCGACCTCGGCGTAGAGCGCGCGCCGGCGCACGCCGACCAACCGCGCCTCCACGAGCGCCCGATCCATGTCCCCGCGGGGGCGATCCCGACGCCCCGGCAGGAGCGGCGGCCGCAACTCGGCCGAAGCAGCGACACGCCGCGCGAGGATTTCGGCACAGGGATTGAGCCACACCACGGTGGCCGCGGCCCGCAGGCGCTCCCGCGTCGCCGCGAGCTCGACGATGCCACCACCCGTCGCGATCACGCGCGGCCCGCGGCCTTCGAGCGCTGCTTCCAGCGCTTGCGCCTCGAGCGCGCGAAACGGTGCCTCGCCCAGCGCCGCGAGCACATCACCGGCCCGCGGCGAACGCTCGCCCCCCGCACCGTCCGGCACGCGCACACCGCGGCGCCGCGCGATGCGCGCGACCTCGCGATCGAGGTCGACGAACCACCAACCCAAGAGACGGCCGAGCTCGCGCGCCGTGGTCGATTTGCCCGCGCCGCGCAGGCCGACGAGGGCCAGCGTGTTCACGGTCAAAGTTCGGCCGCGAGCGTCTCGAAAAATGCGCGCGCGAGCGTGTCAGCGTTTGCTTCGACACCGTGGAAAAGCTGGACCTGCTCGGCGGCCTGCATCAGGAACCAATCCGCGCCGCTGACAACTTCGCAGCCGCTCGCGCGCGCCTTGCGCAGGAGCGGTGTGTTGAGCGGACGGTACACAGCGTCGAGCACGAGGCAACCGGGCGGCAGTTCGCCTTCGTAGGCGAGTTCGAGCGGATGTGCCGAGCTGCCCCGCGGTGTGGTTTGGACGAGCACGTCAAAAGGCGCGTGGTCGATGCCATCCCAGGGCACGTGCCGCGCGCCGAACTCCAGGGCGAGCTGCTGCGCTTGCGCATCGCGCCGCGCCGCGACGCTGCGCGGCCAACCGAGGCGCGAAAGGGCGAGCAGGGCCGCGCGGGCCGCGCCCCCGGCTCCGAGCACCAACGCGCAGCGCGACGACGTGCGTGCGCGCGCGAGGGCAGATTGGAGGGCCGGAACGTCCGTGTTGAACGCGTGCAAGCCGCTTGCACGCCGCACGAGGGTGTTGGCCGCGCCGGCGGCGACGGAGGTTTCGTCGGCCGAGGTGGCGCGCGCGAGGGCACGTTCCTTGTGCGGCGACGTGACAGATAGTCCGCCAAAGCGCGGGTGGTCCGCGATCAGGTCGAGAAGCGCATCCAAGTCCGCGGTTTCGAACGCGGCATAAACGGCGTCCAGGCCGGAGTCGCGCTGCGCGGCGGCGTGCACGGCGGGCGAAAGCGAGTGGCGCGCGGCCGAACCGGCGACGCCGAAAAAGCGCGTTTGCGCGCCGACACCGGCGGCGGGCCACGCACGGTCCAAAACATCCAGCGCGGGCTGGCCCACCGCGGTCGGTGCGCCGCGCCCAAGGGGTGGCGCCATGAGGAGGAACGACGCGCCAAAAACCGGCGCGAGGATGCGCGACGCAAGGCCGTGGATGCCCGTGGCAAACGCGGTTGCGGGCACACCGCTTTTTTGCACATGTCGCTCGAGTGCGAGCAACAGGCGCACCATGTCGACCGCGTCCGTTGGGGCTGCGACGAACTTTATGCGGTCGTTTCCGCGGGCCTGCGCTGCGGCGGCAGCGAGGGCCGCGTCGGCGTCGGCGGGGACGTCCTCCACGTGCACGGAAAGGATGCGGCCGGCCCCACCGGGGAGCTCCGGACAGCGCGGCGCGAGCGCGAGGGGCACGTCGACCATCGACGCACCCGCCTGCGCGGCGCGCCGCAGAAGCTCGATGCGCACGTCGTCGTCGAGGCGCGCTCCACCGACCACTCCCGGATCGCCCGCGGCGTGGCACGCGGCGATCCAGGGGCGCTCCAACCCGCGCGCCGCGGCGGCGAGTTCATCCGCAGTCGGCAGCTCGCCGTGGCGCACTCCAAAGAGCCCGTCGAGGCGCCACTCGATGCGCTCGGCGAGGGGCGCAAGGTCGCGGGCGCGCTGGGCGAGGGCCCCGAGGTCGTCGGCCGTGAGGGAAAGCACTCGTTCCATGGGGATCAATGTTCGGGGAGGTCGCGGAGCAGCGCCGCGAGCCGCGCCCCATCCTGAGGCGAAAGGGTGTGCGAAACCAGGGCCAACAGCCGCGAAGAAAGGGTTCGATAGAGGTCGCGCTCGCGCGCGAGGTCCGGCCCGCGCAGGCTCGCAAGGTGCGCCGCCACCACGTCGACGTCGCCACGGGCGATCGGACCGGTGAGGGCGGACGCTGCGGGGGTGGCCCGGGTGTTGTTCGCCGCCGAAACCACGAGGTCGCATAGCGCGCGGCGGCCGAGGTCGCGCTCGATCCCCGCGGATGCGAACAGCGCGAGGGCCGCGTCGATCAGGGCCACCGCCCCCCCGGCCGCGAGACACGCTCCCGCGTGGTAGCGCACACGCGCCTCGCCCGCGGCGGCGATCTCGAAAACTTCGAGCCCCACGGCCTGGGCGAGGGCGCGCGCAGTCGCGAGCGCCGCCGGGCCACCCGCGATCGCGGCCAAAGCGCCTCGCAGGACCCCGGGGCCGCCGCCTGCGGGGACCGCGCGCAACGGGTGGAGCGCTCCCACGTCGAAACCGAGGTCCACAAGCGGCGCCAGGGGTCCGCTGGCGTCCGCGGCGAGGGCGCCGCTCGTGTGCAGCGCGACACCTGCGCCCGCGCTCGATTGTGTCCCCCGCAGGGCGAGCGCGACGCGCTCCGCCGCCGCGCGGAGAGCCGCGTCGGGCACGGCAAAAATCAGGGGCTCAAGGGCGGTGCGTTGCGCGAGCACGCGCACGAGGTCGCGTGTCTGCGCTGTATTCGCGGGAGTCGCGCAAGCCGCGGTATCCGCGCGCCCCGCGAGGAGCTGCGCGCCGGGCAGCGCCACGTGGAGCGCCCGACCGACCCGCCCGCGGCCCACGATCCAGGTCTTCGGGGCCGCACCGGCGCCATCGCGCGCCGCGGGATCCACGGGATCCGCGCTGCTCATCGCACGGCGCTCCCGTGGACGTCCGCGGCGCCTGTTTCCCGGTGCACAACCCGGCGGCCAAAACCGGCCGGGTGTGCGACCCCGAGGAACCGAACTCCGAGCCCCGCGCGCTCCGCGGCCGCTTCGACCGCAGCGAGCCCCTGCCGCGCGCCGCGCTCGTCCGGATACAGCCCAAACCACGTCGAACCGCTCCCTGCGAGGCGCCAGTGGTCAAGGTCGATGCCCTCAAGCGTTGCGCGCCATCGGCCGAGTTCGGGCACCGCGAGCGCGGCGGCGCGCTCGAGGTCGTTGGAAAGCTCGGCACGCACCAGCGCCACTCCGTCCTCCCAGTTCCACGCGCGCGGGCGCTCCGCGCGCTTCGCGGAGGGCGCGTCCAAGCCGAGGCTCTGGTAAACGGCTTCCGTGGACGCCACGGCCGCCGGCGTCGCAAGAGCGATGCACCATCCCGCGGGCAATGCGGGCAAAACGTCGATCGATTCGCCGCGCCCCCGTGCCCGTGCCACACCCGTGTCCTGTGCGGCTGCGAAAAACGCCGTGTCGGAGCCCAGCGACGCGAGGAGGGTTATGTCGCTCGCGGTGTCCGGCCCGACCCCGAGCGCGAGCCGCGCGGCAAGCAACGCCGCCGCAGCATCGCTCGATCCGCCGCCGAGTCCGGCCTGGGAGGGCACGCTTTTCAAGAGCCGCAGTGCGAGGCTGCGCCCATTGCCGACGGCTGCGAGGAGCGGCCCGACGGCGCGCACGACGAGGTTGCGCTCGTCCCGCGGAATATCGGGGCTCGCGAAGGGACCCGCGAGCTCCAACCGAACTTCGCCGCGGCGATCGTCCACCGCGCGCGCGTCCACGACGTCCGCGAGGTCGATCGCGGCGAGCACAGTGTCGACCTCGTGGTAACCATCCGCGCGCCGGCCCAACACATCCAGCACGAGGTTGACCTTGGCGGGCGCGAGGACGGACACCGAGTCCACGCGGCTCACGCGGAGGCCCCCAAAATGGGCAGCGGCCCGTCGAGACGCAGGTTGTCGATCAGGCGCACACCCCCCAGGCGCGCCGCAACGAGCGCTTGCCCGTGCTCGAGCGGTCCCACAGGGCGCCCGTCGCCGGTCCACACCTCGGGATCGCGCACGGCGGCGTACTCGATCTTGATGCCCGCTTGCGCAAGGTGCTCGGCCAGCACGGCCTCGAGGCGGGCGGCGTCGCGCTCGCCGCGGACCCAGGCGGCGCGCGTAGCGGCAAGGGCCGCGAACAACGCGGGAGCGCGCGCCAGGTCCGCCGGCTCGAGCAAACTGTTGCGCGAGGAACGCGCAAGGCCCGACGGTTCGCGCGACGTCGGACACACGGCGATCTGTGGATACCCCATGCGGTCCGCGAGCGCGCGCACGACCAGCGTTTGTTGGAAGTCCTTCTCGCCAAAGTACGCACGCACGGGTCGCACCAGTTGGAACAACCGCCGCACGATGGTGGCGACACCCTCGAAATGACCTGGCCGTTTGGTCCCTTCGAGGCCGTCCGCGCCGAAACCCGGATCCTGACGCGGAATCGACTGCAGGTCGGCGCTCCCAAAAAAGCCCGCGGTGTCGCCCGTGAACACCATCGCGCATCCGGCCGCGTGAAGTTGTGCACAGTCACCCTCGAAATCGCGGCGGTAGCGTGCAAAGTCCGTTGGATCGTCGAACTGCAGCGGATTCACAAAAATGCTCACGACGGCGAGGTCGTTCTCGGCGGCGGCACGGCGCACGAGCTCGAGGTGCCCCGCGTGCAGGGCGCCCATCGTCGGAACAAATCCGATGCTGTCCCCGCGCTCGACGGCGGTGGCACACCAACGGGCGGCGGCGGCGGGATCGTCGAAGCGCTCCATGCAGGCGCTCAAGTTGCCCTCCCACGCCCTCCGGCGCCAGGGTCCGCCTCTGCGATTCCCGCCGACCCCGCAGCTCGGCCCACAGGCCTGGCGTTACTCGGCAGCCTCGGCGCGCACCGAGTACAGGTGCACGTCGCGCTGGGGGAACGGGATGCTGATGCCCGCCCGGTCGAAGGTCGCTTTCGCGCCGCGCGTCAGGTCCCAATAAACCTCCCAGTAGTCCGAGCTCTTGACCCACGGGCGGACGACGATGTCGACCGAGGACTCACCCAGCTTGTGCACCCGCACCACGAGCGCCGGATCGCTGAGCACCTTGGGATGGTTCCAGGCGAGCTCCACGAGCACCCGGACCGCTTCATCCATGTCGTCCGCGTAGCTGATGCCGAAGGTCAGGTCGACACGGCGTGTCGGGTTGGCCGTTACGTTCTGGATCGTGTCACCCCAGATTTTTTTGTTGGGCACCATCAACCGCTGGTTGTCGGGTGTGGTGAGCACCGTATTGACAAGGCTCATTTCGACCACCGTGCCCATTTCGCCGCCGACCTTCACGAAGTCCCCCACGTCGAACGGCCGGTAGAAAAGGATCATCACCCCCGCCGCAAAATTGCCCAGCACATCCTGCAACGCAAAACCCGCGATGAATCCCGCCACACCGAGGCCGGCGATGAGCGGTCCCACTTCGACACCCACCTGGTTGAGGATCACCAGCAGGCCGACAACAAACACGGCCTTCGAAACGAGGCCGACGAGAAACTCCTTGAGCAGCTTCGACGCGCGAATGCGCGGTGAAGCGAGGCCGCGGCGCACGAAGCGCCCCACGAAGCGCGAAAGCATGCCGAAGGCGATCCAGATCGCCGCGATCAGGAACGCCTGCAACAACAGCTTCGGGCCGTCCTCCAGCACGTAGTGCCACAGGCGCTCGATCCAGCCCTCCACGAGGCTCATCATCCCGCTGGCCGACAGGTCGAGGTCCGCGGCGGTGGTTTCGACGCCGGGGGGTGTCTGTGCCTGGCCGCCGTCCGTCTGCTCCCCGTTCGCGCCGGAAGCCTGGCGCGAAAAGGAGCCCAACATCCACATCGGAATCATCATTGGTTCGGCGTCGGCGGTATGCGAGCCGCGGGTTCGCCGCCGCCATCCTAACGCCGCGCGCGCTGCGATCCCAGCCGCAGCGTCACACGCGTCTCAGCCCGTGGGATCGACGCGCGATGGCGCGAGGTTTGCCATACGCCGCAGGTGCTGCAACTGGAGCGCCGCGCTGCGGCCATTTCGAAGCACGAGTTCAGGAGCGATTTCCGCGAGCGGCGCCAGCACGAACAGGCGCTCTTCCATTCGCGGATGCGGCAGTTCGAGGGTTGTGGTTGCGATCCGTCGATCGCCGAATATCAAAAGGTCGAGGTCTAGCGTGCGCGGGCCGTTGGGCTCGCCGCGGACACGCCCAAATCGCTGTTCAAGCTGCTGGAGCCGACTCAAAAGCTCTTCTGGCTCGCGGTCCGAGCGCACCTCCACCACGCCGTTCAGATAATCCGGTTGTCCGGGTGGCCCGCCCACGGGGGTGGTGGTATGCCACGTCGAGCAACCCACGACACGCTCGGTGTGCGCAAGCGCAGCAATGGCCGCGTCGAGTTGGCGCCGCGGATCCCCGAGGTTGGCGCCAAGTGCGATGAACACACGCTCAGCGGGCGCTGCGTTGCGCTTCACGGCCCCGCATCCGGACCGCGTGCGGGCAACGCCCGGCGCCTGCGTGTCCACAGAATCCGCACCACACCGTGCAGCGCAAATCCGTTGAAGATCAAAAAGAGCGCGGGCACCGGCGCGAGGTACAAAAACATCAGGCCGAAGATCACGCCGACCAAAACAAAAAAGGAGCGTCGCTCGCGCGTGATGAACTCGACGGCGTGCACGTAGCGCACGCGGCTCACCATCAGCAGTCCAAGGGCCGGCAACATGACCAGCAACAGCGGCGGCACCCAGTCGAGGATCGGTGACCAGTTCACGGTGTCCATGCCGCGCACCATGCGGCCAAACGGCGTCGTGGTGCCCTCGTCCGCCTCCAACTCGGGCCGGCGCAGCAACAGGTAGAGCCAGATGGTCGACACCACCGCACCAGCCGCCGCAGGCGACGGCAACCCGCGGAAAAACGCCGAGTGCTGCTTGGGGTCGGTGGACTCAAGGTTGAATCGCACGAGGCGCAGGATCGCGAGCAGCGCAAACGACGCGGCCGCGAGGAAGTGGACCCGTGGATCACCGCGCAGACCGCTCAGGTGCCCCTGGTGCTCGATCAGCACCTTCGCCAGCATCGCGGGCACGACCCCGAAGGTGAGCGCGTCGCTGAAGGAGTCGAGCTGAGCGCCAAACGCGCTCTGGGACCCCGTCAGGCGCGCGACCCAGCCGTCCAGGCTATCGAACACCATGCCGAGGAACACCAGCATGCACGCCGATTGCATCTTGAAATAGAAGATCCGCGGATCGCCGGCCGAGTACGCGAGCGCGTCGATCGCCTTCGACAGGGCGAGCAGCCCGCAAAAGGCGTTCGCCAGCGTGACGAGGTTCGGTAGGAGGTGGATCTTCTTCAAGGGGCGCGTTCCGCGCAGCGGCGGTGGCGGCAGCGTTCGCCGAGCCTACCACTCGGACGGCGCGGACCCGTGCCCTACTCAGCTTCCGATCACGACCTGCAGGCCATTCGTGAGGCCGAGCCGGAAGGTGCTGGGGGTGTAGATCGCCCCTTGCAGATAGAGGCCCTTGCCCGCGAGCGCGGGGACGTTCGGCACGGTGAAACCGAAGGGTGCGGGGGGCGTGCCCCCGCCGCCCCACCCGACCGGCCCAAGCGTGCCGAGGATGCCCCCGCCAACAGTAGACAGCAGCACGTAGGTCTGCACACCCGGCCCGCCCAAACCCAGATTGGGGAGCGGCGTGCCGAGCGGATAGTTCGCGTCGGGCGCGAGCGCGAGCGAGAGGAACGCGAAGCCCGCGGGCGCCGCGGCATCAAGGGGATTTTGCACCCCCAGCGCGAACGTGCCGCCGACGACGGGCGCTCCGGACAACACGACGAGGCTCTGTGCGGGATTGAGCGCCGTCCCGAACGCCGTGAAACCTCCGAAGTACGTCGGCGACTGCACGGTGATGCGGCCCTTCATCGCGGGGATGTGGAGCTGGCAGTAGTAGTCGTAGACGTTTCCCGGCATGGGGTTCGCCTGCAAAAACGCTGCGTCGAAGGTCACCTGGAACGTGTTCGGCGCGACCACGGGGTTGCCCGAGTTGAAGATGCCGTTGGGGATGCCGGTGACCCCGCTCTTCACGTCGTGGCCCCCCACCACCCAGGTCCACCGCACCGTGTCGCCCGGTTGGATGACGATCTGCGCGGGCGAGAACGACATCGTGAAAAGCTGCACCACATGCGTGGTTTGCGCGGTGCCGTTCGCGGGCGCGATGGCGAGGAACGACGCGGTGAGGAGCGCAACAAGGAGCGGACGGAACAGGGTGTTCATGGGATGCGGGTCGAGCGGGGTGGCCATCCGGATGGGCGGCATGGCAAGCACATCGCGCGTGTCTGTCGGCGCGCCGGCGCGCGGGCTCGTGCAATCATCGCACGTCGGGCCGTGCGGTGCCCGGCCCGGCCGCCGGCTGACCGTGCTGGCCGCGACGGATGGGCGTGTGCTGCGGGCGCGGTGCGATCCGGGCAAGGTGTCGGATTGCATTCCCCGAACAGCCAACACCCCGCGGGGATTCCCACGGGCGCGTGGGCCGCGCTCCGCCAGACCTTCGTCGCCCCCATCGGCCTACGCCGTCCCTACACTCGCGCGGACGCGCGGGCGGCCCCGCGCCTTCGCAAGCGGCTTCGAGGAACCCACGCATGGCCACACAACGGGCGCAACCGGATAGCTCAGACGGCAAGCACGATTTAGAGCCCAGCCCGAGCCTTTTGCAGGCGACGACGCCACTCCTCGTCCTCGCCGCGCTTTTGTGGATGTCCGTGAAGCTTTTCGCCGACGACGCATCCTATGGCCCCAACCAGATTGCCCTCGCCGTCGCGGCCGCCGTTGCGACACTGATCGGCCTCTACAACGGCCAGCGCTGGAATGCGATCCAGGAGTCCATCGTCACAGGCATCTCGGTCGCGATGCCCGCGATCTTGATCCTGCTCGCGGTGGGAGCGCTGATCGGGGCGTGGATCCTCTCGGGCACGGTGCCCGCCATGGTGTATTTCGGCCTCGAACTGATGCACCCCGCGGTGTTTTACGCCGCGAGCGCGGTCATCTGCGCCCTGGCGGCCCTCGCGACGGGCAGCTCCTGGACGACGGCGGGCACGCTCGGCGTTGGCCTGATGGGCATCGCCCAGGGCCTCGACCTGAGTCCCGCAATCACGGCGGGCGCAGTGATCTCGGGTGCGTACTTCGGTGACAAACTCTCGCCACTCTCGGACACAACAAACCTCGCATCGGCGGTCGCGGGCACCGAGTTGTTCACCCACATCCGCCACATGCTGTGGACAACGATCCCATCGTTCACGTTGGCGCTCCTGGCGTACGCCGCGCTCGGCTTCAACCACGCGGGATCGGGCGACACCGCGGCTTTGCTCAACACACGCACGGTGCTCGACACCCACTTCGACCTGTCGGTCTGGACGTTTTTGCCTCCGCTGGTCGTCCTTGGACTCGCGCTGGCGCGCAAACCCGCGCTGCCGACGATCCTCGCGGGCGCGGCGCTTGGAGCGCTCGTCGCGGTGTGGCGTCAACCGGACCTCGTCGTTGCGTTCGCGGATGCCGAGGGTGTGGCGCGGCCGCTCGCCCTCCTGAAGGGTGTGTGGAGCGCGCTCGCCAACGGATTCGTGCTGACGAGCGGCGCTGCGGGCGTCGACGAACTGCTCTCCCGCGGTGGCATGAAAAGCATGCTCAACACGGTGTGGCTGATCCTGACGGCGCTGTCTTTCGGCGCTGTCATGGAGCACACCGGGCTCCTGAAACGGCTCGTGCGCACGATTCTGGCGGCCGCACGGGGCACGGGATCGCTGATCGCGGCAGTCGTCGGCACGACGATCACCGCGAATCTCGTCACGTCGGACCAGTTCATGGCCATCGTCGTGCCCGGGCGCATGTTCAAGGACGAGTTCCGCCGCCGCGGACTGAAAGCCCGCAACCTCTCGCGCACCCTCGAAGATGCCGGAACGCTGACGTCCCCGCTGATCCCCTGGAACACCTGCGGCGCGTACATGGCCGCCACCCTGGGGGTATCGACGTGGGTCTACGCGCCGTACTGCTTCCTCGCGCTGATCAACCCCGTGATCGCGATCCTGTGGGGAGCACGCGGTATCGCCATCGCGCGCTACGCGCCGGGCGAAACGATCCCCGCGATCGACAAAGACTAAAACGCAACCCGCGCGACGCGGCCGCTGCGAAGGGCACAGCGCTGCGCGCTGCAAAGGGCACAGCGCAGCGCGCTGCAAAGGGGCACAGCGCTGCGCGCTACGGGCAAACGCTGCGCGCGCGGCGCGGTGCCAGTGCCTTCATTGGTGCTGCGGGCGGCGCTGCGGGCGCGAACGGCCGAACGGAGAGCGGCGCGGCTCCGGCGGCGGTGCCCGCAGCGGCGCTGGCCGGCGGATGTGCCGGGCCGCCCCATGTCGCCGGCATCGAGCCCTGTCCGCGCAGGGGACGCCCGTGCGGCGCGTTGACCTTGAGCCCGATCGCGGGGCCCGGATCGGGTTGCGGCGACACCCGCGGCACGTCGTGCTTTTGGAACACGCCCACCGGCGGTGCCGTGCCCCCCTGGGCGCGGACGTCGCGCGCAGCAAACACCGCCAAGGCGAGTGCGAGCGCGCCGACGAGTCTGCGCTCAAACGAGTTCAAGGAGCACCTCCGCCGCGGGTTGTAGGACGCGGGGGACATGGCGACGCTTTGCCGCGCGCTCGCGCAGTCCCGCTAGGCCGGGCACCGGCGACGAGCGGATGCTCGATGCGAGGAATCCGCGGCTGTGCTCGTCGATCGGGAAGTCACCTACCTCGGGTGTCACTGCTTCACCCTGGAGATCCGCGAGCAGCGCGTTGATCTGGTGGAACGCGAGGTACATGGGTTCCTCGCGCCGGGCGCTGTAAGCGCGCCGGTAACACTCCGCGGCCTGGGCGTGCGCGCCGAGGCGCCATGCGGCAAGACCGCCGTTGCTGGCAGCGAGCGACCGCCCGAAGCCATCTTCGCACAGGCCCTCGAGTTCGAGCGCTTGATTGAGCGCGGCCGTGTGGTGCCCCGCGCCCGTCAGCAACAGCGGCCACCACTGGCGCGCGCCGCGAGGCTCTCCGAGGCGCAGCGCAGCGGCGAGTAGGGCAAAGGGTTCCCACGTTTCGGTGCGCGAGCGGTCCGCCGCACGTGCGAGCGCCGCACGCACTTCACGTTCGCCGTCCAGGCGTTCCCCGCTCGCGAGCAACCGCAGCGCGGACTCGCCGATCGTGGCGCGCTCAAGGGGCACGGGCACGAGCAACGCGCCGTCGAGGGTCGGCAAACGCAGCGCCGCGAACGCAGCCATCCGCGTCAGAACCGTGGCGACCTCGTCGCGATGGCCGTCCACGAGATGGCGCTCGCAGCGCGTCAGGAACGCGGCACCGGAGGACACCGGGGGGCGTTTGGCGAAGAGCTCCGGCAATGCGGCGGAGCGCTCCACCCGCAGCAAGTTCGAGCGGGGATCCGCGGCGATCTCGACGAGCAGGGCTTCCACCTCCGCCGCCAACACACGTCGTTCGGCACTCACAGCTCGCCCTCCAGGGCCAGAAGGTCCTTCAAGGTGGGTGGATCGAGGCGGGAGAGGGCCGCCAGGCCCGCCGCCAACTGCGCCTCGATCTCGGCTTTCGTCCCGAGCCCGAGGGCTACGGACTCGGCCACGGAGCAGCCCTCGAACGTGAGGGCGAACAGCACGCGCCGATGGGCGCGTGGGCGAGCGTTGAAAACAACCGCGGCGCGCCGCGCGAGCGGCGGTGGCACGCCAAAAACTTCGGCCATCATCGCGTGCAGCCAGTGGTCCGCCGGATCGGTCGGGCGGCGCTCCATCTCGGCAGCGGCGTCGGTGGCGAGCAAACCGCGCAGGGCATCGTGGATGCGCGCGTCCAGCCAGCCTTCGATCGCTGGCCGGCCGCGGTAAAGGGACGCAAGCAGCGCCGTCCGCGCGACCGCCGCCGCATACACCCGATCAAGGTGCACCACGAACCTGCGATCGGCCACGAGCGCCGCGCAGCGCGGCCAAAGGCCCAACGGGTCCCCCTGAAATAGGCGGTCCGCGAGTTCCGCGGGCGCGGCGCCATCAAAAAGCGAGCGCCACGCACCCGCCACCGGCCGCGGACGCGGAGCAGCCGCGACGAGTTCGAGCACCTGCTCCGATCCGTCGACAAGCGGGGCCGGCCGCCTGCGCTGCGGCGGTGCTTCACCCTGGGCGGGTTTGCCCTCCGGTTCCGGTTGCGCCTTCGAAGCTCCGCTCATCCGCCCGCAATCGTTCGGGTACCGCGCCGTTCGATCCCTCGAGTTCCGCACGACGGTACGCACCGCGCGCGGCATTCGATGCGCTGCAATTCGGTTGCGCGCATCGCCGTGCCACCGTTGCGACTGCGCCCGTGAAGCACCCCTGCGTGCGGAGCGTTCAGCGGAAGTCCCGGCTGGTGGGTTCGATCGGCGCGCGCCCGAGCTTGGGCTCGAAAAACTCACCTGCGAGGACGTGCACGACACCGTCGCGCTGCTGCACACGTCCCACGACACCCAAGAAAGACCGGGTGCGCAGCAGCACACGATGGCGCTCGAACACCTGGGGCAAGACCACGAGGTTCACGAAGCCACTTTCGTCCTCCAGGGTCATGAACGTGATGCCCGCGGCGGTGCCTGGCCGCTGGCGACAAATCACGAGTCCCGCATACCGCACCCGCCGGCCATCCCCCATTGCGGCCACACCGCGCGCATCGGGCAACCCGCGCCGCTGAAGAAGCGAACGCAAAGGAGCGAGGGCATGGGCGCGCACGCTGTGGCCCGAGCTCGTGTGGTCCCATGCAACGGTTTCGAAAGAATCGAGGGGCGCAAACGCGGGTGTCGGCGGCGTCAATTCGGCAAACAGATCGCCCTGAACGGTGTTTTGTGCCGCGGCCTTCGGGCGCCGCGATCCCTCGGCCTTGCCCCCGCGCCACAGGGCTTCGCGGCGCCCGCCACAGAGGGAATCGAGCGCCCCCGCTGCCCCGAGAGCCTCGAGCGCAGCCGTCCCCGGCCGCGCTCGGGCCACGAAGTCCGCGAACTCGGCGAAGGGACGCTCGCTGCGCGCCGCGACGATGCGGTGGACATCCGCAAACCCGACACGCTTCACACAGCCGAGCCCCATCCGGATGCCGTTCCCCTCGAGGGCCGCGTCCCAGACGCTGTGCGCCACGTCCGCAGGGAAAAACACGATCCCGTGGCGTTTGGCGTCCTCGACGATTGTCGCCACTGAATAAAAACCCATCGGCTGCGCGTTGACGAGACCGCAGGTGAACTCGCGGCGAAAATGGCGGCGCAGGTACGCGCCGGCGTAACTGATCAGGGCAAAACTCGCGGCGTGGCTCTCGGGGAAACCGTACTCGCCAAAACCCCGGATCTGCTCGAACACACGCTCGGCGAACTCCGGCGCGATGCCCTTCTTCTGCATGCGCGAGACGAGCCGCTCGCGGTGGTGCTCGATGCGCCCCGACTTGCGCCACGCGGCCATGTCGCGGCGCAATTGGTCGGCTTCACCGGGGGTGTAATCCGCCGCAACGACGGCGAGCCGCATCACCTGCTCCTGGAAGAGCGGCACACCGAGGGTTTTGGCGAGGACGGGCTCGAGGCACGGATGGGGGTACACCACGGGCTCTTCCCCGCTGCGGCGACGCAGGTAGGGGTGCACCATGCCGCCGGTGATCGGCCCCGGGCGCACGATGCTGACTTCGATGACGAGGTCGTAGTACGTGCGCGGTCGCAAGCGCGGCAGCATTGCCATCTGCGCGCGGCTCTCGATCTGGAACACCCCCACCGTATCGCCGCGGCAGATTTCGTCGAACGTCTCGGGGTCGTCCGGCGGGATCGTCGCCATGCACAGCGGCGGATCATCCTTGTCCGTGCGCTGTGCGGCGATGAGGTCGAACGTGCGGTGCAGGTGTGTCAGCGCACCGAGGGCCAAGAGGTCCACCTTGAACAGCCCCAGTGCTTCGACGTCGTCCTTGTCCCACTGGATCACTGTGCGGCCCTTCATCGTCGCGTTTTCGATGGGGACGAGCGTTGTCACGGGTTCGTGGCCCAGGAGGAAACCGCCGGGGTGGATGGAGAGGTGGCGCGGGAAATCCTCGATTTCGCCCGCGAGCTCGAGCAGCAACGTGCTTGCGCGTGCATCGAGGTCGAAACCCGCGTCGGATAATGTCCGCGGATCGAGTCGATCCCAGGACGAAGCCATGTTGGACGCGCGCAGGAGCGCCGTTTCGGGGATCCCCAGCGCTTTGCCCACGTCGCGCAACGCCGATTTGGCGCGGTAACGGATGACGTTGGCGACCATCGCCGCGTGGCTGCGCCCATAACGCGCATAAACGTGCTGGATGACCTCCTCGCGGCGTTCGTGTTCGATGTCGAGGTCGATGTCGGGGGGCTCGGCGCGCTCGAGCGACAGGAAACGCTCGAACAAAAGTCCCATGCGCACGGGATCGACAGCGGTGATGCCGAGGCAATAACACACCGCCGAGTTCGCCGCCGATCCGCGCCCCTGAGCGAGGATGCCCGCGCTGCGGCAAAACGCCACGAGCTCGTGCATCGTCAGGAAGTACCCGCCGTACTCCAGTTGGTCGATAACACTCAGCTCTTTTTCGATCTGTTCGCGCACTGCGCCGGGGGGCGGACCGCCGTAGCGCCCGTGCGCACCCTCGAAGGCGAGCCGCGCCAGGCGCTGCATCTCGTTCTCCCCCGGCGCGAGCTTGTCCAGGGGATAGCGGTAGCGCAGGTCGGCCATGGAAAACCGGCAGCGCTCCGCGATGTCGCGAGTGTGCGCGATCGCCGCCGGGTCGTCGCGGAAGAGCTCGCGGAAGCTGGCCGTGCCGTGCAGGTGGTGCTCGGCGTTGGGCTTGAGGCGCCGGCCCGCGCCGTGCAGCGTCGTGCCGTGGCGGATCGCCGTCAGCACGTCCTGCAGCTTGCGCCGATCGGGGCGGTGGTAGAGCACCTCGTTTGCAGCGGCGATCGGCACATTCGCCGCCGCGGCGCACGCCCGCAGCCGGCGCTCTGGCGCCACTTCGTCCGCCCGCCGATGGCGCGCGACCAGCGCATAGACGTCGTCGGCCCCGAACGCTTCGCGCAGGGCCCCCATGGGCGCGTCCGCGCCGCGCGCGAGGGCGATGAGCCCGCTGGCCCGCGCGCAGACCTCGTCCCAGGACACCGACGACGTGCCCTTTGGCGAGCGCAGGCGCCCGGTGCTGACGAGGTCGCACAGGTTGGCGTAACCGGCGCGGTCGCGCACAAGCAGCAGCACGCTCGCGCTGCCCTCGACGGTGACCTCGGAGCCCACGATCAGCCGCAGCCCGAGCTCGCGCGCCTTGACGTGGCCACGCACAATGCCCCCAACCCCGTCGCGGTCGACAAGGGCCAGCGCGTCGAGCCCCGCCCGATGGGCCTCCTCGACGAGCTCGTCCGGATGGCTCGCCCCCTCGAGGAACGAGTGGTTCGACTTGCACCACAGGGCCGCGTAGCTCACGGCCCCACGCTACCAGACAAATGTCTGGCGCGCGCGGGTCCCGGCAGCGAACCCGGCAGCGAACCCGGCCGAGCCGCCGCCGGAGCCCGCCGGGCCAACCGGACCTAACCCAGGGACACGCTCACCCTTCGCCCAAATACCCCATCGACCGCAGGCGCTCCAGGTCGGCCCGCGGCAGCACCCTCGACCAGTCGCGCAGCTTGGGCGGGCGCATCTCCCACTCGGGCAGGAGGGGGGCGAGGATCTCCACGAGATCCGGCTTCGTCCCCGCCAGATCAACACGCTCACCCACGTCGAGGGACAGGTCGTAGAGCTCGGCGCGCCCGATGTATTGGATCAACTTGTGTGCACCGCGGATGACCACCTGCGCGGGCTCGAGCGCGAGCGGGCCGTGCTGGGGAGCTTTGCTGGGATCCCCGAAAAACTCGAGCGTCGTCGTGCGCGTGAGGGACAGGGGCTGGCGCAGGTCGTCGCCGCGCCCAAGGGGCGATCCACCACAGATCGCGGCCAGAGTCGCCGCCACGTCCACGAGCGACACGGGCGCATCCTGTTGCGGCAGATCGACCCCGGGCGGCGGAAACACCACCAGCGGCACGCGCGTGACCTCGTTGTGGACGGTCGTGCCGTGCTCGGTGACACCGTGTTCGCCAAACGCCTCGCCGTGGTCGGACGTCACGACCACCCACGCGTCCGCGAGGACACCGCGGCGCTCAAGCGCGTCGAACAGCTCGCCGAGGGAGTGGTCAAGGGACGTGATCTCCTCGTCGTAACGCGCCTTCAAGCGGTCCAGCTCCGGCGCTGGCAAATGCACCGCGAGGCTGCGCGGTGTTTCGAAAGGACTCCAGGGTGCAAACGTCCCGCGGAACGGCGGCGGCGGCACGTAGGGCGCGTGGGGATCCGTGTAGTTGGCAACAAGGAACAGCGGTCGGCCGGCCGCCTGGTCGACGGCGTCGAGGATCGCGGTGTTGACTTCGGTGGCAAGCGCACCGCCGATGACCTCGTGCCCAAACAGCGACGGTGCAAAACGCGCGCGCAGGCGCTCGCCGAACAGCGGTAGCCCCAAGGCGTGCGGCACGTACTCGTAGCGCTGGAAACCGCGCTCGAGGCCGCGCACACGCGCCAACCAGAAGTTGGCGAACACACACGCCGTCAACCAGCCGCGCTCCGCGTAGCGCTCGGCAAGGGTGGCGGGCGCGTCGATCGCAAACCCCCGTGCGAGGGCCGAACCGTAGTCCGCGCCGTGCTCGGACGCGAGCAAGCCGGTGAACAGCGTCGCGTGCGAGGGCACCGTCCAGGTGCCATTCGAGAAAGCGTAGGGGTAGATGCGAGCATCCGGCCGACGTGCCAGGTGCTCGGCGAGCCGCGGTGTCGTCGGTCGGTGGTAACCGTAGATCGAAAGGTGGTCCGCCCGTACGGTGTCGAGCACCAGCACAAACACGTTCGGCTTGCGCTCCGCCACGGACTCCGCGGCCGCGGGCGGCCGCCCGAAACCCGCACCCTGAACGAGCGGTTGGAAACCGAGCGCGCCCCAGGGTTTGGCGCTCAGCACGACACACAACGCGGCAAACAACACCGTCGTCGCCACGGCGCTGAGCCGCGGCGCCGTGCGCGCAAAAACCCATTGCGACGAACGCAGCGCAAAGGGCAACACGAGGATCGCTCCCACGATTCCCGCGCCATGGGGCAACACCAAAAGGACCAGCGCGAGCAGTCCTCCGGCCATCACCCCCTTGGCGACGGGGGGCACGGGCAGCACGGCGCGCGCGGTCGGCCTGTCGCCGTCGTCGGCCCGCTCGCCGAGGCCCCACAGGGCGCCAAACAGCAGCAGCGCCCCCGCGGCGAGCCCCTCCATCAGGGCCCCGCCAAAACCCACCCACAGCGCCAGGGCCCACTTGGCCCGCACCCTGTTGTGGCGCAGGGGAGCCGCGATGCCGAGGGAAAGCAGGAAAAACGCGAGGAATGCGCTGGCGGCGTACGCCAGGCTCGGGGCCGAGCCACCGAAGTGGGCGTAGGTGAACTCCACCGCACTGGACATCACCACCGCCGCGCCCACGGCGACCAGTGCGCCACGTCGGTCGGCTTCGTCGGGATCCAAGGGCGCGGCGGTCATGGAGGTCGACGAGGTTACGACGCGGTCGCAGCCAAGGGGCGCGGTTGCGCCCGTTCTTACCGCACCCTACCGCGACCCCTAGAGCAGAATCGGCTTTTCGTGAGCGCCGATCCGGGGCTCAGCGCCGTGCCGCGCCGTGCCGCCGTGCCGCCGTGCCGCCGTGCAGCCGTGCCGCCGTGCAGCCGTGCCGCCGTGCCGCCGTGCAGCCGTGCCGCCGTGCAGCCGTGCCGCCGTGCCGCCGCAATCGACCCGGCCGGACCTGCGGGGGCGGCTTGGGTGCTGTGGGTCAATCGCCGGTCACGCAAGGGTGGCTTGGTGGAACCACTTGCGGCGCTCCACGTCGTAGTAGATCCACAC
>JBBRWC010000043.1:0-32483 GCA_038246255.1 Planctomycetota bacterium
CGGCACACTTCCCCGCCCCCCGGCACACTTCCCCGCCCCCGGCACACTTCCCCGCCCCCGGCACACTTCCCCGCCCCCGGCACACTTCCCCGCCCCCCATTGGGACGCCCACATGACCCGGTCCCCCCACCGGGCCTGGCTCGTCGACCTCGATGGCACCCTCTACCGGCTCCTGCCGGTGCAGATCGCCATGGGGTTCACCCTCCTGGCCCGCGCTCCCCACCGCTGGGCAGCGCTGCGCACCTTCCGACGGCACCACGAGCGCCTGCGACTCGAGGAACCGACCGGTCCGACCAGTCCGTGGCGATTGCAGCTCGAGCGCGCCGCCGCGGAACTGCGGACGAGTTCACCCAAGCTCGAAGCCTGCGTACGCGAGTGGATGCTCCACCGCCCCGCGCCGTTCCTGCGACTCGCGCGGCGCAGCTCGCTGCTCGCCGAGATCGCCGCATTCCGGGCCCACGGTGGGCGCACCGCCCTGGTGAGCGATTACCCGGCCCGCGCGAAGCTCGAAGCCCTGGGCGCCCTGTGCCTGTTCGACGAAATTGTGGCGAACGGCGAGCCCGGCGGCCCCACGCGGATCAAACCGGCTCCCGACGGTTATCTGCTCGCCGCAAGCCGCCTCGGCATCGCCGCCGCGGACTGCCTGGTCATGGGCGACCGCGTGGACGCCGACGGGGAAGCGGCGCGCCGGGCGGGCATGGCCTTTCGACTCGTGCACTGAACCGCACGGCCGGCGCCGCTACCGTGGCGCCCATGGCGCGCATTTTCCTGCTCGACGGCACGGCCCTGGCCTATCGCTCCCACTTCGCGTTCGCGCGCTCGGGCCTAGCTACCGCGGATGGGCGTCCGACCGGCGCCACCTACGGCTTCACGATGGTGCTGCGTCAACTGCTCGAGAACGAGCGGCCCGACGCGATCGCGGTGGCGTTCGACCACAAAGATCCGACGTTCCGCCACCGCCAGTACGCCGACTACAAAGCGACGCGCCAAAAAGTGCCCGAGGACCTGGTCAGCCAGCTCCCCTGGATCCGCGAGGTCGTGCAAGCCCACGGCGTCGCGCTGTTCGAAGTTCCGGGCGTCGAAGCCGACGACGTCATCGGCACACTCGCCACGCAAGGAGCCGCCCGCGGCGATGAAGTGCTGATCGTGACCGGCGACAAGGACTTCATGCAGCTCGTGACGGAGCGTGTGAAGCTCTACAACG
Organism: Planctomycetota bacterium; assembly: GCA_038246255.1. GTDB lineage: Bacteria > Planctomycetota > UBA1135 > UBA1135 > RI-242. Next base: position 1,205 of record JBBRWC010000043.1, read on the forward strand.
TCTTCAAGGCGGGCGAAGCCACGCTTTTGCAGGGCATCGACGAAGTCGCGCAGAAGTTCGGCACAACCCCGGACCGTGTGGTTGAGGTGCTCGCCATCATGGGCGACAGCTCCGACAACGTGCCCGGGGTCAAGGGCATCGGCGAGAAGGGTGCGATCGACCTGATTCAACGCTGGGGCTCGGTCGATGGTGTGCTCGCGAATCTCGAAGCGCTGACACCCAAACAGCGCGAAAAGATCGAGGCCTCGCGGGATCTGTTGCTGCTTTCGCGGCAGCTCGTGACGATCCAGCGCGATGTGCGCCTGGACCGCAGCGTGGAAAGCATCGGCCCTGCGCAGCCGGACGCACAGCGACTCTCGAAGCTGTTCCGCGACCTCGAGTTCCGCAGTTTGCAGGAGAAAGTGCAAGCCGCCGCGGCCGACAAGCCGGTCCACGGCAGCCGCGACTACCGCCTGATCGAGGACCTGGCGGGTGTCGACGCGATGGAGCTCGAACTGCGCGCCGCCGGGCGCTTTGCCATCGACACGGAAACAACGAGCCTGTTTCCGCTCGAAGCGGAATTAGTGGGCATCAGCTTCAGCGCGCGCGAAGGCCGGGCGTACTACGTGCCGTTCAACGCGTTTCCGCCGGTGCATCCCGAGGGTCCGGCGGCGCTGTTCGAGCGTGTGCGCGGCTTGCTCGAGGATCCAGACCTCGAGCGTGTCGGCCAAAACACCAAGTACGACTGGCTTGTCCTCGGCTCCCAGTTGCCGCGCGGCGCCAGCCTGCCGCCACCCGCGTTCGACACGATGGTGGCGAGCTTTTGCGCCGTCGGCCCAGCACGCGGCCACAGCCTCGACGCGTTGGCGCTGCACTTCTTCGGGCTCGAGAAAATCCCGACGAAGGACCTGATCGGCAGCGGCGCAAAGCAGATCTCGATGAAGGAAGTTGAGGTCGCACGTGTCGCGGAATATGCCTGCGAGGACGCGGAAACAACCTGGCGGCTCGTGGAACCGCTCCAGCAGGAACTTTTGGAACACGGCGCGCAGGACCTGTTCCGCGACCTTGAGATGCCGCTTGTCCCGGTGCTCGCGGCCATGGAGGCACGCGGCATCCGCATCGACACCCAGTTGCTCGCGCTCCAGGGGGACGAGCTTCGAAAGGAGCAGGAACTGCTCGAGAACGCGGTGCACGACCTTGCCGGCGAGGTTTTCAACCTCGCGAGCACAAAGTCCGTCGGCATCATTCTGTTCGAAAAGCTCTGCATCCAAGAGCAACAGGGTGTCAAACGCGTGCGTCGCACAAAAACCGGTTATTCAACCGACGCGGCGACACTGCAAGAGCAGTACAAGGAGGTCCCGATCGTCGGCAAGCTGCTCGAGTACCGCGAGCTGTCGAAGCTGCGCTCCACCTATATCGATTCCCTGCCGCGTTACGTCAATCCGCGCACGGGGCGGGTGCACTGCTCCTTCAGCCAAGTTGCAGCGGCCACCGGGCGGCTTGCGTCCTCCGACCCGAACCTGCAAAACATCCCCATCCGCACCGAGCGCGGCCGCCGCCTGCGCCAAGCGTTTGTGCCGCGCCTGCCGGACACGCACGGCGAATGGACGTTCCTCGCGTGCGACTACAGCCAGATCGAGTTACGGGTTTTAGCGCACCTGAGCGGCGATACCGCCCTGATCGAAGCGTTCGCGAGCGGCGCGGACATCCACGCCGCCACGGCCGCGCGCATCTTCGACGTGCGGCCCGAGGACGTCGACCGCACGATGCGCAGCCGCGCGAAAGTCATCAACTTCGGCCTGCTCTACGGCATGGGGCCGCAGCGCGTGGCCCGGGAAACCGGAATGGCCCTGCCCGACGCCAAGGCTTTCATCGAGCGGTACTTCGCAAACTTCCCCAGCGTGAAAGGGTGGATGGAGCGCCTGCTCGCCACCGCCCGCGACAAGGGTTACGTCGAAACCCTCGCCGGTCGCCGCCGCCGCATCCCGGACATCGCCTCGAGCGACCAGCGGGCGCGCGTGTTCGCGGAAAACGCGGCTATCAACACGCCGGTGCAGGGCAGCGCGGCCGACATCATCAAACGCGCGATGCTGCGGGTCGAGCAGCGCCTTGCCAATTCCACATTGGCGGGACGCATGCTGCTCCAGGTGCACGACGAACTGCTCTTCGAACTGCCCCTTGCGGAACTCGAGCCGACCCGCGAACTCGTCGTCACCGCAATGGAAGCCGCCTGGGAGCTGGCGGTCCCGCTCGCCGTCGAAGCGGGCCACGGGCCCGATTGGCTCGCGGCCCACTAAAACGGTCCGCAGCGAATCGCATCCCTACGCTTCGGAGGCGGCCAATCGGCGGATCGCATCGCGCAGACACGTCAGCGCGATCGGCTTCACGATGTGCTCCGCGAAACCCGCGCTGCGGCTTTGGCGCAGATCGTCCTCCATGCCGTAACCGCTGATCGCGATGGCGGGGATCGGCTGGATGCGGTGCAGGGCGCGCACGAGGTCGAACCCCGAACCGTCCGGGAGTCCGACATCGCTCACGAGTACGTCGAACGTCTGTTTGCCGGCCACTTCGAGTGCCGCCGCGACCGAGGACGCCCAAACCACATCCATGCCGTCGATACACAGGAGCCGCATCAGGGCCGTCGCGGAATCGGCGTGGTCCTCGACGAGCAGGACCCGCACCTTGGCGCTTGGCACGGAGCGCGGCTCGGGTGCTGCGCTCGGCGTACCAGCGCCGCTGGTGACCAGCGGCAGTCGCACGGTAAACGTAGACCCCTGACCCCATCCGGGACTTTCCACGTGGATCGAGCCCCCGTGCAGATCGACGATCGATTGGGCGACGGCAAGGCCGAGACCCAACCCACCGGCCCGCCGCGCGCTTTGTGTGCTCCCCTGCTCGAACGGGTCGAAGATGCGCGCGATCAGCTCCGCGGCAATACCTTCGCCGGTGTCCGCGATCGCGAGGTGGATCTGGTCGCCTGCGTTCGAAGTCCGGATCTCGACGCGGCCGCCGCGGGGTGTGAACTTCACCACGTTCTTGAGCAGGTTCCAAAGAGTCTGTTGGATGCGCGCGGGATCGGCATGGATCAGGTCCTTGGTCGCGCCGAGCAAGAGCTCGACCTTGATCCCGCCCGCCTCCAGTTCGGGCCCGACGATGCCGAGCGCGTGTTCGATCGCCCGGTGGACGTGCAGGGACTGGATGTCGAGGCGCAGCTTGCCGCTCATGACCCGCGAAAGGTCCAGCAGGTCATCGATCAGTCGGGTCTCCAAATCCACGTTGCGCCGAACCATCGCGATGTCCTCGCGGACATCGACCGGTAGACGCGGGTCACTTTCCAGCGCGGCGGCCACGAGCGCCACGGGCGTGAGCGGCGTGCGCAGCTCGTGGCTCAGGACCGCAAGGAACCTGTCCTTGGCCTGGTTCGCGGCCTGGGCTTCGGCCACAGCGCGGCGCAGGCGCTCGGCGGTGGCACGCAGGGCCTCCTTGGACTGCACCACGTCGGTCACATCGATGCCGTGGGTCAGCACACCCGAGACGGAACCATCGGGCTCATACAACGGCTGGTAGACGATATCGACGAAACGCTGCTCCAAAAGGTCGTCGTTGCGCCGCCGCAGCATGACGGGCATCTGGCTGCCGGTGAAGGACTCAGCGGTGCTGTAAACGCGATCGAGCAGCTCGATGTAACCCTGCCCGCGCACTTCGGGCAGCGCTTCACGCAGCGGCTTGCCCAGGATGTCGCGTTTGCCCACGACCTCGTAATAACGTTCATTGGCGAGCTCGAAGACGTGGTCGGGGCCGCGCAGGACGCAGATAAAAGCCGGCGCCTGCTCAACGACCGCGCGCAGCCGGCCGCGCTCGTTGTCCAAGATGCGCAGCAAACGCTCGCGGTCGTCCTCAGCCGCCTTGCGTTCGGTGATATCCCGGGTCGTGCCAGCGATCACCTCCACTTCTCCGTCCGGCCCGAAGACCGGCGTGAAGATGTAATCGTAGATCCCGGAAATGCCACTCGCTCCGGTAAACGGCACCTCGCCGCGGATCGGCTGCTTGGTTGCGATGACCTGGGCCACCTCGCGGTCGTGCAGCGCGGCGTGCCAGTCCGGATAACCAAGCTCGTGGCAGTTCTTGCCGACCACGTCCTCGAGCCGCTTGTCCCAGACCTCGAGCAATCGGCGGTTCGCGAACAAGAACCGCGCATCGCGGTCGAACACGTAGGCAAAGTCGTCCGTGGCGGCGAGCACTGTGTCGTACATGCGCGCGCTGCGCTGGTGCTCGACGACGGTGGCGTGCTTGTCGCGCAGCGCGCGCTCCAGCTCCGTCATGTCGAGGACAACCCCTTGCACACGCCGGTCGCCGTCGTCCGGGCCGCGCTCGATCTTGCCGCGCGCCAGCACCCAACGCTCCTGGTCCCCGGTGGTGATCCGATACTGGGCGTGGTAATCACCGCCTGAATCCAGCGCGCGGTCCAGTTGTTCGCGGACCGCGGCCCGGTCCTCCGGGTGGATCGTCGCCTCGAACATCGCGATGGGCGCGGACGCTTCGGCGTCGAGTGTGATGCCATACAGTTCGGCGAAGTTCGTGTCGCCAAAGAGCCGGCCCGCGCGGAAGTCGCACTCGAACACACCCACTTCGGCGGCGAGCAGCGATGCATCGAGCCTCCGCTGGAGATTCGCGAGCGAAGACTCGGTGCGCCTGCGCTCCGTGATGTCGCGGGTCATGCCCGCGACCATGTACACCTCGCCGTCGGGACTGACGATCGGCGTGAGCGTGTACTCGTAATGACCGTCGATCCCGCTCGGACTGCAGTAGGACGTCTCGTCGCGCAGAGTTAAACGTGTGGCCACCACGTGTCGAACTTGGTCGTGCAGTTTGCGCGCGAGATCGTCGGTGTACGGCAGCTCGTAAAACGACTTCCCGATCGCCTCCTCGGCCGTCAACCCCCAAACGGCGAGCAACGGCGGATTGGCGTAGACAAAGCGCCCCTCGGCGTCGATGGCGTAACCCAGGTCCGCAATCGACCCCAGGATGGCGGCCGCGAGGTTGCCGCTGCTCGAGCGCCCGATGGCGAGCCGCTCGCCCTCCGACTTCCCCAATCCCGGCGCGATCCGCGCGGGCGCTGCGCCGCTCAGGGGGGCTTGGGGGGCTTGGAAGCCGTCCTGTGAGCTCCGTTCTTCGCCGCGGGAGGGGCGCGCGTTTTGGTCGATCTGCATCGCAGGGCAACCCGACGCCGATTCCCGGGCCGAGGTCGGACTATTGTACGCCATGGCCTCCGGGGAACGAGTCGGCCGCGCGCAGTGCATGGCGCCCGTCCCCCGCGGCATCGACCGCGCGCAATCCGCACGTGCAATGCACCGCGTGGCCGCCCCCGCGCGCTTCCGCGCCGGAAGCAATGGGCCCGAAGACACCCGACGGCGACTTCGTCGCGGCCGTGCCGATTTTTCCTCGATCGGTCAGGAACGGCGCTCAAGGGCGCTCTCGATCCGCACAAGGATGTCGCGGATCTCCACGAGGAGCCCCTGGTTCGCCGCAACCTCCACCGCGGGCGTGGGTTGCACGCGTGGGTCGACAGCCCCGTGCCCGTTCGCGCGGCCGTCGAGCACCACCGCGTCGCGCTGTGCAAGGACACGGTCGCGGAATGCTTCGGCCCCCACCAGACCGGGCAGACGCGCTTGGCCGGTAGTTCCCGGCTGCCCGCCACCAGCGGTTTCGATGCTTAGGCTGCACAACCCGAAATGGCGCAAGATCGGACCCTCGTGCAGTGCGAGGTCCGTGATCTTGTCGAGGGGAATGCTTTGCTGCACACGCAGCAGCACGCCCCGCCGCACGTTGAGCGTGCGCGCGGTCAACTCGCAGCGCAGGTTCTCGTACTGCCGCCGATGGAACCTGCGGCCGAACAGCCACCAAAGCGGCATCACCGGGATGCTGATGACCGAAAAAAACAGCACAGCTTGCGCGTTCAACATGAAGTAGATCGGCAGTCGGCGATCGAACTCCGCGCGCACGAGGACTGGGTCTTTTGCCTGCATCTGCAATCCCTCGGGTGGAAGCGCCGGGTCCGCCCTGGGCAATCAGCTGGATCGATCCCGCAGGGTCGAGCCCGAGCGCACCTGGGGGCCACCGTATTTTTTGCGCAGGCGATCGAGCCCGGCTTGGGCGCGCGCAAGGCGGTTTTCCGCGGGCGCTTCGGCCGCGGGGAGTGCGTCGAACAACTGGCCCTGGGCGGGTCCGCGAACGTCGTCCAGCGCGCTGACTGAAACCCCGATTAGGCGCAGTGGTCCAGGTGGAATGCGCTCGAACAGCTCGCGTGCGACCGAGAAGATGCGCGGGCCGAGGTTCGTGGGGTGGTCCAGAGTGCGCGAGCGTGTGATCGTGCGGAAGTCCGCGTAACGCGCTTTGAGCGTCACCGTGCGCCCGCGCAAACCGCGATCGCGCAGCTCGAACGCAACCTCTTCGCTGGATTCCGCGAGGCGCCGGCGTAGCTCGTCCCGATCGTCGATGTCCTGCGCGAAGGTACGCTCGCGTCCGTGGCTTTTTTCGATCCGCGACGGGGTCACACGGCGCTCGTCGATTCCGTGGGCGAGGTCGTGGATCCAAGCCCCCGCCGCGCCAAAGCGGTGCTGCACCTCGTCGCGCGGCAGCGACGCGAGTTGGGAGATCGTCACGAGCCCCATGGACTCAAGCCGCTTCGCGGTGCGCTCGCCCACGCCGAACAACTTCGACACGGGCAAGGGATCGAGGATCGCCCGCACCTCGTGCGCCGCGATCACGCGGAAACCGTCCGGCTTGTCCATGTCGGACGCGAGCTTCGCGAGGAACTTCGATGGTGCGATCCCCACCGACGCCACGAGCCCCGTCTCGCGCAGCACGTCGGACTTGATCGCGCGCCCTACCGCGATCGCGTCGCCAAACAGGCGCTCGGTGCCTTTGGTGTCGAGGAACGCTTCGTCCAGCGACAGCGGCTCCACGAGCGGTGTGTAGCGCCGGAAGATGCCCATGATCTCGCGGCTGACCTTCGTGTAGAGGTCGAAGTTCGGCGGCAGAAGAACGAGCTTCGGGCACAGCGCGAGCGCCCGCGCCGTCGGCATCGCGGAGTGGACGCCAAACACGCGCGCGGCATAGGACGCGGCCGAGATCACGCCGCGGCCCTCCGCCGAACCTCCGACGCAGACCGGAAGGCCCGCGAGTTCGGGTCGCTCGCGCAGCTCCATGGACGCGTAGAACGCGTCCATGTCGACGTGCAGGATGGTCGGCGGGGCCTGGGACACGGACGTGATCGTACGCTCCCGCCCGAGTACCGTGCCCCGCGCTAGTACCGTGCCCCGCGCTAGTACCGTGCCCCGCGCGAGCGCCGTGCCCCGCCCGAGTACACTGCGCGCCCCATGCAGCTCGCCGACGTGCGCCTCGCCGCCCTGGTCTCGTGCCTGCCCGACGAGCGGGTAACCTCCGAGGCCCTGGAAGCGCGGCTGGCCCCACTCTACGAGCGTTTACGCCTGCACAGCGGGCGGTTGCAGCTCATGAGCGGCATCGCGGAGCGGCGCTTTTGGCCCGCCGGAACCCGTCCGTCGGGGCCAGCCTCGGCGGCGGGGCGCCGGGCGCTGCAGGAAGCTGGGGTTGAGCCCGCCGCGGTCGACCTCCTGATCCATGCGAGCGTGTGCCGCGATTTCCTGGAGCCCGCCACCGCGTCGGTCGTGCACCACACGCTCGGGCTCGCGCCCCACGCGGTGCTGTTCGACCTCTCGAACGCCTGCCTCGGTTTTGCCAACGCACTCCTCATCGCCGCCGCGCAAATCGACGCGGGCCAGATCGAAACGGCCCTGGTCGTCGCATGCGAGGATGGACGGCCCCTCGTCGACGCAACGGTGCAAGCGCTGCTCGCGAATCCGCACGCCGGCAAGGACGAGCTCAAACGCGCGTTTGCTTCGCTGACGATCGGTTCGGGCGCAGCGGCGGCCGTGCTCGTGCGCGGCGCGCGTGCGCCCCTTGCACCGCGCCTGTTGGGTGGGCGCGTGTTGGCGGCGACCGAACACCACGTGCTGTGCCACGGCGACCACGCCGGTGCGGGCGCGGGGCCGCTGATGGAAACGGATTCCGAGGCGTTGCTGCACGCGGGCATCGACCTCGCGGCGCGCACATGGCCCCTGCTCCTGCATGAACTCGGTTGGAGCGGCGCTCCCGATCGCATCGTCACACACCAGGTCGGTGTGGCGCACCGCCGCGCGCTGCTCGGGGCGCTGGACATCCCACCCGAGCTCGACTTCCCGACGGTCGAAACCCTGGGCAACATGGGATCGGTCTCGCTCCCGCTCACCCTGGCCTTGGCGCGCGAAGCGGGTCACATTCGGCGCGGGCACCGTGTGGGCGCCCTCGGAATCGGCAGTGGGCTGTCCTGCCTGATGCTCGGTCTCGAATTCTGAACCGGCCCAAGATCGCGACGGTGCGGCAACTCCGCGGGCAGCGTGCGAGATCGCCCGTGCCACATGCGTGGGTGCGGAGTGGCCCTCCGGCCTGCGCGCCAACGGCGGTGAGCGGTGAACGGTCTCAAACGCGGCGCTCCGGAAGTATGCGCTGAGTTCGAGAGGGCCAGGCTCTCGACCCGCACGGGACACGCCTGTTGCGAAAGGGATCCCGTCGACCAGGTTCGAGCGTTAACGCCCACTGCGGACGGCGGAACCTTTGCGCGGGCCCGCCGTCGTAGCTCCGCACGCCCCCGGCGAATGCTCTATCGTAGTGTGAGACCGGCGTCGGGACACCCCCGGCGCCGGTGCCTTGCTCGGCACGCTGCGTGAACCCCGTCGCACCTCCGCGCTCCTCTCCCCCTAGGCCCCGCTGCGCGGCAGTCCCCTCTTTTTCCCCGATCCGCCCCATGTCGCTACCCCTCATTCCCGCTCCGTCCGGACCCGCGCGATTTGCGCGCGCCCTGGTCGCCGCCGCCCTGCTCGCCGGACTCGCGCCCGCCGCGGTCTGGGCCCAGGGCCTTGTCCCAGTCCCGTCCAACACCCCCAGTGGACCCGCGTCGAAGATCTTCGAAACGTACTTCGGCACACCGTTTGTCCTCGAGTTCAACCACCCGGGACTGACCCACGCGCAGAGCCTCCCGCTCGCGGCCACGAAGCTCACATACTTCGCGTTCGCGGCGAGCTCACTCCCGGGCCCGATTCCCCTCTCGCCCACCCTGCCTCTGTGGCTTGATCCGAGCACGAGCGTGGTCTTCCCGGTGCCGAACACGCTGAAGGTCCCCGGTGTGCTCGCTCTGCCCAGCTCGCCGTCGGTCGACACGCTCACGCTGCCGATGCAAGTGATCACGGTCGACCTGCTCGACCCGCTGTTCACGGTGTACGGCTCGGATCTGCACCGCATGCTCTTCCGGCGTCCGCCGATCGTGTACGACGACATCATGCTGCCACTCGGGTCAACCGTCCCGGGCTCGACCAGCACGACCTTCGATGCGGTCGGCAACCGCTACCTGTTCCGGCATCAAACCGGTCCGGACGTCACCGAGTACGAGATCCCGCTCAACCTGACCGCCGTGCAGCGCGGTGTGATCGAGATCCGCGAAACCCAGTCGGGCTACTGGCCGGTGCGCCAGGGTGGTTTCACCTACAAGCAGGGCGGTAACCCGACCGTGCTCGGGCCGTCGGTCTTCCAAAACCTCGGCACCCACACCCTCACGGGCCACGGGATCACCGGCGGTACAGTGTGGATGGAGTTCCAAGACGTGATGCCTGTGACCGGTGGCGGAAACGTCACGCTGCGCCGTCGCCACGAGTACACCCTGGTCGGCCGCTCCCTTCAGGTCCACGCCCGCAGCCTGCAGGCGGTCGAAACCGTCGAGAACACGTACGCCGGCTTCGTGCTGGGGATCGTGCAAACGCCGTCGGGTACGTCCCGGCAGCCAATCCGCATCCCGTACATGGATCAGATCGGCGTCACGCTGCTGAACAACCAGTTGTTCGTGTCGACGTTCATCGACCTGTTCCGCTCGAGTGCGCAAACGCACTCGCCGGCCAGCTTCAATCCGATCAACGGGACGAACTTCCAGTACACAGAGATCATGGCCAAGGAGGCGCTCAGCGACGGCACGACCGTGCCGATCAACGAGACCGGCTGGATCACGCTCTCGAGCACCGTGCGCGACTGTTTCGTCGACAGCTCGGCGGGCCGCTCACCTCAGGCGGACGCGTTCAAGGACCTGATCGGTATCGCGTTCTCCGGCGAAGCGACCACCACGGACGCGTATGCCCGCGACCGCGCCAACGTCGAGCGCTTGGTCGGCTGGGGCTTCCAGGACGTGCTGGCGTGGAAAGTCCACTGGATGAACTTCGGCCAGAACCGCCGCGCGACGACGCACGTGCCGGCCAACCCGAACGGCGGCACGGACAGCCAGTTTTTCTTCGCCATCCGCGCGATGGTGATCAACGGTTGGCGCGCCGCGCTGTACACCGACTTCTTCAGCCTGGACCAGGCGCAGGGGTTCGACAACAACCCCCAGTACTCGGAAACTCCGGGCAACGAGAAGAACTTCGGCGACGGCGTGAAGCTCGCGAACGACGCGTACCGGCTGGGCTTCGGCATCGCGATCGACCTCTTGAACCAGTCGGCCGGTCTCTACAACACCCGCCTCCTCTCGCCGAAGCGCTCGATCCTGCACTTCGAGCGCGAAGGTGAGGAAATGGTGAGCCGCTACCTCGTCAACGCGAACTACTTCGACGTGATGACGATTGCACCCCCGGACCTCGTCAACACGGCGGGCAACCAGAACAAGGGTGTGATCTCCCAGGACGCGCGTTCGGTCAACGACCGCACGGTGGGTGAGGCGATCAACAGCTACAAAAACCTGTTCCGGCGCGCCTCCGAGATCGTCGACGGTCCGGTCGTGAGCGAGGGCAGCTTCTTCGATCCGAAGTTGCGCTTCGACACCTACTACATGGGTTACGTCGACGGCATTTGGCGCACCCTGGCGACCGGCGGGCCTCCGGTCGATCCTCAGTTCGCGGGCTCCAACGCCGCGATCATCCCGGACTTCGAAATCAACGTCGTCCGCCCGAAGATGCCCGGCCTCTTCGGCATGGGTCAGTACACACGCTTCTTCCCCCAGGATCCGATCGGGGTCGGCTTCCCGATCTCGGACGAGGCGGTCGATGAACTGCGCGCAACGCAGATGAGCTACGGCCACAACGGTTACCTGATGACCGTCTCGGCCGAGCAGAACGGACTCGACTTCTTGACCTGGGCGCAGCAGATCAAGGAGTACTACACGATGCGCGGCCTGCACGATGAGATGAACGCCGCCACGGGCGCCGTCGTCTCCTACCGTGCGGGCGCGTTCGGCTCGCCCTGGGGCAACCTCGACACGAAGCTCAAGCAAGGCGGTTTCGACTTCACTAAGCCGGTGATCCGCACCCAGTGGGACAACGGCCTGTTGATGATCATGAACAACTCCTCCGACCTGATCATCGAGCTTGGCTTCATCATCCCGCCGAACGGCTGGTTCATCCTGAACCCGTTCACCGGCTACGTGAACGTGAACATTTGGCACCCGTTCACCTACACGCCCGTGCAGTTCACCCAGACGGTGGACTACGTGATGGCGGACGGCGGCGGGATCGACAACTTCTTCCCGATCATCGGCTTCACGTCGAACCTGCGTGTCCAACGCTTCGACACGGGCCTCTCGCTGACCGAGGAGCTGAACGGGAACATCACCGTTCAGTGATGTAAACAACCCTGCGCCAGGGCTTCGGCCCGGGCGTAGACAAGGTTTCCTCCCGGAGCCTTCGCAGCGGGCGGATCGGCACAAAAGCCGATCCGCCCGCCGCGTTTTTTGTCCGCTTGCCGCCGCGGGCGGCCAATCCCCGCTCCGCGCGCGACCCGGGCACGTTGTACGGCCCGCGCAAAAAAGGCCGTTTCTCGGGCCTCCGCTGGACTTCGAGGGACCGGCTGTGGCATGAAGGGGGCCGGGGATATCTGAAATCTCTGATATCTGTACTACAGACCTCGCGCCATGCCGCCCTCCCTCCCGACCCCGATCGAGCCCGCCGAAGGTGAACTCCAGCCGCTGGATCCGGCCCTGGCGGCGGAGCTCCCGACGTTCGAGCAGTTCTTCAAAACCTTCGGTTTCAAGCGGATCCAGGGCCGCATTTGGGGCCTTCTGGTGCTCTCCGAGAGGCCGCTGTCGAGCCGCGAGATCTCGGGCACCCTCGAGATCTCCCAGGGTGCAACGAGCACGACGTTGTCTGAGCTCCTTGAGTGGGGCGCCATCACGAGCCACTTCGACAGCCAGCGCCGCTGCCACCTGCACGCGCCCGTGGGCAACGCGCTCAGCATCGCGGCCACGATCCTGCGCCGCCGCGAGCAGGTCGCGTTCCAGCAGTTCCGCCAAACGGCGGATCGCGCGCTCAACTACATCCGCAGCCGCCACGGCGACCGCGATCCACGCGTCCTCACCCTGCGCTCCATCATCTCCGCCTGCGAGATCGCCGACGCGTTGATGAAGCTCCTCGTCAGCGCGGTGGCCAACGCCCTCGGCGACAGCCAAAGCATCCTCTCGCGCGCCATCCAAGCGGCGCTGAAAGTCGGCCTCGGAGCGCCGCGGGCGTTGTTCCACCAGTCCGCCACCGGGACGGAGTTCCATGCCCCCGCGGGCGAAGGCGCATTGGGCGAAGGGGCCGTGGACGAAACTCGCGGCACGATGCGCGGAGACCAACCGTGATGGCGCTTGAGCCGATCGCGATCACGGGTGTTGGGCTCGCGAGCCCGAACGGACTCTCGTTGAAAGAGTTCCGCGCCAACTTGCTGGCGGGCAAGAGCGGCGTGCGCCCCTGGACGATCCCGATATTCGGGGACACGCTCGCGGGCATCTGCGGCTTTGATCCCCTGCGCCACCAATCGAAGAAAGAACTGCGGCGCGGCACGCGCGCGGGATCGATCTCGGTTTGGTGCGCGCACGAGGCGTTGGCGGACGCCGGCATCGCGCTCGAGGGCCTCGACCGCGGGCGTGTCGGCATCTACATCGGCACCACGGAACACGGCAACGTCGAGACCGAGACGGAAGTCCTCAACCTGCGCCAATACGGCGACGACGTGCGGTATTGGTCCCACCACCACAACCCGCGCACGGTCGCGAACAACCCGGCGGGCGAAGTCACACTATCGCTGGGCATCACCGGGCCGGCCTACTGCATGGGTGGAGCGTGCGCCGCGGGCAACCTCGGGCTCATCCAGGGTGTCCAGATGCTGCAGCTCGGCATCGTCGACTGCGCGATCGCGGGAGGTGTTTCGGAAAGCCCACGTGCCTTCGGCATCTTTGCGTCGTTCCACGCCCAGGGGGCCCTTGCCACCCACGCCGATCCGACGAAGGCTTCGCGCCCGTTCGACCGCGCGCGCAATGGCATCGTCGTTTCGGAGGGCGGTTGCCTCTACACCCTCGAACGCGTGAGCGACGCCAAACGCCGCGGCGCGCGCATCCTCGCCATCGTTTCGGGGTACGCGGTCAACTCCGACGCGGCGGACTTCGTGCTGCCCGACAGCGACGGTCAGGAGCGCTGCATGCGCCTCGCCCTCGCACACGCGGGCCTCGAGCCCGGCGAGATCGACGTCGTCAACACCCATGCGACGTCGACGCCCTCGGGCGACGTTGTCGAGTGCGCGGCGATCCGCCGGGTATTCGCGAGCGCGGACAAGGTGCTCGTCAACAACACGAAGAGTTTCATCGGCCACACGATGGGAGCCGCGGGTGCGCTCGAGCTCGCCGGCAACATCCCCGGTTTCGAGGACGGCTTTGTGCACCCCACGATCAACGTGGATCACCTCGACCCCGAGTGCGAAATCCCCGGACTCGTACTCAACACGCCGCGCGCAGCGGCGGGCCAACGGCGCATCTTGAACATGTCCTTCGGCATGCTCGGCATCAACTCGGCCGTGATCGTGGAGCGCCCTTCGCTCTAACCCACATCCCCGTCTCACCGACCCACACGTCCCTTCACCTCCCCTACTGCCATGACCCGCGACGAGATCGTCATCGCCATCAAGGACATCATCCAGCAGATCGCACCCGACGAAGACCTATCGAGCTTGGACAAAGGCGTGCGTCTGCGCGACCAGATCGAGCTCGATTCCATGGACTTCCTCGACATCGTGATGGAGCTGCGCAAGCTGTACGGCGTCCAGGTGCCCGAGGCCGACTACAAGGAACTCGCGACGCTGGAAGGCTGCGCGAATTACCTCGAGTCGCACCTTGCGGACAAGGAACTGCACTGCGCTTCGAATGCGTGAGGACGCCGGGACCTGTGGTTGGGTGCGCGGCAACACCGAGCACCACAAGGATGGATCCATGCGCTACGACACGTTGGTGATCGGCGCGGGTTTCAGCGGCCTCGCCGCAGGGATCCGCGCGGCCATGTTCGGCCGGCGGGTACTGGTGCTCGAGCGCCACTACCTGTGGGGCGGTCTGAACTCGTTCTACAAGCGCGGCGGGCGGTTGTTCGACACGGGCCTGCACGCCCTCACCAACTGTGGGCAGCGCGGTCCGAAGGGCACACCCCTGGGCCGTTTGCTGCGCCAGTTGCGCATCCCGTTCGACACGCTCGAGCTACTGCCGCAGCGTGTGTCGGAGATCGTCCTCGGCGAACGTCGTGTGCGGTTCTCCAATGACCCCGTGCAGTGGACGAGCGCCATTGCGGAGCTTTTCCCAAACGACGCGGACCGGTTCACCACGCTGCACGCCGAGCTTGCCGCGGCGGATCTCGATCGAGTCGGCGCGCCGGACCGCTCGGCGCGCAAACTCCTAACCGAGCGTTTGGGGGACGGCCCGCTCGTCGATTTTCTTTTGATGCCGACGGCGTACTACTCAAGCGCGCGTGAGGGTGACCTTGATTGGGACCAGTTCGTGATGCTCTATCAGGCGATTTTTTGCGAAGGGATGGCGCAGCCGCGGGGCGGAATCCGACCGCTGCTCAAGCTCTTCGTCGATCGCTTGATCGAAGTCGGAGGCGAGTTGCGCCGCAAGGCACCCGTGGTGCGCATCCTCGTGGAGCGTGACCGTGCGTGCGGTGTTGAGCTCGAAGACGGCCAAATCATCGCAGCGGACCACGTGCTGTCCTCGGCCGGATGGCCCGCCACGATGGCTCTCGCCGGTCCCGCATGGAGCGTGCAACACGTCGACACCCGCGACCGCACACGCATTACCGTTCTCGAGACGATCAGCGTGCTCGACACACCCTGCGAACGGATCGCGGGCCCGCGCCCACTCGACTGCTCCACCGTCTTCTTCGCGGACACGGAGCGTTTTGCCTTCAAAACCCCCGAAGACCTGGTGGACCCCCACCACGGCGTCATCAGCATTCCGCAGAACTTTGGAACGCCGAGCGACTGGGTCGGCCACGAGCCCATCCTGCGCGTGACGCTCTTCGCGCATCCCGACAAGTGGCACCAACTGCCCTCCGCGGAATACACGCAGAACAAGCGCGCGGCAAGCGACGCCGCCCTCGCGCTGACCGCGCGGCTCTACAGCGACCCGCGCCCCCACGAGGTTTTCCGCGACGTGTTCACTCCACGCACGATCACCAAATATACGGGCCACACGGGCGGCGCGATCTACGGCGGGCCGCGCAAGTGGCGCGACGGAACCACGCCGATTGAAAACCTCGTGCTGATCGGCGCCGACCAGGGCATGTCGGGCATCGTCGGCGCGGGCCTTTCGGGCATCGCCATGGCCAATCGCCACGTGCTGGGTGCGCGTCGGGAAATCCCGTCGTGAGCGCGCGCCGTTATTACCGCGGCAGCAGCGACGGCAAACGCCCCGTCGTGCGCGATCCCCTCGCGGATGTGGCCGCGGAGTACGACGTCGCCATCATCGGCAGCGGCCTTGGCGGAATGACTGCCGCCAACGTGCTCGCCCGCGCGGGCCACAAAGTCGCGCTGTTCGAGCAGCACTACAACTTTGGCGGCCTTGCGACCTGGTTCAAACGCTCCGGGCGCCGCGCGGGAAGCGACGGCGAAAGTGGCGCAGCCGCGGGCGCCGGCCACGTGTTCGACGTTTCGCTGCACGGCTTCCCGGTCGGGATGCGCAAGACGTGCCGCAAGTACTGGACGCGCGAGCTCGAAGCCGCGATCCACCGCCTGGACGGTGTGCGCTTTTCGAACCCGCAGTTCGAGCTCGACACGGACTTCACCCGCGCCGACTTCACGCGCCTCCTGATCGAACGTTTTGGCATCGAGCAAGCGCGTGTTGTGCGGTTCTACGACGTGCTCGGCGCCATGGACTTCTTCGCGCCGCCCAAATCCACCATCGGCGAGCTTTTCGAAGAGCATTTCCCCGGTCGCAACGACGTGCATCGCCTGCTCCTCGAGGCCATCAGCTACGCCAACGGCTCCGCACTGTCCGACCCCGCGATTGCCTACGGGATCGTCTTCACGAACTTCATGAGCGCGGGCATCTACACCTTCCGCGGCGGCACCGACTGGTTGGTGCGCACGATGAAGGCGGAACTCCAACGCCACGGTGTTGCGCTGTTCCACGATGCACAGGTGGAGCGCATCCTCGTGGACAACGATCTTTGTGGCCGCCGCGTACGCGGCATCCTCGTCGGCGGTCGGGAAGTGCGCGCGCGCGCGGTGATCTCGAACGCCAACGTCCTGAGCACCATCTCAAAGTTGGTGGGCGCGGAGCACTTTGCGCCCGAGTTTTTGGCGGCGGCCAAGGCCGTGCGCCTCAACACCGCGAGCTGCCAGGTGTACCTCGGCATCCGCCCGGACACGCCGCTGCCCTGGATCACGGACCTGTTGCTGGATTCGACGGCCCCGACGTTCGAGTCCGAATCCCTGCGCGATTTCCCCGGCCAAAGCCGCACATTCAGCTTCTACTATCCCGCCGTGCGTCCCGACGCCCCCCCGCGCCACGCCATCGTCGCGTCGCTCAACGCGCGTTACGACGAGTGGGCTGCGCTCTCGCAACCTGACTACGAAGCGCGCAAGACGCAGCTTGCCGACCACACGATCGCCGCCCTCGAACGCCACTTGCCTGACGCGCGGGCGCGCATCGACCACGTCGAAGTCGCGACACCGCGCACGTTCGCGTTTTACACCCAGCACCCCAGCGGCACGTCCTTCGGAACGAAGTTCGAGGGCCTCGACGTGTCCCAACGACTGCCGAGCGAAATCCGCGGGCTCTACCACGCGGGCAGTGTCGGCATCATCATGTCCGGCTGGCTGGGTGCCGCGAACTACGGCGCCATCGTCGCAAACCGCGCCGACGACCTCTTGCACACCCTCTCCCGCGCGGCACTCGAAGCCGGCGCTCCGCACGGCACCGTCAGTTGATGAGCTCCCCCGAATCCCGCGCCGCGGTGATGGCTTTATTGCCGCACCGCGACCCGTTCCTCTTCGTCGACCGTTTCGAGCGCGAATCGGACGAGTCCCTCATTGCACACTGGCATGTGCCCAAGGATGCCGACTGGTTCCGTGGCCACTATCCCGGCCAACCCGTGTTGCCCGGGGTCCTGACCTGCGAGCACGGGATGCAAGCCGCCGCCATTCTGGTTGCGTTGTTGCTCGGCGGCTTCCAATCCGCCGATGGCGTGCCGGTCGTCACGCGCCTCGAAAACGCGCGTTTTCGCCGGATGGTGGCGCCGGGTGACCAGCTGATCACAAAAGTGAAGCTGATCGAGCGTTTTGGACCCGCTTGGCGCATGGAAGCGTCGGTCCGCGCGGATGGGCAGCGAGTGCTCGACCTCGTGTGTGTCCTGTCCGCATCGCTGGCGCTCGCCCGCGCCGCGGACGGTGGGGTGGCTCCGTGAGCGGATTCGAACTCGCCGGAAGGCGCGTGCTCGTCGCGGGCGTTTCCAATCGCAAGAGTGTCGGCTGGTACATCGGCGAGCGCCTCGTCGCCGAGGGCGCAGCGGTTGCGTGGGTCGTGCACACAAAGGAGCGCCGCGATCAGATCGGCGCCAAGCTCCCCGGCGGTGGCCCCGTGTTTGTGTGCGACGTGGCCGATGAAGCGGCGGTCGAGCGTCTGGGCGTCGAAGTTCGCGCGGGTTTTGGCACGCTGCACGGTTTTGTGCACTCCATCGCCCACGGCAACTACAGCCGCGGTGCGCAACCGTTCCACCGCACGGTGAAGTCCGACTTCCTCGCGGCGGTCGACGTCAGTTGTTTCAGCCTTGTGGCGCTGTGTGGAGCGCTCGAACCCCACTTCGAACCGGACACCAGCATCGTCGCCATTTCGATCTCGACGACGCGCATGGCGGCCGAAAACTACGGCTACATGGCGCCGATCAAAGCCGCGCTCGATTCCGCCGTCATCTTCCTCGCAAAAAGCCTCGGCAGTCGGGGCGAAGTGCGCGTGAACGGCGTGAAAGCGGGGCTCCTAAAAACGGCCTCGTCGGCGGGCATTCCGGGGTACCTGGAAAGTTACCTGTTCGCCGAGCAGGTCATCCCGCGCAAGCGCGGCCTCGAGACCCGCGAGGCCGCCGACGTCGCGCTATTCCTGCTTTCTCCGCGCTCTAGCGGCATCAACGGCCAGGGCCTCGTCGTCGACGCGGGCATGGAGTGGAACCACTTCGACAAGGAAATAGTCGAGCGCGCGACGCGCCCACCCCAGCCGTGAAAGAAACACTCTCCCCGCCTCACGCGGCCGCGCGGGTCGACGCCGGTAGCGCGACGTCGTCCCACGGCAACCCCGTTCCTGCGGAGCTTCTGGCCCGCGCCGCTCGCGCACGCCACGACCTCGGCGCGCTCTACCCCTTCGAAGGCCGCTTCGTGCGCGGGCCACGGGGGTGGTTGCACGTGGTCGACGAGGGTCCCAAGGACGCGCCGGCGGTGCTGTTCCTGCACGGCAACCCGTCCTGGTCGTTTTTGTGGCGCGAGCCCATCCGCGCGCTTGCGGCCACGCACCGCGTGCTCGCGCTCGACCATGCAGGCTGCGGACTTTCGGGCCCGCTGCCCAAGGGCCCGTACACCCTGGTCGAACGCATCGAAGACGCACAGGCTGTATTGACCGAGCTCGGCATCCAGGACGTGGCGCTGGTCGGGCACGATTGGGGCGGCGCGATCGCCCTCGGACTCGCGCGCCGCGATCCCGCGCGCGTGCGGGCCCTTTCGCTCTCGAACACGGCGGGTTTCGCCGGCATCGCACTGCCCCCCAGCATCCGCCTGTGCCGCGCTCCGCTCATCGGTCGTCTGCTGCTCGAACCGCTGAACGCCTTCTTGGGTGTCGCGGTGCGCCGTTGTACCCATCAGCCGCTGTCGCGGGCCGTGCGCGACGGCTACCGGTGGCCGCACCGCGAAGCGGATCGCCGCGCATCCATCCGCGCGTTCGTCGAAGACATTCCCCTTCACCCGACGCACCCTTCGTGGCCCGAACTGGCCGCAATCGAAGCGGCGCTCCCGACCCTCGACCAGCGCCCCGTGATGCTGCTGTGGGGCGAGCGCGACTGGTGTTTCCACCCCGGCTTCCGGCGTGCCTTCGAAGCGCGCATGCCACGCGCCCAGGTCGTGACGTTGGACAACGCGGGCCACTGGTGGCCCGAGGACGAGCCCGCAAAAGGCTGCAGCGCGCTGACCAACTTCCTGCGCAAAGTAACCCCGTAACAATCGATTCGGTGCGCCGACGCTGGCTCGAAAGCTACGTCGATCAACTGCTGACCCAAGATGCACAAACGCTCGAGCCCGGGCGCGATCCCGCGCGCCTGCGCCGATACTTCGAGGCCTATGCACTGTCGTCGGCCAAAGCGGTGAACGACGCCACCTTGCTCGAGGCCGCAAGGATCGACCGACGCACCGCAGCGGCCTACGAGCGCTTGCTCGCGAACCTGCGGGTGGTCGAGACACTGCCGGCCTGGTCTTCGAATCGTTTGAAGCGTCGCGTGCGCACGCCGAAGCGTCACCTTTGTGACCCGAGCCTCCTCGTCGGCGCGCTAGGCGTCGACGCCGCAGCGGTCCTGCGCGAGGGCGGGCTGCTCGGTCGGGTGCTCGAGACGTTCGTGGTGCAGCAGATCCGCACCGAGGCCGCCTTCGCGGAAACGAGTCCTCGCTTCTACCACCTGCGCACGGAACAAGGGCGCCAAGAAGTCGGCCTCTTGATCGAGGTCGGCGCCGGTTCCGTGATCGGCGTCGAGATCAAGGCCTCCGCTGCACCGGGCGCCGCCGACGCTAAGCATCTCGTCTGGCTCCGCGAACAACTGGGCGAGCGATTCATCTGGGGTGCCGTGCTCCACACCGGCCCCCACAGCTACACGCTCGGCGACCGGCTGCTGGCTGCCCCGATCAGCAGCCTTGGGGCGTGACATGTTCCGCGCGACGTCCGTCTCGACGTCGAGGCCCACGTCGGAAGGGCATGCGGCGGGCGTCTCGCCTGCCGGCCGAACGGACGTGCGAGCGCGGCGCCGGGCGCGCACTGGGACGCGCCCGGCCGCTGTTCGGCTACTTCTTGCGCGTGTACTCGATGACCATCGTGGGCTCGTCGCTGCCCTCCGGGGTCATCTTGAAGAGACGCGAGTCGGGGCCGCGCAGCAGGGTCACGTGCACCTCTTTGCGCGGCTCGCCGGTCATGGGGTCGAGGTTCTCGGCGTGCATGACGAGTTGCTTCGTCGCGCTGTCGTACTCGCCTTCGCTGTGGACGATGCGATCGGTCATGGAATCGACCCACATGCCCACGTACTTGCCCTTTGTTGAGTCGTAGCCCATCACCGAGTGGCCGCGGAAGGGCGCGCCCATAAAGTCCGCGATCTCGAAGTCGCCGACGAGCCACAGCCCACCCATGGCCATCTGGTTGTTCTCGACGCCTTGTTGCGGCTCCATGCCGGGGAACTCCAGGGTCGCGGTCCAAGTGCCGCTCATCTGCGCAAGCACCTTGTGGTGCTCGGTCGGCTTGGCGCCCATCATGTCGGGCGTCGTGCCCTCCTGCGGCGCTCCGCGCTCGGCGCTTTGCGTGTCGCCTTGCACCGCGAAGGCGACCGCGGCGCCGGCGACGGAAAGGGCGAACAGGGACATCATCCAGATCTTGTGGGTCATCTTGGTCCTCGAAAGAAAGTATCTGCGCACCGGTCGGGGCGCGGGGTCGCCTCAGGCTAGTCGTTCAGGATCGGGCGCCGCAATCGCGCGTCCAAGGCTGCGTGGAGGGGTGCTCGGGCGGCTGGGTCGGCTGGGTCGGCGATAGTATGAGCCCAGCTACCGAGGCGGCGACGCGCTTGCTGCGCAGCGCCCCCACCGCCCCGTTCGCTCATGCGCCGACCGTCCGCCATGCTTGCTGATCTCGTCCTCTGGCCGCTTCTAGGTTCCTGCCCGCAGCGGTCTGCCGACGTCGACGCGGGCGGCGGGCGGGCGGGTCCAGGCGGCAACTACGCTGACACCGGGGGATTGGGCCCTTACGCAGCGGTGCGCGTACGGGGGGTACCGGGGGAGGTTTTCGGAGTTCCTATTGGATGGCGAGGTGGAGGCCATGGTCGCGCGGGCGATGTCCCGTTGCGGAGGCTTGGCCGCGGGCACGGCGCCCTGCGGGAGAACGTGCTTGGGGCCCCGAGGGCGGCCCCTGAGTTCCGTCCGCGACCCTACCCACAGGTCCACCCGTGCTGACCTTCGCGCAAGCGTTGGCGCGGCGGGCGTTGGAGCACCCGGCGCGGGATGCCGTGCGGGTGATGCGTGGAGGGCGGTTCGACGGGATCAGCTACGGCACCCTCGCGGAGCGCGCCGCGGCGATTGCGGCGGGCCTTGCGGGCGAAGGCTTGATGCCGGGTGAGCGTGTCGCACTGTTTGTGCGTCCGGGGATCGACCTGATCGCGATGACCTACGGCCTGCTGCATTTGGGCGCCGTGCCCGTGCTGATTGATCCGGGCATGGGACGCACGCGGCTGCTCGCGGCCATCGAGCGTGTTGCACCCGTCGCAATGGTCGGTGTCGCCCGCGCGCAGCTCGCACGCCGCCTTTTCCCCAGCGCGTTTAAGTCGCTGCGTCTTGCGGTCGCCGCGGGGCCGGGGCCGCGGCTGGGTGCGCTGTCGTTGCGCGCGGTCGAGAGCCGCGGTGCGCGCTCTGGCCGCGAGCCTTTCCAATCCGCGCCCGACGACCCCGCCGCCGTGCTTTTCACGAGCGGCAGCACTGGCCCACCCAAGGGTGTCGTCGCG
Organism: Planctomycetota bacterium; assembly: GCA_038246255.1. Taxonomy (GTDB): domain Bacteria; phylum Planctomycetota; class UBA1135; order UBA1135; genus RI-242. Next base: position 23,296 of record JBBRWC010000043.1, read on the forward strand.
ACGCACCGCAACCTCGATGCGCAGCGTGCGGCGCTGCAAAGCCTCTACGACCTCAAACCCGGCGAGATCAACCTCGCGTGCTTTCCGCTGTTTGCGCTGTTCGACACGGCTCTGGGTTTGACGAGCCTGTTTCCGCCCATCGATCCCACGCGGCCCGCACGCTGCAACGCCGCGCGTGTGGTCGACACGATCGAACGCGGGCGCCCCACTGTCGCGTTCGGCTCCCCCGCCATCTGGCGGCGCATCGCGCCCTACTGCGAACGCACGGGACGCACGCTGCAACCGCTTGCGCGCGTTCTGATCGCCGGCGCGCCGGTGCCCCCCGCCCTCGTCGCGCGGCTCGTGCCGCTGCTGGCGCCCGGCGGCGACGTCTTCACACCCTTTGGCGCGACGGAGTGTTTGCCCGTGTCATCCGTGAGCGGAGCGGAGTTGCTCGCAACACGCACGTTGTCCGAAGCGCCAACGGCTGCCAACGGCGGAGGCACGAACATCGGCCGCCCCGCACCCGGCACGGACGTGCGGATCGTCGTGCCGGTCGACGGGCCGATTGGGCACGAACGCGACCTCGTCGATGCCGCACCGGGCGCACTCGGCGAAGTGCTCGCACGCGGGCCGCAGGTCACTCCGAGCTACCTCTTGGATGTGAGCGCCACTCAACGCGCCAAGGTCGACGGCACGGCTGGCCTGTGGCACCGCATGGGAGATCTCGGGCGCAAGGACGCCGACGGGCGCCTGTGGTTTTGCGGCCGCCACGCCGAAGCCCTGCGGACGCCAGCCGGGCTGGTTCCGACCACCCCCGTCGAAGCGGTGGCCGACACGCTGAGCGGAGTCCATCGCACCGCGCTGGTGGGTATCGGCCCATCGGGTGAGCAGATTTTGTGCCTCGTCGTCGAACTCGAAGGCGGCCGGATTCCGCGAGGAAACCAGGCTGCGATGGAGCGCGCCCGCATCACGGCGCACCTCGAACACGCGGCCCCCCACCTACCACAGCCCGCGCACATCGTCTTCCACCGCGGTTTCCCCGTCGACGTGCGCCACAACGCGAAGATCCACCGGCTAACGCTCGCGAAGTGGGCGACACGCATGCTGCGCGCGCGGATGTGAAAGTGGGGCGCGCCTTGCGTTACGCTTCACGGCGATGGCTGTGTTCGACGATCTAGGGGCCTGTCTGGTCACCGGCGGCGGAGGTTTTCTCGGCGGCGCGCTCGTGCGGCGGCTACGTGAGCAGGGTTATCGCGTTACGAGTGTGAGCCGCGGGCGTTATCCCGCGCTCGACGTCTTGGGAGTGAGCCAAGTCGAGCTCGACCTTGGCACCGCCACGTTTGATGCGGTGCGCCGCGCCGTCGCGGGCCATCCGACAGTGTTCCACGTCGCAGCGCTGACCGGTGTGTGGGGCCCGCGCGAGTCCTACTGGCGCACCAACGTGCGTGGCACACAGGTGCTCTTGGACGCCGCCGTCGACGAGGGTTGCGCGCGCTTTGTCCACACGAGTTCACCCAGCGTCGTATTCGACGGCACGGACCATCTCGACGCGGGTCCGGAGCTTCCTTATCCCGCGCGCCACCGCGCCCATTATCCCGCGTCGAAGGCGGAGGCCGAACGGCTCGTGCGCGCCGCGAATGGGCTCGAAACGCCCAATGGGAAGCTTCTGACCGTCGCGCTGCGCCCACACCTGGTGTTTGGACCCGGGGATCCGCATCTGTTGCCGCGGGTCATCGAGCGCGCGCGCGCGGGGCGACTGCCCATCGTCGGATCGGGCAAGAACCGCGTGTCGTTGACCTACGTCGACAACGGCGCGCACGCGCACATCGCCGCAGCGAAGAGCCTCGTGCGCTCCGAAGTCGCCGCGGGGCGCGTTTATTTCGTCAACCAAGCGGAGTCGGTCGAGCTTTGGCCGTGGATCTTCGGGATCCTCGATGCGCTCGGTGTCCCACGCCCCACGCGGCGCCTGTCGTCGCGCGCGGCCTTTGCCGCCGGTGCGGCACTCGAGCGCGTTTGGAGTGTCTTGCGCCTTGCAGGCGAACCGCCGATGACACGCTTTGTGGCGCAGCAACTGGGCTCGACGCACACCTACGACCTCGGGCCCGCGCGGCGCGACCTGGGTTACGAAGAGCGGGTTGGCCTCGCGGAAGCGACCGAGCGCACGATCGCGGACCTCACGCGGCGTTTTGCGCCACAGCGAAACCCCTGATCGCGCGCTCGCGACCGCGGATCAACCCGCGAGGTTCGCGGCCGCAAAACGCCAGTTCGCAAGCTTGTCGATCCATTCGCGCACGTAGTCGGCGCGGCGGTTTTGATGGTCGAGGTAATAAGCGTGCTCCCAGACGTCGACGGTAAGGAGCGCGCGCTTGCCGTGGACGAGCGGCAGATCGGCGTTCGACGTCGCCATCACGGCGAGCTTGCCCCCATCCTCCTGGACCAACCAGCCCCAACCGGACGCAAACTGCCCGGTGGCGGTCTTCGCGAACTCCTCGGCGAACTTCTCGAAGGAGCCAAAATCGCGCTCGATCGCGGCCAAAAGATCGCCCTTGGGCTTGCCGCCGCCGTCCGCGGACATCGACTTCCAATAGAAGTCGTGGTTCCAGACCTGCGCGGCGTTGTTGAACAGCTTGCGCGACTTCTCGTCGGAGCCCGCGGCGGCGAGCTTGACGATTTCCTCGAGGGGTTGTGCTTCCCGGTCGGTGCCCTTGATCGCCGCGTTGGTGTTGTCGACGTAGGCCTTGTGGTGTTTGCCGTGGTGGAACGAGAGGGTCGCGGCGGAGACCACGGGTTCAAGGGCGTTGTCCGGATAGGGCAGGTCCATCAGCGTGATCGGTCCGCTGCGCTCGCCGTTGTCTTGCGAAGTGAAAGGCCCGCGACGGGGTTCACGCGCGGATGCGGAGCTCGAAAGGCCCGCGGCGGCGACGAGGGCCGCGGCTCCAGTCAGAAGCCTGCGGCGATCGGGAGACGGGTGTGCCAGGGAGTGCGACATGGGATTTTTGTTGAAAGGCGGGATTTGAGAGAGGCCACGCGGACCCCGAGGAACGTCGAAGGACTCTGAACGGCGGGCTCGGTGACGAAGGTGAACCCGAGCTACCCCGGGTTAATCATCAGGTTTTCGAGCAGACGAGCCCAAGTCGGCGTCTGGCAGTGCTTTGCGGCCGCGGGATCCACAGTCGGCCTTGAACAGGTCAACGAGGACGCCCGTGGTCGCAAAGTGCCGCCAGAGGGCGAAAGGCGGCCGTGGGCCTCCGGGTGGCCCGTTTGGTTGGAAAGCGCACTGAATCATCCGGGCTAGTTACGTAAGCCGTGGGGTCGCAGCTTTCCGCCAGGACGCGCCGTGGTTACGCGCGGCGCCGACGCGCGTGTGCGGGATCCTGCAAAATCGACGAAACCTGGTCGCGGGGCGCCGGGGTCAATCGCCGGTGTAGCCCAGCGCGGCGAGTTCGCGCGCCGCATTCGGATCCAATTCCCCGCGTAGTGCCGGCGGCAACACCGTCGCGCGGTCCAGATTGAGAACCAGGCGTTCGTCGAGGAGCGCGATCAGGGCATTCGCACGCTCGGGCTCGGCGGACGCAAGATCCACGCGGTCGAACGGGTCCGCGGCGGGATCGAACAACCCCACCCGGGCCACGCCCGTCCCCCACGTCCGCAGCAACCGCCGATCGCCCGCTTCGACGAGCTCCACGCGGCCGTTGCCTTTGAAAGGCCCGCTTTGTCCAAAAGCCGGTGCAGCGCTCGGTGCAGCGCGCACGAGGGGCAGCACTCCCGCGGAAGCCAGCGGCGTGGGGTCGAGCCCGAGCGCGTCGAGGAGCGTCGCACCCAGGGCCGACAGCGATGCGGTTTGCGGCACCACGCGGCCCGCGGGAATTCCGGGACCGACGACGATCAGCGGCACGTGGACGAGCGGACCAAAGAGCCCCCAGCGGTGGCCCAGTCGCCCGTGCTCGAAAAACTCTTCGCCGTGGTCGGAAAACACCGCGAAGAGCGTGTTCGCGGCGTCCCGGCGCGCGCTCCAACGGGCAAATAACCGCTCGACCTGATGGTCCGCGTGCTGAATGCCTTCATCGTAGAGGCCCACGAGGAACGCCAAGTCCGCTTCGGTGGGTGCCGAGTCCGTGTCGAGGAACCCCGCCGCCTCACCCCACTGCGTCAGGAGCGGCGCCGACGCGAGCTTGTCGTAGCGCGCGCGGAACACACCACGGTAATCGGGGTCCGTGAAGCGCCCAAAAAACGGCGCCGGCGGCACGTAGGGCGAGTGGACAAGGTACGTGTGAAAAAAAAGGAACAGCGGCCGGTCCGGCGCGGCTTGATCGAGCACCGCGCTGACTTCGTCGAGCTTGTAATCGATCGGAGCCAGCGCAAAACCCCGCGCGTGAAACCCGCGGCCAAAGCCCATTTCGGGGCGCACGTTGCCCCCCTCGCTGACGAGCGCGTTGAAGTACCCGGCGCGCGCGAGTTGCTCCGCAAGGAGCGGCGCGCGGTCGGACACACGCGTCACCCGCGCTGCGTCCGCACGTGCATTGATCACACCGTGCGCCGCGGGATCGAGGCCCGTGAACGCGCTCATGTGGCTCGGCGCCGTGTGGGGAGCGGGCGCGATGCAGCGTGCGAAGCGTGTTCCGCGCGCGGCCAATCCGTCGAGGAACGGCGACGTGTCGCGCGCGTACCCGTAACTTCCCAGGTGGTCGGCGCGCAGGGTGTCGAGGCTGACGAGCAGGAGGTCGGGCGGCCGGGCGGCGCTCGTCCCGGACCCGCCACACGCGGCCATCACCACGACGGCGAGTCCGAGCGCAAAAGGCAACAACCGCGCGACCGACCCGCTCACGGCGCGGCTTCCGACCAGTCGGGCACGTCCAGCGCACGCGTCGCGCGCAACTGACGTGCGAGCTGGGCAAACTCCGCGCTGGGCATGGTGCGTTGGCCGCGCTCGCCGCGCGGGCGCACGGCGACCGTGCCGTCCTCGGCCTCGCGCCCGCCGACCACCAAAAGGAACGGCACGCGGTCGTGCTGCGCCGTTTTGATGCGTTTGTTCATGTGGGTCGGCTCGTCCATGCAGCGCACGCGGAATTGCTCGGCAAACAGCTCCTTCGCAACAGCGCGCGCATAGGGCGCGTGCTCTTCGCGGATCGGGATGACGGCAACCTGCTCGGGCGCGAGCCAGAACGGGAAACGGCCGCCGTAGTGCTCGATCAGGCCGCCGACAAAACGCTCCAGGCTCCCGAGCACTGCGCGGTGCAACATGATCGGGCGCACGCGGTTGCCGCTCGAATCGGTGTACTCAAGGTCGAACCGCTCGGGCAGGTTGAAGTCGCACTGGACAGTGGAGTTTTGCCACTCGCGGCCGAGCGCATCGCGCACCTTGAAGTCGATCTTTGGGCCGTAAAACGCCCCGCCGCCTTCGTCCAGTTCGAGGTGCATGCCAACACGCGCGGCGCCATCCGCGAGCGCGCGGGTGGCGCGCTCCCAGATGGCGTCTTCGCCGATCGACTTTTGCTCCGGACGGGTCGCGAGGTACGCGGTGTATTCAAAGCCGAACGTCGACAGCACGTGGTGGATCAGATCCAACACACCCGCGATCTCCTCGGGCAGTTGTTCCGGCGTGCAGAAGATGTGCGCGTCGTCCTGGGTGAAGCCGCGCACACGCAACATGCCGTGCACGACCCCCGACTTTTCGTAACGGTACACCGTGCCGAGCTCGGCCCAGCGCAGCGGAAGCTCGCGGTAGCTGCGGCCGCGGGTGCGGTAGATCAGCGAATGCCCCGGGCAGTTCATCGGTTTAACCCGATAGGGCACGTCGTCGAGATCCATCGGCGCGTACATCATCTCGCCGTAGTTCTCAAGGTGACCGGAGACCGCAAAGAGCTGTTCGCGTGCGACGTGCGGGCTGTAGACCGGCTGGTAACCGCGCGCGATGTGCTCGCGCCACCAGAAGTCCTCGATCTCGTGGCGCACGATGCCAAGCCGCGGGTGCCAGAACACAAAACCCGCGCCCGCTTCCGCGTGGACGCTGAAGAGGTCGAGCTCGGTGCCGAGCCGGCGGTGGTCGCGGGTTTTGACTTCCTCGAGCCATTCGAGGTGGCGCGCGAGGTCTTCTTCGCTCCAAAACGCCGTGCCGTAGATGCGCTGCAGCATCGGCCGCTTTTCATCGCCGCGCCAATAGGCACCGGCGACACTTTGCAGCTTGAACGCGAACGGCCGGTCGAGCCGGTCGATGTGCGGGCCTTCGCACAAATCGAACCAGTCCCCGTGGCTGTAGAGCGTGATCTTTTCGCCCGCGGGGATCAGGTCGACCGCTTCGACCTTGTAGATCTGGCCGAGCGCCGCGAGGCGTGCGCGGATGTCCTCGCGCGACACCACCGCGCAGGTTAGCTCCGGCGCAGCTTTCGCGATGCGCCGCATCTCTTTCTCGATGCGCTTGAGATCGCCCTCTTCCAGCGGCGCCGGCAGATCGAGGTCGTAGTAGAAGCCGTGCTCGATCGAAGGTCCGAAGCCGAACTTAGCCTCCGGCCACAACTTCGCGACGGCCGAGGCCATCAGGTGGGACACCGAGTGACGCAGGGTCGTGAGAGGAAACGGCCCCTTTGTGACGGCGCCGCCAACGGCAGGCGCAAGGGCATTGCGCGCGCTGTCCGCGTCGGAAGCCGAAGAGGAGTGGTTCACGAGAATCCCCACGGGGCTAGGCGGTGACCCAGCGCCCCCACCTGGGACGCCCGGGCGCCCCCGTCCCGCCCCGTGGGGACAGGGGACCCGATAAGGATAGCGGCGGCCGGGGACTCTCCGAAGGGCCAGTCGAGAGGATCGTTGGGGGACGATCCGGGGACAGGGGAGGGTGGGGAGGGTTCGACTTGCCGGAAGAGCCCCGGCCGCCAATGCATGTATTCGGCCGCAGACGCGATTCCCTGAGAGCCTTTCGGAGCGGGCCCGAGGGTGAGAACCGGAGCCGGGACGGGTGCCCACCGCGCGGAAACGGGCCGCCACCGACCCCCTCTTCGCACTTTACGCGCTCGGCAGCGGGCCCCCTTCCGGCCACACCTTCACCTCGCGCTCCAGCGCGACCCCGGTGCGCTCCAGAACGCGCGTTTCGACCTCCGCGATCAGGGCGAGCACGTCGCTCGCCCGCGCGTTGCCGGTGTTGACGAGGAAGTTGCCGTGCAGCGGGCTGACTTGAGCGCCACCCTTCGCGAAGCCCTTCAAACCGGTTTCGTCGATCAGTTGGCCCGCGCCCTTCCCCGCGCTCTTGTCCTTGGGCGGGTTCTTGAACACACACCCCGCGGACCATTCGGTCACGGGTTGGACACGCCGCTTGTGCTCCAAATACGAACGCACCCGCTCCTCGACGTGGCGTTTTGTCGATTGTTCGAGGCGCAGCGCCGCCGCGAGGACGATGCGCGGCCCGAGGTGTGCGTTGCGGTAGGTGGGAGCAAACGCGTCCCGATCGCGATCGACGATCGAACCGTCGGGTTCGAGGATGCGCACGCGGTCAACGCTGTCCCACAGCTCGCCCCAACTGCCCCCCGCGTTCATCGCCACGCCGCCACCCAGGCTACCGGGTACGCCGGCGAGGCCCTCAATGCCGGTCCAACCGAGCGCCTTCGAGCGGTTGACGAGCCCCGGCATCGATTCGCCCGCCCATGCAACCAGCCACGCGGGCGCTCCGATCTCGCGCTCGGGGAAATGTTCGGGCGGCACGTCCACCCCGAAGGGATCGTCGCGGCCGTGCCAGCGCCACACCCGTTTGACGCGATCGGTGGCGATGACCACACCCGCGAGCTCGCCGTCGGCGATCACGAGGTTTGCGCCGCCGCCGAGCAGCCACAGGGGCAAACCGCGCGCGCGCACCGCGCGCACGGCCGCCGCGAGCTCCGTCGGATCGGCGGGCTCGAGCAGCCACTCGGCCACACCTCCGACACGCAGGGTCGTCCTAGCGGCGAGAGGCGCTTTCTGGACGGCTGCGCAGGGCCAAGTCATCACACAAATCATCCTTGATACGGTCGATGTCGCCGGCTCCCACCACGAGGGCGAGAGCACCCATAGGAACGTTCCGCGCGAACAGGCGCGCGGCCTCGCGCAGCGGACCGCCGAACAACACGCGCGCCCCGCGGCGCTCGAGCGCGGCGACAAGTTCAGGTGCGGCCGCGAGCGGCTCGCCGGCGGCGGCGCGGCGGGCGCCGTACACGTCGGCGACCACGATGAAGTCCGCGGTGCAGAGCGCGTCGGCGAACTCCTCGAGGAAGTGCGCGGTGCGGGTGCCCTGGTGCGGTTGGAAGAGCACTGCGAGTGGCGCACCGGGCGCGGCTCCGCGCGCGGCTTCGAGGGTGGCGCGCACTTCGGTCGGATGGTGGGCGTAGTCGTGGACGAGCCGCACGCCAAACACTTCGCCCCAGGGCTCGAAGCGGCGCGCGGCGCCGGGGTACGCGGCGACCGCGGCAGCCGCCGACGCCGCTTCACCCAAGCCCTGGTCACCCGCGGCCCCAAGACACAGGCCAATCGCAACGGCGGCGTTTTCCGCGTTGAAGCGCCCGGGCACCGAAAGCTCGATCCGCTCCACACGCCATCCGGTGCTGCCCGGCGGCAGGCCCAAGGGCGGCGGACCCACGAGGGAAAAGACCGCACGGCCATCGACGAGCCCAAGGTCGTCGATCAGTAGCTCGCGGCCAAGGCGCCAAACACGGCAATGGGCCGCCGCTTCAACCGACTGGGGCACGTCCCGTCCGAGGACGAGCAGCCCGCGCGGGTTGACACGCCCGGCGAACTCGACAAAGGCCCGCGTGACGCCAGCGAGGTCGCCAAAACAGTCCAAGTGGTCTGCGTCGACGTTTGTGATTGCGGCGGCAAACGGTGTGAGTTCGAGGAAACTGCGGTCGTACTCACACGCCTCCACCGCGAACCAACCGTCCGGGTTGGGCGGGATGGCGTTCACGCCGAGCTCGCGATCCAAACCACCCACGAGGGCTCCGGCCCGCAGGCCGCGGCGCGCGCGCTCGTCGTACAAGGGCAGGCCTTCACCGCGCGCCGCCAGGGCCGCGAGCGCGCGGTAGAGCATCCACGTCGTCGTGGTCTTGCCGTGTGTGCCCGCGACCGCGAGGGTGCGCGCGGGCGGCGCGAGACGCCCGAGAAGCTGCGCGTATTTGAGGACAGCTATTCCGCGGCCCTGGGCGGCCAACACCTGCGGATCGTCGGCGGGCACGGCCGCGGAGCGCACGACG